>DHFQ01000006.1 GCA_002402325.1 Candidatus Aminicenantes bacterium UBA4820
TGCGTAGCATTTACCTGCGTCAAATAAAGATATAAACCAATGTCGGATTTTGGGTAAAAAAATTATCATTTGAAATTTTTTATTTAATTTGATATATTTTCCCTTGAGTTTGTAAAGGGGGATAAATGGTTGATAAGACAGATTTGACTATAGTTTATGTTTCACCGGCACTTACCAAAGGAATGGATTTAATCGACAGAGGAGAATTGCAAAGGGCATTTTACTATTTCCAGAATATGACAGATCAAGAACCGAGCAATGCCATCGCAAAATCCTTTCTTGGGTACCTTACCGCAGTTTTTCAGAAAAGGACCTATCAAGGACTTGAATTATGCCTTCAAGCGATCAAGATGGAGGATGAAGAACCACTTCTTTATTTAAACCTTGCAAGGGTTTATCTCCTTATGAACGATAGATACCACGCTGTTCAAGCTATCCAACAGGGCTTAAAATACAGGCATTCTCCTTTCAGAACGAATCTTATCAATTTCTATAAAATGATTGGAATAAGGAGAAAACCGCCAATAACCTTTCTGCATAGAGACAATCCACTAAATGTTATACTTGGAAAGGTTTTCAGGAAAAATAAAAGAATCAGGTCTTGATTTTAAGAAGAGCCATCAAACCTAAAACTGAAAATATCAGGGGCGAAAAAAGGGATGAAAGCATAGGGTCAAGCCATCCCATCTGGCCTATTGATTTCATTATTGCTGAAAAAACAGTGTAGAAAAACGAGAGTCCTAAGGCAATTGAAATCCCGTATAAAGATCCTCTCCTTCCACCAAGGAAGGCAAATGGAAGCCCTAAAAGAACAAGGACTATTCCCCCTAATGGGTCTGCTATCTTTTTGTAATATTCTACCTGCATTCTGATTGTTTTGATTCCTTTATTTTGAAGGTTTTTTATTAGTTTATTCATCTTTCTCATTGGAAGAGTTTGGGCATCAATATTCTCTGGAAGCACCAGAAAATCTTTAGAGTGGGGTATTTTGATTTTACCGCTTTCAATATATTCAAACTGATTCTTACTATTTTCTCTGAACCACCAACCTTTTTTAAACTCTACTGTTTTATCCTCAATGTAAGATGCCCTTTTTGCTCTGAATCTATCTTTAAGATTCATATCCTTATCAAGAAAATAAATTGAAAGCCCTTCAAAATGTTGATCTTTTCTTAAATATAAGTTATAGTGGTATAAAACATTATCATCTTTGCTAAAGACCCATACATCTTGATCGGTTGAAAGGTACCGGGAATAGTAATTTTTCAAAGAGTCCTTAAGTTTCAAAGATTTTTTTGTTGCTTTCGGTATTATTGTTTCAGAAAGAGCAAATATTGTGAATGATGCAATCACCGCAATGATAAGAAAAGTTATGCTGACCCTTAGAAGGGAAATTCCAGATGCTTTAATGGCTGTCAATTCACTTCTTCTTTCTAACACCGCTGCTGTTATTAATACTCCTATCAAAAGTGCAAATGGAGTCAATCCGGGCAGAAGGGAAAACGATTTAAAAAAAAGATATTTAAGTAATGTTGTAACCTTTTTGAGGTTTGAAAGATAGCCAATGAAACCCCTCGTTTCTATTATAAAATCAAGCAGAATGAGGGAACAAAGTGTAATAAAAATAAATCTTACATTGTATTTTGTTATATAAATATCAAGAATTTTTCTTCTGAAAAGAGATGAGCCTTTTTCCTGTGCTGCGATATTTTTCTCGCTGTTTGAAAACTTCATTAACAACGGGAGATGAAAGATTCTTTCTTTAATTTTCCATATTTTTTCTCCTCCCCTGATGTTAAGGGGAATGGAGAGTAAAAGAAAAGTAACCGTAGGGCCAAATGCTCCCCAAAATGGACCCATTTTCCCCTTTAAGGATAAATTCCCAAGGCTACTCTGGACAATCCAATAAAAAAGAATAAGAAGTATTGAAATGCTAAAACTTGCGTTTTTTCCTCCTCCAAAGCTTGCTATACCTAAAGGAAAGGCGATAAGGATAAATATAATAACGACTATTGAATTGGCAATCCTCCTGAAAAATTCATACTCAAAGGTGTAGAAATCATCTCCTCTGTTTTTTCCAAAAGCCAACTGAAATAAAAGAGGTGTCGAAATTGAAGTCAGATCGGGTTTGTTTTTCTGAGCGGTTTGTTTTTGCTGTTCTATCCTTAAAATCTGTTCATTAAAGGATGATACCTCAACATCTCCAGGTGTTTTATTTTTAAAGGTATAACTTTTACCATCTTTTATAATGAAACTTATTTTTTCATCTCCTTCATTTATAGGCTTTGCCGTCTTTGCAAGAGTCAATATCTCTAAACCTTCTTTAGGATTTTGATAAACAAGAAGATTCTTGTAGACCTGATTTTTGTCATCGTAGTCATCAACAAAAAGAAGGATATTTTCAATTTTGTCAAAAAATTCCTTTGGCTTAAGTGATCTGATTACAACCTTATTTGTAATTGTTGAACTAACCATTTTATCCTGAAAATCAGAGCAGTGGGGGACAAGGTAAAAATTGAAAATGGCAAGGACAATCGAAAGAAAAAAAGATGATGTTAAAAGAGGAATTAAAAGGCTTGATGTGTTGACTCCCGATGCTTTCATTGCAGTTATTTCTCTATCGGAACTTAATCTTGAAACCGCTATCAAAACTCCACTTAATGTCGCAATCGGAACCGTGTAACTTAAGAGGACAGGTAAGGCAGCAATAAAAAACAGAGAACCTTTATAAAGAGAAAACCCCTGCTCAACTATAAGTTCTGCAAGTTGAAATAAGAGATTTATTATAAGTATAAAAGAGAAAACCGCTAAGGAGAGAATCGCAGGGGGATAGCTCTCTTTAAGAATGTATTTGTAGAGAATCTTCAATCACTATCCCCCGAAGCCATTGAAAATCCTTTTAAATGAAAAGTTTCGCCACATCAACACATCTTGTAGCGTATCCCCACTCATTGTCATACCAGGCAAAAACCTTACCAACATTTTCAGAAATGGTCATAGTTGATAGACCATCAACGATTGCTGAATGTGGGTCTTTAAGAAAGTCAACAGAGACGAGTGGAAGCTCGGTTATATCAAGTATTCCTTTCAATTCACCCTCTTTTGCCTTGTAAAATGCCTCATTCAAAGAGTCTTTTGTAATAGGTTTCTTTGTGGTAAAGGTAAGGTCAACTAAAGAGACTGTAATGGTGGGAACTCTTACAGAAATACCGTCCAATTTACCCTTTAATTCAGGCATCACCTCTCCTATTGCTTTTGCTGCTCCTGTTGTAGTTGGAATCATTGATGCCATTGCAGCCCTTGCCCTTCTTAAGTCTGAATGGGGAAGGTCAAGAAGTTTTTGGTCGTTTGTTACCGCGTGAACAGTTGTCAAAAGCCCTGAAACAAGTTCAAAGTTTTCGTGAATGACTTTTACGACTGGCGCAAGGCAGTTGGTTGTGCAAGAGGCATTTGATATTACTTTATGGTTGTTTATATCAAGTTTCTTGTGATTAACTCCATAGACAACCATAATGTCGACGCCTTTTGCTGGGGCGGTTATCATAGTCCATTTAGCCCCGTTTTCATTGTGAATCCTTATTTTGTCTCCCTTTGCGTATTTTCCCGTTGACTCAAAAACAAATTGAACACCTAAATCTTTCCAGAGATTTCCTTCAATTGAAGATTTTGCGAGAACTTTGATCTCCTTACCCATAACTTCAATTGAATCTTCTAAAACATTTACGGCTGATTCAAATCTCCCATAAGCCGAATCAAAGGCAAGAAGATGAGCGAGAGTCTTTGCATCAGTAATATCGTTGATCGCCACGACTTCAAAAGATGAATCTTTAATGATTTGTCTGAAAATGTGTCTTCCAATTCTTCCGAAACCATTTATTGCAACTTTTAGTGTCATTTTGAACCTCCTTATCTTTTATAAATATCTTCTACTCTTACAATATCATCTTCTTCAGATGAGCCAATCCACAATTCAAAAAATCTTGCAGGCTCTTTTCCAATGCCTTTTGCCCTGTGAAGTGTTTTTCTTGGAATAAAGAACTCATCACCCTTTTTTGCAACTATTTTGTCTTCTCCAATTGTTATTTCAAGACCATCATCAAGGACAACCCAGAATTCATCCCTGTTGTTGTGGTATTGGAGTGAAAGTAGTCCACCCGGATTGACAGTTATTATTTTGATACTGCTTATTCCCTCATGTGGAAATCTTCTGAAACTTCCCCACGGTCTATGGTCCTCTACAATGCGCTTTTTCAACTCCTCAAAAGTTTTGTATTCCATAGTTCCTCCTTACAATCCTTCTTCATTCATCCTTAAAATTGCCCCAAGCCAGGAAAGGGTTGATTCAGCACCTTGATTTAAACTCACACCGCTTGCTGTCAAACCATCACAGCATCCTTTTGTTGAGAAATCATAAAGTGGAACATTAAGGTCATTTGCACCTAAAAACCAGCTGAAGCATCTTTTCATCTCATCAAGCCACTCCTTTTCCTTTGTCGTCTTGTAAGCCTCGTGGCAGGCTGAAAGAAGGGCAGCGACTTCAAGAGGTTGCTGATCAAATTGAGATTTTATACCTCCTTTTTTGTACCATTCATCATTTCCTATTATGGAAAGATTACCTGTAACGGGATTTGTTTGAATTTTTAGTAGCCATCTTAATGAATCAAGTCCCAATTTTACTTTTTCACCTTTGTCAGTTACTAAACCTGCAACGATCAAAGCCTTGCAAAGCCTTGCATTATCGTAAGTAAGGGTGTTCTCACACCAGAGCCAATCCTCAGTTGCATTTTTTTCAAAGGATTCTATGAGTTTTAAGGAGATTCTATCTCGCAATTCTCTTACTTCCCGTGCTCCCCCGAATTTCTTTAAATATCTATCTGTTGCCATTATGACCCACGCCCACGCACGAGGGGAGATGAAAGAGCTCAGAGATTCAAGTGCACTATCAAAAAGTTCTTTTGCAAGGCATGCCATTGAAGGGTTGGGAGCAAGAACAAGAGTATCCGCAAGTGCTGCAAGCACCCTTCCCTGACAATCTTCCGAACCTATCTCGTCAAGCCATTTTCTATCGTAACTAAATCCATTCCTGAACCGTTTTTTCTGAGGGTTGAAACTGCTCTGGATGAATGAGAGATAGGTGTAAGCAAGGGGCAAAACACTTTCATCTTTGTATTGGCCATAATATCTCATAATGAACCTTAAAGCCCTTGCGTTGTCATCTGTGGTGTAGCCGTGTTCTCTCCACGGTGCTGAGTAAATGCAATGCTGGTAAATCCCTGTATCATCAGTCATCCTCAAGAGGTGTTCAAGATTGAGCTCTGGCACAATTAAAGCAGTCGCAGGCTTTTTTGAACTTCGCACCGGTGCTCCCCTTTCAACCGCCATCTGGAAAGTGTTGGCATATTGATGGGCAATTTCTCTCCACACCATCTTTCTGCCAAACTGATAGGCTTTTTTCCTGACTTGGGTGTATTCTACTTCAGATGACAAAAATCTCTCAAGTTTTTCTGCCATATCTTTTGGATTATTAAATTCTGCAAGAAGCCCTCTCCCATCGCCAAGCAACTCCTCAGCGTACCAGTAAGGTGTAGAAACGATCGCTTTTCCACAACCTAAAGCAAACGATAAAGTTCCAGAGGAAATTTGTTCCTTATGAGGATATGGTGTGATGTAGTAGTCAGCCATTAAAAGAAATTCAATAAGTTGCTCATCGCTTACAAATCTATCAAAGAAATAGACCCTATCTTTGATTCCCTGGTCTTCAGCCCTTTTCTGAAGGCTCAATCTGTAAGACTCTCCCGTTTGTCTTTTAACTTCAGGGTGTGTCGCTCCTAAAATGACATAAATGAGTTGAGGATATTTATCCTTCAAAAGGGCGACTGCATCAATTGCATTTTCAATTCCCTTCCCTGGACTTATTAAACCGAAGGTTAGTAAAACTTTTTTCCCTTCAAAATTAAATTGGTCTTTATAAAAATTTGGATCCATAAATGGAACATCTGGAACTCCATGGTAAATGTGAACTATTTTGCTTTCATCCACGCCATAGATTTCTTTTAGCATCTTTTTTGCTTTTTCTGCAATCACTATTACATAGTTAGAGTATTCTGCAACTTTTGTTAAAACCTCTTTTTGTCCGGGAGTAGGGGTCTGTAGAATCGTATGGAAAGTTGTTACTGTTGGTTTTCTTAAATTGTCAAGAAGATCCAGAATGTATCTTCCATCGTCTCCACCAAAAATACCAAATTCATGCTGGATACAAACAACATCTACAGGTGAAATATTCAAAAAATCTGCGGCTTCGATGTAATCTCTCTTTTGAACCTGTCTTATAATGAACTCAACCTCATTCTTGTACCTTAGACTCTGGGCAGGATTATGAAGAGCCACTATTTTGACTTTTGGATTTTGCTCAAGTGGCATACCTGAAATTGTGGAAACACTTGAAGCAATATAATTTGTGAAAGTGGCAATTCCGCACATTCTCGGCAATGCAGTCGAAATAAAGGCTGCTGATGGACACTTCATTCTAACCTCCTTGAGACGCAAATATGCTATGATTTGACTAAATCATTAAGCGTCTCTTTTTTAAGGTTATCACAAAAAAAAACTAAAAGCAAAATGAAAATTGCTTTTCAAAACATTTAACTGCATAGATAAACATTGATGCAGACCAACTTTGATGGGAGGCGCCAGAGGGAGTTAAATTCCTTGCTTTAAACCATTCAGAAAATCCCCAATCAAATTCCTTGTTTCTTGAAATTTTATTTAACTTTGCTAAATCACATAATCTTTTTTCTGCAAGTTCCCTCTTTCCTGTTTTGACGATTGCTGACACATAAAGTCCACAAGCAAAGGGCCAAACTCCGCCGTTGTGATATGTCCCTGGCTGATTATATTCCTCATACCTTTCAATCCAATCAGGATCGTTTTTTTTGATGTAGGGAAATAAAACCGGAGGCAAATTCCCTTTAAGTTCCCTTTTCTTTTTTAAGTGTTTGCATTCATCTTCAACCCAATCAATGATTTTTTTTGCCCTCGTTTTTGGACAAAGCCCCGAGATTATTGCAAGTGAATTTCCCACAAGGTCAAACCTTTCCGAAGCCATAACCTTAAAAGCCCATTCAGCATAATAAGGCTTATGCCTTATCTTCAAACCCTCGTGAATGTGGCGGTGTTTCACACCTCCCTTTATTTCAAATCTGTGAACCAGAGATTTGAGTTTCTTTGCTTCCTTGTATTTTCGATACCTCTTGAGAACATCATAATAGATTGAATTGACATAAATTCCATAACCCAATACCCACTCCTCATCTCTCCAATCTGTAGTTGGTAGTTGCCCAATCATAACTGAATCATCCGGACTTTGATAGGAGAGCCACCTTAACGCCTTTATTTCAGCGTCTTTAAGAAATTTTGGTCTTTTTGTTTTTTTTCTATATTCATTCAAAGCAAGGAGAAAAAGAGCGGTTGTATCAGATGAACCAAGGTCTTCCGGATCACAAACAAGGGAAGGAATTAACCCCTTTTCACTTTGATTCTTTGCAAGTATTATTAAAGTTTTCTCAAGACCTCTTAGAAGCTCATCATTATCAATTGAGCAAATTCCCAGAGATGAAATCATCAAATCTCTCGTGTATGGTTCCGGGTAGCCGTCACCTGCAGTTCTTGGTAATCCCTGATAAGGACCCTTTGAATTTTGAAGCAAAACCTCTTCCGCCCTTTCTAAACAGAGACGGATTAAATTTTTTTCCTCTTCATTCATTACACAATCCTCTCTTTTTCAGAATTGAAAGAAATTGTTTCGCCACAACTCTGTAATCAAAAACTTCTCTTGCCCTCTTTACACCCTTTTCTCCCATTTCTTTTCGTAACTTTTCATTTTCAATTAAAATTTTTAAATACTTTGCGAGATCCTTTGAATCAGCCCTGTAATCAATGACCTTTGGAGGGTCAAAATGGAACAGGGTTTTTGGAGGAAAGCCGTGCTCCTCACCAACGACAAGATTTTCAACCTTTATCTCTTCTCCAACTCTTGCAAGAAATCCAGTCTCTCCATCAATAATAGTGTCAAGAAGCCCCATCGCTTTTATTCCAAGAACAGGTTTTCCACAAGCGTTTGCCTCAACCTGAACCATCCCAAAACCTTCAAGTCTTGATGGTCCTGCATAAATATCGCAAGCAGATAATAGGAAAGGCACGAAATCTCTTGAGATGATGTCCTCTTTAATTATTATGTTGTTTAAAATTCCAAGCGACTCTGCAAGTTCAATGTCCATCCTGTTCTGGATTTCTGTTCTCTGTTGAGGCCAAACTTTTATTACATATTTCCAGTTTGTATGAATTTCAGACTTAATCAAAGAAAGAGCCTCCATAACTTCTCTTGTTCCCTTTGATGCGGCATCTCCTCCAATTGTTAAAATCATCATCTCATCTTCATCAATGCCAAGTGATTTTCTTACCGCTTTGACCCTTTCATCTTCCCTTGAATATGGAATAAATGAATCTGTATCAAGTCCAACAGGGAGAACATCAATCAACTCTTCTTTGATTCCATCCCTCACAAACCTTTCTTTCACCCAGTTTGATGTAACGAGAATAAGTGGAAGGGTGTTTAAGATATTCTGGTAATCAAGAACAACCCCATCTGCAACAAGCCACGGGATGGCGACTTTGTCATGTTGCATTGGATGGAGAACTATTTGAGGTGTATGCCCCCAATAGCCAACCCCAACTACAATATCGGGATTAAACCAGAGGTAATTCCATCTTTTTTCAAAGGCGGATTTAAAACTGCAAGCCCTTACTTCAACGCCCAATTCTCTCAACCCTTTTCTTAAATAGTCTCCCTGTGTCGCAAGCCCTCCAGGTGGGGGTGGATAATCGTATAACAAAAGAACTTTCATTTTTTATCCTTTCATAAAAAAAGTTTTTTTAATTTTAAAACCCTCTCTTTTTGGAATAATTTTTGCCTCCCAACTATCCTTAGAAAATCCATACACATCAAGCAAAATTCTTTTCTTTTTATCAAAAACTTCATCGCTCAAAGAAAGCAGAAGGTCTGAATCTTCCCTTGAATAAGGATCATTTTTCTTTTTATCGTCGGTGTAGTTAAAAAACCACAACTCCTTTGTTTTTATAATTTCGTCATAAATCAAAATCAATGTTGCAAGCGAAACCTCTTCGTGTCTTAAGTGAGAGGAATACTCACCAAAAATTGAGTGGGTTATGATCAAATCATAATCTTTTTTCTTTAAATTGTTTAGAATTGAATTTTTGTAAAGTGAATAATTAAGAGGCTTTTGCGAAACACCATCATCAAGGTCATCAATGATTCCATTTGCACCATATTCCTTTACCGCCCTAAAAAATTTTGGACATCTATCCCGATCGCTTTTTCTTGTAAAAGAAAAAATTGTCTTCTCCCAATCTTGATTTGATAGAAGAAGACCGCCACACCATAAAGTTTCATCATCTGGATGTGCGGTTAAAACAAGAACACTTTTAGACAAGTCTCATCTCCTTTAAAATTTTAAATCCTATTATATTAGCACCTTTAAGAGGCAAATCATCATCTTTTAGTACCCTTTTAATTTCAACATTTTTTAGAAACCATTTTGAATTATCGTCTTTAAGAAATTCTTCGGTTATATTCTTGTAATATTCAGGAAGCAGAATGTTCATCGGCTTTCCACCTAAAATAATTGACCCACAAAGTGTTGTGAGGGCAAGGTTTCTCAAGCTTCTTCCAAGAAAAGTTGCAAATAGTTTAACCACTTTTGTCAATTTTCCTTCCTGTACTTTTTTTATGACATCATATAAATCCTTCACTTTGTAACCAAGTTTTTCTGAAATGAAAAGAATGCCATTTGAAGAGAGAATATCTTCATTTGAAAGGATTGTTTTGTTATAAATTTTCTTTTCTAAATTATTTTCAAAATCAAGTGCAAAGGAAGATGATGCAAATTCTGAAGGGTAAATTTTACCATCTTTTGAAAGGGCAACACCCATTCCACTACCACAATAGACCAGTGCCCTGTTGTCACAATTTACCTTTCCTTTTTTTATTGTTTGAAATTTTGCACTTTCAAGAGCGACCATTGCACATTCTATGTCATTTTTAAAAATCTTTTTATCAAAATTGAGTGTTTTAAAAATATTCTCTCTCTTTTTTATTTCTCTCCATTTCGTTATGCTCACAACCTCGCCATCTTGAAGAACCCTTCCTGCAAATGAGGAGACAAGGATTTTATAATCACAATCCTGAATACATCTTGTGTAAATACTTTCTATATCACCTTCAAGTTCTTTGAAACTTTTAGAGTGAAATTTAAAGAATATCTTTTCTTTTTTATTGTTCTCAAAGAGATGTACGGCGGACTTAACAAAAGATCCGCCAACATCTAAAGCAAGAAGTCCAACCTTAGCCAAAACTTCCTCCAGAAAACAATTATAAACCCAAAAGTGATTTAGACAAATAGTTGTGGCTTTAAATTTTTAAATCTTCTAATAATTTGAATTTATAATAGAAAAGGTTATAATACGCTATAAGTCTTGTGGAGGAACATCGCTTTGATAGCAATAATAGCACTTATAGCATTGGCACTTTTTTTTGATTTTTTAAATGGTTTTCACGATGCAGCAAACTCAATAGCGACTGTAGTTGCAACGAGAGTCCTTTCACCAAAATTTGCGGTTTTTTGGGCTGCATTTTTTAACTTTGTTGCTTTTCTTATTTTTGGCCTTCATGTTGCGAGAACACTTGGAAAGGGGATCGTTGATATAACTAAGATAGACACTTATGTCATTTGTGGAACATTAGTGAGTGCCTGTGTATGGAATTTAATCACATGGTTTTTTGGTATTCCTTCAAGTTCTTCTCACGCTCTCGTTGGAGGGCTCATTGGATCTGCTTTAGTAAAGGCTGGAATAGGTTCGCTTGTTATGAAGGGAATACTTATTACAATGGCATTCATAGTAATTTCTCCCGTGGTTGGTTTTCTTCTTGGGATAGTTATGGGGACTCTTGTTTATAACCTTTTTGCACATTCAACTCCCAGAAAGGTTGATGGACTTTTTCGCAAGGGACAGTTGATCTCTGCGGCGGCATACAGTTTGGGGCACGGAGGAAATGATGCTCAAAAAACAATGGGAATAATCGCGGGGCTTCTATTCAGCGGGGGGTATCTGGGAAAAGATTTTCATATTCCATTGTGGATAGTCCTTAGTTGTCACGGGGCGATTGCCTTAGGGACAATCTTTGGAGGATGGCGTATTGTAAAGACAATGGGAAATAAACTTGCCCATCTAAAACCTGTTGACGGCTTCTGTGCAGAAACAAGCGCTGCGATAGTTCTTTTCAGTTCATCAGCACTCGGTATTCCAATAAGCACTACCCACACGATAACAGGGGCAATAATGGGAGTTGGTTCATTAAAAAATACAAGGGCGGTAAAATGGGGTCTTGCCGGGACAATAGTTGTTGCGTGGATAATAACAATCCCTGCATCAGCAATAATTTCAGCCTTAACATACATAGTAGCGAGGGTGATCTTTTAAAGGTCAGGGGATTGAGTTATAATAAAAATGAAAGAAGAGATTATGGATTTAAGTAAAATAAGGAATTTTTGCATAATTGCCCACATTGATCACGGAAAGACGACTCTTTCCGATAGGATCCTTGAGGCGACCAAAGCGGTCAGTCCACGAGAGATGCAGGAGCAGTTTCTTGATGGAATGGATTTAGAGAGAGAGAGAGGAATCACAATAAAGGCTCACACGGTAAGTTTGAGATATGTTGATGAAAAGGGCGATGAGTATTTATTAAATTTGATAGATACCCCAGGTCATGTTGATTTTAACTATGAAGTATCAAGAGCGCTTGCAGCGTGTGAAGGGGCTTTGTTGGTCGTCGATGCTTCTCAGGGCGTTGAGGCTCAAACTCTTGCAAACGCATACCTTGCCGTTGACTTAGGACTTGAACTTGTCCCTGTAATAAATAAAATTGACCTTGCCTCTGCCCAACCTGAAAGAGTAAAAGATGAGATAGAAAATGTTATTGGGCTTGACGCAAGTGACGCAATCCTTGCCTCAGCGAAAGAAAATATTGGAATAGAAGAAATTTTAAGAGCAATAGTTGAAAAACTCCCTCCCCCAAAAGGCAATGCGGATGCACCTTTAAAGGCTATGATTTTTGATTCATGGTATGACTCCTTTAGAGGTGTAATCACTCTTATAAGAATAATAGATGGCTCTGTCTCTGTTGGCGATAAAATAAAATTTCTTGCAACAGGGAAAGAGAGAAATGTTGAAGCACTTGGAATCTTCACTCCATCACCGCAACAAATTAAATCGCTACAAACAGGACAGGTTGGATTTTTGATTGCTGGGGTAAAGGATCCAAAGGAAATTATGATTGGTGATACGATAACATTGGGTTCAAACCCTTGCGAAAATCCATTTCCTGGCTTTAGAAAAGTAAAGCCTATGGTCTTTGCAGGGCTCTATCCTGTTGATCCAAATGAGTATCCAAAGTTGAGGGATGCTCTTGAAAAATTGAGTTTAAACGATTCCTCTTTTATCTACGAGCCGGAGACCTCAGAGGCGCTTGGTTTTGGATTTAGATGCGGTTTTTTAGGATTTCTCCATATGGAAATTGTTCAGGAAAGGCTTGAAAGGGAATTCTCGCTTGATTTGATCACAACTGCTCCAAATGTCGTCTATAAAATAAAGACAAACAAAGGCGAAATGGTTGATATAATAAGTCCCTCAAAACTTCCAGAACCCCATTTAATTGAGGAGTTTTATGAACCTTATGCAAATGTGACCGTTTTTACAAAAAGCGAATTTGTTGGAAATGTTCTCAAGTTGTTTGAGGAGAGAAGAGGAAAGCAGTTAAACTTTAACTATGCAAGCAAGGACACAGTTATAATCCAGTATGAAATTCCACTCAGTGAAATAATTGTTGATTTCTACGATAAACTTAAGACGGTATCAAGCGGTTATGCCTCTATGGATTACACAATTAAAGATTATAAGGAATCTGACCTTGTCAAAGTTGATGTTCTTGTAAATGGAAAGCCTGTTGATGCCCTCTCCTTTATTTCTCATAAATCGCAGGCTGAAAGAAGAGGTAGAGTCGCCGCATCAAAGCTTAAAGAAGGGATTCCAAGACAACTCTTTGAAGTGGTTATACAGGCGGCAATAAATAGCAGGATAATAGCAAGAACCGTTGTAAAACCACTAAGAAAAAATGTCCTTGCCAAATGTTACGGTGGGGACATAACAAGAAAAAGAAAACTTCTTGAAAAACAGAAAGAGGGAAAGAAGAGGATGAAGATGGTTGGTGATGTTTCAATTCCGCAGGAGGCTTTTCTTTCTGTTTTAAGAGTTGATGAGGATAGGTAGATAGAACCTCTTACTATTTTATCCTTGACAATAGTTTGTTGACTTCTACATAAGTAATATTATAAAATTTGTCTTTACAAAGGAGGATGCTATGAAAAGATTTATCCTATTTTTAATTTTTGTAGGAGCCTATGGGTTGTGTTTTGCCTCAGCCACAGCCATTCCAGAACAAGGTTCAAAGGGAGCTGCGATGGGGAATGCTTTTGTTGCAACTGCTGACGATCCTTCAGCGTTATTTTATAACCCTGCAGGAATTGCTTTTTTAAAAGGATACCAATTTTCTTTCAATACAACTTACATAAAATCTGATATTAAATATCAAAGTCCAACTTTAGGGGATTACAAAAACAAAGCAAAAAATTTCTTTATACCTTCAATGTATCTTACTATGCCTCTCACTGAAAATGTCTTTTTTGGCTTATCAGTTACTGCTCCATTTAATCTATCAACTGATTGGTCTGACGATTTCCCCGGTAGATTTGCAAGCAGGCATGCAAAAATAGTTACAATAAACTATCATCCCGTAATTGCGTATAAGTTTAACGACAAGCACGCAGTGAGTATAGGCATCGATTACTATGATTCGCAAATAAATTTGATAAGAAACAGTGACACTACGATTTTATCAAGTTATGTTCAGGACCTTGCAGGTAATGCTCCATATACGATTGTTCCATCAGAGGTAAGTGTTGATACAAAAGTTCGCGATCAAGCTTTTGCTTTTGACATTGGCTACCTTTTTAAAAGTCTTCCGTGGTCTTTTGGCTTAACATTTAAGAGCAAGCCCTCGTTCAAATACAAAGGTTATGCTTCCTTTGAAATATCACCCTACCTTCATAACGGAAACGACAGGGCTTTTATAGGGCAAGAGGTTAACTTTGACCTTGATTCTGTGCCTGAAACCATTCAGGCTGGAGTTGCCTATGAGAGTGGCAATTTGAGGACGGAGTTTGATGCACAGTGGAGCAATTGGAGTCAATGGGATTATGCGGATATTCACTTTAAAAAACATACCATAGGCGGTGTATGGGTTTGGGCAGGGGCGCCAGTTCTTTATACTTCGGTTCCTGTGGTCAAAGATGAAATTCTCCTTTTTAATTGGGAAGATACAATGACATACCGTTTGGGTTTTAACTATAGATTAAGCGATAGGACGGAAGTTAGATGGGGAATAGTTTATGATGAAGCCCCGATTCCTGATAAAACTTTAACGCCCGTCCTTCCCGACAAGAATAGATGGATGGTTTCATTTGGAGCAGGGCATAATTTCGGAAAATGGAAGATTGACTGGTTTGGACAATACATTAAATTTGCAAATGGGGACATCACTTCCTCTAACATTTGCAGGTTCAATAACAATGGATTATATGAATATCCTATGACTCCAGATGGAAAATACAAAGGCAAGTCTTTTCTTTGTGGCGTCCAATTGACATACACTTTTTAGAGAATCTGAAAACGGCGTTGCTATTTTTTAGTCCGTTTCTTGACTTTATAGATTCTTCTTGATAGATTAAACTTCTTGCTCAATGATAGAAAGTTTAGAGGTGAAATATGGCAAGAAAACATTCGGAAACGCCGCCTTATGTTCCCAAAAAAGGGCTTGTAGAAGTTTTTGATGTAATAGCACTCCACAAAAAAGGTGATGTGATTACAAGGGATGAACTTCACAAAAGGGGAGTCTCGTCGCATTTGATTTACCCTGCGATAGCAGCGCTTAGGTATTTAGGATTAATTGATGAAAGTGGAACATTACTCGGAGGACACGAGGCTTTTAGCAGGGAAAATCGTGATAAAGAGCTTCAAAAAGAGATAGTAAAACGAAGTTACAGTGAGTTCTTTGAAAATGTTCCTCTTCCTCTTGGAAGCGAAAGCGAAGCGGAGAAAAAATTTCAAGAGGTTTATAATTTGAGCGAAAGGTTGATGAAATCTTCTTTCCCACTTTTTTATTTTCTTGCAACTGAATCAGGGATTGAAATAGTTAAGGGAAATTATGATGAAAGAAAGAATGGTGAGATTGAAGAAAAAGTAATAGAAACTAAAGAGGAAAAGAGAGAAGAGCGAATATCAATTCCAGATGAGGTTGATGAAAAGATTGATGAGGGTGGTCATACACATAAACCATCACATTTGCAGTTTGTCATCTCACTACAGGTTAATAAATTCACAACAGAAAAAGATATTATAAAGATGGTAAGAACAGCAAAGCGAGCGATACATCTGATAAAAAAATCGAGTGAGTAATACTAAAATTTTTAAAAGGAGGGTTGAATGAATCAAAGCGAGAAAAATTTTTTAGAAAAATTTCTTGATGTAATTCCTGGACTTTCCGGTTACAGGGAAAAAGATAATAGAAGAACGACAGACAAAAGATTAAGGGAATACCTTGCTTCAAAAATTGATGGAGCAAGAAAGGAACTCCAGGATTTAAAACTCACCCTCACAAATGAAGGAAAACTTAAGGAACTTGATGATATTGGCCGTCTTGAAAGAAGGCTTTATAAAATAGCCGATTCTTTACGGTTCGCCTCTTATGGCTATTCAGGTTTTTTTGATCAATTAAAAATAAAGGAAGAGGAACTTGATAAAATTTACAACTACGATTTGAATTTAGTTGAGGTAACAGAATCCCTTGAAAAATGTATAAAGGAAAAAGGTGAGAACATCAAAGAAGTTGTGGACAATCTTGAGAAATTGATTGACGAAAGAAAGCAAATTTTTGAAAAACCATAAGGAGGGGTAAGATGGCAAATTACATTGAAGTAATTGAATGGTTTGATAAAACGGGAAAAGAGATGGTTCATCGTTTTGAGATGGGCGGAGAAATAAAATTGGGTGCCCAACTTATAGTTCAGGAAAATCAATGGGCTGTCTTTTTCAGAGATGGAAGGGCGCTTGATGTTTTTGGTCCAGGAAGGCACACGCTCACAACTTTGAACATTCCTCTTTTAAATAAAATAGTGAATCTCCCCTTTGGTGGAACTTCGCCCTTCAGGGCTGATGTTTATTATGTTAACAGAAAAGTTTTCACCGATATGAAATGGGGAACAAAAGAGCCAGTCCTTTTTAGAGATAGCGAATTTCAGATGATAAGGCTGAGGGCTTTTGGAAAATTTGCGACAAAGGTTGAAGACCCACAACTTTTTGTGAATGTCTTTGTTGGAAGTCAGGGAATACAAAGTTCTGACGGCGTTGAAGAGTACACCAAAGACATCATTGTAGCAAGATTAAACGATGTCCTTGGGGAAAATGTAAAAACTGTTCTTGACCTTCCAAAGTTGTACGATGAAGTATCTGAGGCATTGAAAGCAAGAGTTAAAGATGATTTTGCAAAATATGGACTTGGGCTCGTTGATTTCTTTATTGGTGCAATTACTCCTCCTGAAGAGGTTCAAAAGGTTATTGATGAACGCTCAGGGATGGCTGCGATTGGAAATATGGGGAGTTATGTTCAGTTCAAGGCTGCAAAATCTATGGAAGAGGCTGCGAAAAATCCATCAGGTGGCGGCGCTGCAACAGGCGTGGGATTTGGTGTAGGTGCAGGAATGGGAATGATGATGCCTGGGATGATTCAGGGTGCGATGAATCAGCAAACAGGGCAAGGTGGTGGTTCAACAATAGCCTGCCCTAAATGTAACACACAGAATCCTGAGGGAGCAAAATTTTGCTCTTCCTGTGGAACTTCGCTTATTCAAATTGAATGTCCATTTTGCAAGGCAAAAAATCCACCTACTTCGAAATTTTGCAATGCTTGTGGAAAAAATATATCAACTATAAAATGTTCAAAATGCAACACGGAAAATCAAGCGGGGACAAAATTCTGTTTTAAGTGTGGAACTCAGTTGAGTTAATACTGAGATTATATCATATATTTCTAACTTTTACTTCGATTTTATGCACTACAATTTAGTGCCTTGAAGGTTTTTATTTGTTGGTTATGAGAATAATGATTTTTGAAAATTTATATTCTTTTGATTTGTCTATAAGGTCGACTTTGTAATCAAACTGGAATTTTTCTTTTCCATCAACCGCTAATATCTGAACTTACGATCTAAAAAACCTGGTTGAGGCGAGTGGTGGCAAAGGGATCAATGCCATTTTAAATTCCTTTTATTTCCTACATTTGAAAATATTATCTTCCCTTTCCCAATATATATCAACAAAGTGCACCCATTTTACGCATCTTAGTCCAGTCAAAAATTATGACATCTCTTTTTCCTCTATTGCTGAGTCTTTGAGTAAAATGGGAATATCATCCTCAATTGGATAGAGTTTTTTGCACTTTTTGCATTTAAGAAACTCTTTAGCCTTTGATTTATAGTTTTCAAGGTCTCCTCTGCATATTGGACAGGCAAGAACTTCAAGAAATTTTTGATCAACAGCCATTTTTCCTCCTCAATCGAAATCAAACCTTACAACTTCCTTTTGTGCCTCAATTATTTTATCAATTCCTCTCGCAGCAAGGTATAGAAGTTCATCCAGATCTTTTTTATTAAAAGGTTTTTGCTCTGCAGTTCCCTGAACTTCAACATACCTTCCATCTCCTGTCATAACAACATTCATATCAACTTCTGCCTTTGAATCCTCTTCATATTTCAGGTCAAGGATTTTCTCTCCATTAAGTATTCCAACTGACACCGCTGAAACCCTTGATTTTATAGGGTTATCTTTTATTACACCTCTTTTTAAGAGGTTATTAAAAGCAAGCCCCATAGCGACATAAGCACCTGTTATTGAAGCACACCTCGTTCCTCCATCCGCCTGAATTACATCGCAATCAACCCATAAAGTCTTATCAGGAAAGCACCTTGTATCCACGACACACCTTAATGACCTTCCTATTAACCTTTGAATTTCAAGGCTTCTTCCAGAGGGTCTTCCTTTTGTAGATTCCCTTACCGTTCTCTCCAATGTTGATGATGGTAACATCCCATACTCTGCGGTAATCCACCCTTCTCCGCTTCCTTTTAGAAAAGGGGGAACTCTATCCTCAAACTTCGCTGAACAGATTACCCTTGTGAGGCCAAATTCAACAAGGCAGGAGCCATCGGGATGAATTATATAATTCGGTTCAATCTTAATAGTTCTCAATTCATCATTTGCTCTTCCATCAATTCTCATTGCCATTCATCCTTTCATAAGAAATATGCTCAAGATTTATCTTCTCTTGAAGAAGTTTTTCTGCAACCTCTTTAAAATGGGTTGTTATATCGGTTACAAACACTTCAAGACTCCCTTTTTTGTTATTTGCTTTGATATCAAGATTTTCTTTTAAAAATTCAACCGTCGCTCTTCCTGAACTTATTAAAGAAACATCGGGAGCAATTGCTTTTATCGTAGGCATTAGTAGAGGATAATGCGTGCAACCAAGGATTAATGTGTCTATCTTCTTTTCAAGAAGAGGTGAAAGATATTTTTTTGCGACGATAAAAGAAACTTCATCCTCAGCAAAACCTTCCTCAACAAGTGGCACAAAAAGTGGAGTTGCTTTTTCAAAAACCTCAACATCCTTATTCATTCTTAACAACTCTTTTTTGTATGCACCGCTCATAATAGTCGCTCTTGTTCCAATTAATCCTATTTTCTTGAATTTTGTCTTCTTTAAAGCAAGAGTTGCCCCCGCTTTAATCATCCCTACGAAGGGTGTTTTGCAAAACTTTTTCTCGAGAGTTTCAAGAGCAATTGCGCTTGAAGTGTTGCAAGCAACGACAATAAGATCAACATCAAAATTTAAAAGGAATTTGGTGTTTGATAAAGAGTAGTCAATTATTGTTGATTCTGACTTGTCTCCGTAAGGAAGTCTTGCCGTATCTCCAAGATAGACTATATCAAGATGTGGAAAGTGTTTCCTTATCTCTTTAACAACGGTCAATCCACCGACCCCAGAATCAAAAACGCCTATTTTTTTCATTTAGTGGCATCGCTGTTCATAGATTTTTCCGCTGGTATGAAATCCGATGTATCAATGTGTCCAATGAATGTTTCTCTTTCCTGCCCATCGATAATTACTTTAAATCTTTCAACTTGTGGCAAATTGTAGTTTATGCTGTTAATAATTCCATAAAGTTTGAACATTTCGTTCTCAACTCCGCCATCCTGCACGACCTTTGAATTGAGGTCTAAA
Source organism: Candidatus Aminicenantes bacterium UBA4820 (assembly GCA_002402325.1). Classification (GTDB taxonomy): domain Bacteria; phylum Acidobacteriota; class UBA4820; order UBA4820; family UBA4820; genus UBA4820. The sequence continues at coordinate 19,529 of DHFQ01000006.1, forward strand.
ACTACGCTTCTATCATCTAAAAGGTAGACAGCCCTCAACTCACTTCCCTCACCAAAAGGGTTTGAGAGGGGTTCTTCTGGAATTTCTTTCAGCAAAGACTCAATCAATTCTTTTATAAACAACGATTTGTTTTCATTTTCCTCAAGAAAAACAGAATAGGGGTGAAATTTTTGATCAACCGAAGAGGGATAAAGTAAGAAGAACTCTTTTTTACCTTCCGTTACAACATCTTGAGTACTAACTTCCTGCGAAGTCTCTACCGTGGGTGTGCGATTACAGGAAATTAGTGAACAGATTAACAGAAGACTAATTGTTAACTGGCGGAGCATTTCTCTCTTTAAACCTCAAAATGGGAGCTTTTATAGATGAAATAACATTGTCAATAAATTTATCGTCCTTAACCAGTAAAGATTCTTCCTGATTTGATAAAAAGCAAACTTCAAGTAAAATAGCAGGCATCATTGCCCCCTCAAGAACTGCAAATGGAGCTTGCCTTACACCTCTATCTTTGGTTCCAAAAAATTGATTCAAACTCTCTTGAAGTTCTCCAGCAACTGAAGCACTTTCAACGAGGTACTGGTTTTGTGCAAGATTCCACAAAATTAAATTGATTTCGCCTTTTGTTTCCCCTTCTCCTGAAGGTTGTGCATTTTCCTTTTCAGCAAGCTCCTTGCTCCACAAATCGCTTGCATCTTTACTCATTATGTAACTTTCGCTTCCTTTGACATTTTTGAAAGGGGAAGAGTTAAAATGGATAGAAATGAAGAGGTCTGCTTTGTTGAAATTTGCAATTGATGTCCTCTCTTTTAAAAGAATGAATGTATCACTGTTTCTTGTAAGAATTACATCTATCCCTTCCTTTTCAAGTGCCTCTTTTAACTTTGTAGAATAAAGAAGGGTTAAATCTTTTTCCATAATTCCGCTTTTTGCAATTGCTCCCGTGTCGTTTCCACCGTGTCCCGGGTCAATCACAACAAGGATTGAATTTCTTTTCTTTTCAAAAGGTCTATCAGGAAAATTTTGCTGTTTGTTTTCACCCTTTGACTCTTCTTTTAATATGCTCGTTTTTTGTCCGCTTCCCTTTAAAAGAAGGACAAATCTTTCTGGATTTTTCAATTTGACTGTTTCAAAACTCTTGAAGTTGACATCAAGAAAAACAGTCATCTCTTTCAAAGTTGAATCAGTAGAGATTTTTGTAGCAATTCCTTCACCAAGATTGACTTCTTTAATCTCCAGTTTTCCTCTTGGAAGCCTGACGATAATAGCATTGTTGCTTTTTTTGACTTCAGAAAATGTTACCATCGTTCCTTCAAAAGTTATTCTTATTAAATCATACGAAATATCCACTTTAGTTTTAACAATGTCTCCCTGTGTCTCTTTTTGCTCTATGTTGTTATCTTCATTTGATGCAACTTTCTCTTTCTCTACTTTTTCATACTTGATGTTTAATAATGGAAAAACTTCTTTAAGAAATTCATTTCCAAGAAAAAGATTTCCATCCCTTTCAATCGGAGTTAGTTTGAGGTGGACGATTTTTGAATCAACAGAAACAGTTGGAGTATTCGTAGAAAAAACTACTCTATGTCCGTTTATGATCCAGAAGGGATACTTTGAAATCTCATCCTTTCCGGATGTTCCCCCGTAGGTTTTAACTATTTCATTTAAGTCTATGTAATCTTTGCCGTTTATCGTTGTAACCTTTAATTCAGATGATATTGAAAGTGTAAAAAAGATAAAATAAACCAAAACAACAAAACCTATATATTTTCTTTTGTTATGTTCTAATTTCATCTTCTTTGCATTTTCTCCGCAACCGCTTTTATTCCCTGAACAGCATGCGGATTATATTTAATGTTCGAAAGGGAATCAATTTCGTCCAATGCCTCTTTGACTCCTTTTGCAATTTTGTACCTTCTATTAAGGGTTGTTGAAGCATCGAAAACATCGCATATTCCAACTATTGACGCGGGAAGCGATGGAATTTTCCCCAGAGGATAACCTTTTCCATCCATTGTTTCGTGGTGTTCATAGACAACTTGTGCAGAATCTGTCAGACCTATTTCATTAAGAATGTCTCTTCCGAATTTTGCATGGAGTTTGAGTATTTCTCTCTCTTTAGGGGTTATAGGTGCGATTTTATTTAGTAGTGACCATGGAATCCTTAATTTTCCTATATCGTGAACAAGCCCTGCCATTTCAAGGTCAAGGATTGACAACTCTCTATGTCCATCATTTTTTAAGAAATATCCTATTTTGAGGCATAGTTCCGCGACCTGCCTTGAATGAAAACCACCTGTGTACCAGTCTTTATCTTCAAGGAGCAAAACGAGGTCTTTTACCAACTCAACATCTTCACGGTTCGGTTCCTCCTCAAAAAGTTTTCTAACTATTTTAATGGCATCCTTCAAGACAAACAAATCTTCAGCGGGATAAGTTTTTATAGAGACGAGTCTTAAAGCCTTTCTAATCCATTGATATGCCTTATTATAATCACCCGAAATAAAATTAAGTTTGGCTTTTAACCTTGCGTGGGTGGTTGCCATTGAGTAATAATATGGGCCTGAAATAGTCTTTGAAAGTCTATCGATATCATCAATGATTTCCTCTGCCTCACTAAAGTTTTCTATAAGAAGAGCAAATTCCGCTTTAGTAACATTGATAAACGACTTTAACCCTTCTGACAGATTTCTTTTTTCAAGTTCAAAAATGAGCGGTTTTGCCTTTGAAATCCACTCCTCTTTCAATTTGCCCTTTGATAAAAAACCTCTTTCTATGTGGGTTTCAGCAATATTTATTATTTCCTGTCCTATAAAATCTTCCTTTGAACACTTAATCCACTTTACACACTCATCGTTTGAAAGTGTCTCTCCTAAATCTTTTGCCCTTCTAAAATATTCCTCTGCCTTCTCCCAATCGCTCTCGCAGTAAAAAAGGCTTGCGAAAGTATTCAAAAAGTTCGCCATCGCGGCGCTTTTGTCTTCAGGAAATCTCTTTAAGAGTGAAACAGCCACTTCGTATCCCTCTTCAAATAATGAAAAGTTCCTGCAGGAGGCAAGAAATGCTGAAGCGGTCTTGAATATCCTTTTTGTATCTTTTGTTTCAATTAGAGATTTCAACCATAAATCTCCAAAAGTTAACCTATCTACATCATCACCCTTTAAAAAAAGTTTTCTCCACAAATTTGAAACGGTGTCGTCCCACTCAAAAATTGGGGGCTTTTTATCAGAAGGAAGAGAGGCAACGAGTGAAAGCAAATCCTGAATATAAATTACTGTTTCAGAGTATTTCCACAACTCTTCATCAGACAAGGAAGGAAGAGGAGAAATTTCATCAAGCAACTTATCAAATTGTTTAATTCTATCAAGTTCACTATTCCAATGATCCATATTCTTTAATTTCCTAATCTGTTACTTTTACCACCCCGTTTTTACCTTCTGCCTTTGCCTTATAAAGGGCAGTGTCAAGTTTCTTAATTATTGAGAAAATATCCCTGTCAAAAGAAAGTTTTTTTGAGGAAATAAGTGATATTGAACAACCAAGATTTAACCCTTGAGACTTTTCTTTTGGAAGGGCTTTTAAACTTATCATCTGTCTTATTTTGTTGGCTTTTTCATAGGCATTGTTTTCATCGCAATCAATGAGAAGAATGATGAACTCATCTCCGCCATACCTTGCAGGAACATCCTCTTTTCTTAAAGTTGTTCTAAGAAGTTCACCGATTCTTTTTAATACCTCGTCTCCCATCTGATGACCAAGATGGTCATTTACAACTTTAAAATCATCTAAATCCATCATAAGTAAAGCAAAATCTGAACTGTGTCTCGTTGAATAGGAGAGTTCTTCTCTCACTCTGTAAAGGAAATAGGATCTGTTGAAAAGTCCTGTAAGTGGGTCTTCGATTGCCTGAAGGTGCAAAAAACAATTTTCCATTCCCACGACTAAAGCGTGGGTGCAATCAAACAGAAGGTCTTCTCTTGAGGAAAAATCTCTCTCTTTATTCCAGGAATAGACCACGACGCCTCCGATTGGTTCACCTCTGTAAATTAAAGGAATTCCATAAGATGAAGGAGGAATCATAAATGGAGCAGTCTCAAGAGGTTGCAAAAACTCATAGAGAGAATTTCCAAGTTTATGGCTTGGCTCACTCAAAGGAAGAGAATCATATTGGTATCTTTTTTCTTCTTCAGGAAGTTGCATTGTTCTTGATTTTTCTCCTTCAACCTGAACTGCATTTAAAGTTGTAGAGTAAGGCTGGCAGAAGACGACACCAATACCATCAGCGTTAAGCGATTCGCACAATTTTCTTGCAAACGTTTCAACCATAGGAAGAAGGTCAAGCCCCGATGAGGCAGCCTCTGAAACCGTAGTGAGTATTTCAAGCCCTTCTATTCGTTTTCTAAGTTCAATATGGGCTCTCTTGATTACGGCAATAAGATAAATTGAACCCAAAATCATCAAGAGTGTTAGAACAGTAAAAAATAGACTCAATCTCAGGGAAACGATGTAAAGGTAAAGTGCAAGAATAAAGGTGAGAAGAGTATGGCTTAAATCAATTTTAAAAGTGTCAATAAAAAACTGTTTAACTCTGTTACCTTTTAAAATTTCGCCTGGAAGATAGAACAAATTATTGACAATAAAGTAAGGTATAAAAAAGAGTAAGCCTGTTAAAAAATGGTTTCTTAAATCTAATGTAGTGCCTAACTTATAGTAGTTCACAAGATTTGCAGTAATTAAAATAGCAGAAAATCTTAAAAGGCGGTTTCCTAAATTGTCGAAAAGTTGAAAAAGAAGGTCTTTTACCTTTCCTTTCAACTTGATCATCCTTGCAATAATATCAACAATTGTAGTAATTACTGCAATTGATGTTCCAATGTAAGGTCCAAGAAGGAAAAAGGCTGAAATAGAAAAAACAATGTCAAAAGAGATGAAATAGTTAGATGCCATAACAACTTTAAACTTAAGACAAAGGATTGAACTGACCAAAAACAGTAGAGCAAGAAAATAGAATGATGATTCCCCACCTAATCCAAAATGGATAAAACAATTGTCATAAAAATCAGAAGCAAATGGAGATATTAAGAAAGAAAAGTAAATTGCAATTAAGCCACACAAAAACTGCAATACGGAATAGACCTTAAATAGAGTTTTGTTCTCTTTTAAATTCAACTTCTTCTTTTCACTCCTCAGAAAAATCTTTCCCTTTCATTGTAAGAACTGGACAGGGAGCCCTTCTTACCACTCTTTCAGCGGTTGAACCTAAAAGTGCGTGTGTAAAGCCTGTATATCCGTGAGTTCCCATAACAATGAGATCCGCCTTTGTATCTTGAGCCAATTTAACAATTTCAGATGAGGCTATTCCCCTTACCACTTTTGTTTCAATTCTCTCTTTGGGTAAATCCAATCTGGAAATAATTTCTTTAAGACTTTCTTCTGCTTTTTCTGTTAATTTGTCTTCAACATCCGTCATCGTTAGAGGTCCAAATGTAAAATCGGTTGGAGCGAGTATTGGTTCAAGGACATGAAGAACAACAAGATTTCCTCCGCAGGTTTTAGCAAAATCCGTAGCCATTTCAAGTGCTTCAAGAGACATCTTTGAAAAGTCAACCGGACAAATTATTTTATTCCACTTCATTTTAACCTCCTTTCATCACACAAAAATAGTTTATCAGAATAAAAGAAAAAATAAAAGGGGGAAAAAATGGCAAAATGTGATTTACATCACAGATTTTTTTTTAAAAAAGATGTATATTATAGATGAAAGGTCAAATTCCCCACTTTTTTGGGGAAAAGGAGGCTAAGATGGTTAAAGTAAAAAGTTGTTCATTTCTTGTTTTAACCCTCATTTTGACTATTTTTTGTTCTTATTCTTTATTTGGGCAATGGCAGAGGGTAGGAGCAGAACCTCAAGAGGACACAAAATCTATTGTTATTTCGGGTTCAACGGTGATTGCAGGAATGAAAAACTATGGAGTTTTTTATTCGGCAAACGGAGGTCCATGGCAGAAGACATGGCTTGATGAGTTTCAACTTAATTATGGGAATGTAACTTATCAAACAGCGGTTGTGAACTCTATTGCACAATCAGGAGATGTAACCCTTGCAGGAACATCTGATGGAAAGATTTACTATACAACTACTCCTGAAAATCCCACTTTGCCCTGGAACTTGAGCATTTTTAACCCATCAATTGGTACGAATCCAATAACCGACATTGTTGTTGCTTCAAACGGTGATATTCTTGCCACTGTGAAAGGTAGTGGGGTTTATAAATCTGATAATTTGGGTTCAAATTTTAACCTTATTCCTGGAACAAGCGGCGCTGGAACGGGAAATTTTACCTCAATTGCACTTCACGGAAATTATTCATTAAATGGGAATTTTTTTGTAACAACAGAAGGTATTAATGGCGGACCTGGAGGAGGTATATATCGCTGGGATGGTTCGGGATGGACAGATATAAGTCCTGGTTCCTCTTATTCATTCAGTTCAATTTTAGTCTCTCCAGAAACAGGAGAACCTGAAAAAATATGGGCTGGAGACCTTATAGGTTCAGGACTTATGGAATCATCTGACCTTGGGCAAACTTGGGGCAACTTCTCAAATTTGTGCGACCCCGTTTTGTCTTTATCGCTTGCACCAGATTACAATACAACAAAAGATGTTCTTGTAGGAACGGAAATTGGATTTTACAAAATAAGTAGTGGTAGTGCTCATGACCTCTATCCAAAAGGGCTTGCAATAAATTCAATTACTTTAGACCCATCAGGGGCTATATGGCTTGCAACAACTTCAGGTGTTAGAAAGATTAATGAGGGACAATCTTTTCCCCAAAATATAGAAGGAAATTCCCTTGCACTTTTTGATATCAGTTTTCTTGAAAATTCTCCTTCTTTTACTACTGATAACACGATATTTGCATTAAGTAGAAAGTTTGGGCTATTTACTTCAAAGAATGGAGGCAGTACATTCAATCTCTCTATGGCTCCTCTTAGTGAAAAATCCCAACTTTCAAATCCAGATTACGATGTTGTTGGCTTTGGACCTTCGCCTCTATATTCAGGAACTGCAGGTTCGTGCAACACCGAACAATCAACTGTTTATTTAGCCACAAGAGGGCTTGGTGTTTTTAAATCAAATAATGCGGGCAATGATTGGGTTCCAATAAATGATGGAATATCTGACCCTTCCAATATTTGCTCCTTTGCTGTTACACCAAATCCTTATGAGTATCCTCTTTTTGCATCACTATGTTCATCGCTAGGTGTTTGTCGATTTGAAGGAAATTCACAGACCTGGAGTTGCACACAGCTTAACCCACAACCAAACGAAATAAAGGTAATAGCCTTTCCAGAAAGTTTTCCAATTCCTCCAGTTGTATATGTTGTGACGGATATCGGATTATTTATTTCAAATTATGGAGGGGCAAGTTTTAATTTTGATACTACTCTTCCAACACCTCCTTCTAATAGAACAGAAGTAACAAGCATCGCTTTCCACCCATCGTTTAATAACGGTTCAGAGCAAACAGTGTTTGTTGCAAGGGGAGGTTGTCTTTATAAAAAAGTTTTTTCTGAGGGTAGCTGGGTCTGGCAACTTGTCGGGTCATCTTCTCTTCCACAGGAAGAATACTTTGTAACAAATATCGCCATTTCACCAAATTATCAAAGTGATAATTTGGTTGCTGTAACATTTAACAATCCTCACAATCACGCAAATGATGGTGTTTGGTTGAGTAGTGATGGAGGCAATACTTTTAACAATATCACTTCTAATCTTCCCGATAAGTATCCACTCTATTTAAAGTTCATTCAAACCACTACAGGACTTAAACTTTTTGCAGGGTTGAGAAAAGAGAGATTATGGTTTTCAACTGCTGCCGCCTTTGATAATTGGCAACCTTCAACGGGGTGGGAAACCTCACCACCTTGTGTAAATGCTGTTGCAGTAAGCACTATGGGAACCCCTACAGATTGCACAGTTTTTAACACTCCGACAGATGTTTTCCTCGGAACCTGCAACGGAGTATTCTGGAGCAATGATGGGGGTGAAACATACAGACAAATTAACGAGGGGTTTGTAAGTTCAATTTCTGGACAGGGGTGCACACCTTTTAATGTTAATTCGTTACACCTTGAAAATGGTATTGCAGGTGCTACTTTTCAAACAGAAGCAGGGACAATGCAACCAATTCTTATTGCAGGAACAGAAGGAAATGGCGTCTTCTACAGAATGGCTTCTCCCTCTGGCTCGGGTTGGGATTGGTCAACTGGAATATGGCATCAGGCAACAGGA
>DHFQ01000137.1 GCA_002402325.1 Candidatus Aminicenantes bacterium UBA4820
GTTGGAACAGGGCTTAATGTTATAGTTGCATTCCCGCTTGCATTGGTGTAAGCCTGTCCGTAAAGAATATGATTTGTCTCATCATAAAGTGCACATAAGGCGTTCTGTATTCCATTTACAGTAACATTGTAGGTTGTTTCCCCAACAATTATTGTTCCGCTATGATTTACCGTCATTGAAGTTGGTGTGTTTGTATAAATCATAGTTGATGCATCACCAAAGATATGCCACTGCTGATACATCTGCCCAGCCTCAGTGGCATCCCACAAATCCATTCCAGCCATACAACCGTTAATGCAGATTGCCCCAACAGTGTGGTAATTCTCATTAGCAATCAAATCCACACTCGCAGATTGAGCATCGCAGGGTGGAACCCACGACTGGTTTGTTGATGATGCATAAATCGCTATTGCTCCTTTAGGAGCACTTGTTGTTCCAACTTGAAGCCACTTTTCACCAAAACAATCACTTGAGTAGGCAAAGTTACCATTGACACAGGCAACATCAAGAATAAATGGAAACATATTTGTGTTTGTCAGGTTTGAAATATCTGTAGTTGAAAAGTTTGTAGTAACCCAGTAGGTTTCTGCACCGTGCCCAATATAGACTCCCAATCCTCTGCCAGCATTAACAGCAGTTGAAACCTGTGCTGCTGTTGCAGAACTATGGTATATCTCATCAAAGGTTGTGTAATTATAGGCAGGAGACTTTAGTTTTGCTTTTAACATATCAACCCTCTCCCAATCCGCATAACCTGTCCCTCCTTCATCATCCCCTCCTATACCAAATGCCTGATGGTACCAACTCGCAGTTGAACTTGGCGTTTTCTCATAGTTGATTACACGATTGACCATAATCTGAACTTGAGTTGTGTTTTGGGCAGGAAATCTTGAAACAAAGGCTTCAGGGTAATTATCACTTCCTGAAAGAAGAACATATCTGGGATCGGATGCTCCGCTTGTAACATTTCCAACAGTGCCCGTCAAATAAGGCATCTGTGCAGAATCGCCAACAAGTAGAATGTATGTTACACCTTTTGTGTTGTAGTAATTTTGTATGTAACTTTGAACCTGCGCTGCAGTTGTGCCGATTGTTGAAAGTTTAACCATCTCAGTTGGTATTCCCTTTTGCAATTTCCAGTAATAGAAAGGAAGCATATAATCGTAGAAGGAATCATAGGTGATAATGAGAAGCTTTCCTACTTCGCTTATTGCCGTGTATCTTTGTAAATAGGAATCAAAGTTCAAAAATTCATTTTTGTAAATTGTCTCAAAATCTTTTGATTCAGGAACCCTCATTTGAGGTAAAAAGGCATTCTTTCCGCCCGCACCCTCTGTCGTTACGCTTATAATCATCGTGGGATGAATGAGCATTTCTTGAGTTTCGGGGTTGTATTGAAATGGCATAATTTGAATGGTAGTGCCTCTAACATTTCTTAAGATGAATGGCTCTTTGGCAAATGAAGTTTTATCGGGATAATATGCGTTTGTTTTATAAACTTCAGAAAATGTATATGGGATGGTTTCTGGATCAATATTTCTGGTGAAATGTCCCTTTGAAGGAAGATAATTCTCTACCTTCATTGTGAAAGAGTCATACTCCTCTGATTTTACAAAGACATCTCCCTCCATCTTTATCGCAAGATTTGTAACAAGAAATGGGAGAGTTGGATTTCCCTTCTCCATAAGATTTGCACCACCAGGTAGTTTTAGAATTGTAAAATCCTCACCATTAATTTGCACTTTATCAATGAAAAATCCGGGGATTGTAACCATCAAAACCGTTTCACCATCATTATCAGAGATGAGTTCAACTTTTGGTTTTTGCGGTTCTGAACTTGTGATTGCAACCCACTCAGCAGAAAAAACACATACCGTCATTACAACAAAGATTAATGCCAACACCAGTTTTTTCATTTCAAACTCCCCATAAAAAATATATATTAAAAACCCAAAAGCAACAATTTACCATTTAAATTGTAGCGTGTGGATTTAAACTTTGACTCAAACACAACTGATAGAACATTCCTTTTCCCAGAATTAAGTGTATTAGATTTTAATTGAAATGTCAAGGATTTTGGGGTCAGGTCGGGATTTTGGGGTCAGGTCTTGAATCTTGAATTTTCTTAAAACATCACAGGCTACGCAAGAAAATCTCCTCCTCTTATTCTCCTCCTGAAAGGAGGGGAGAAAATAAAGGAAACCCCCTCTCGTTATCCCCCTGAGAGGGAGAGATGGGTCTTCTTCTCGTGAAAGGAGAAATGAAGTGTGGAAACCAGCTTATGATCGCCACAAAAAGAAACAAGCAACGGCTATTTCAATTTTCCTCTACTAATATTTTTTAATTCTTCTCGTTCAATACCTTTTTATGGCCATTTCCATTCAAAGGTAGTTTCACCTCCGTCGGGGTTGACAAAGAGAAAAGTTGTATAGGTGCTTTTAGGTACCACCGCTTTTAGTGATGTGCCTCCCTTAAGGACAATTTGTGATTCGCTTTTCCATTTTACTGTTGTCCATTCATAGCCATCGATGTAGACAATGATGCCACTTTGCAGATTATTACCATTTACCACTATGCGAAATGGGTTTCCTAATTTTTGCATTGAAGTGATTACAGGAGGATTTACTGGAGGCGGAGGTGCTCCTGCTTTGGTGAAGGCTTTAATGCAAACATTTGAGCCTGGAAAATAGGAATTGAGGTCATCCCAGGAAGTTCCATTGCTACTGCAAAAACTTTGTCCCGATATTGCTTGCGCACCTGAACTATAACCACTAATGGGCTTTTCTATTGGAATTGGATAATTATACCCGTATGTTGTCATCTTGCAAACGATAGAAAAAGTTTGCCCTGCGCCAATTGAAACTGGTGGGTCAAGTGTTGCAGTCATATAACCTGCATAGGAGATATTGCCGGCGCCTGAAAATACAAGCGTTCCACTAATGGGTGAATTGGCGGCGCATTGGGTATAAATATAAACTTCCACTGGAGAGTTTTCCATGAGGAAATATGAGCCAATAGCAGATATGGTAGTGTCGCTTAAGGCGGTAAATATGTTAGCTGCCCAGGCGCTGTTACTGCCGTATCCTACGGTTGATGTCATCCCAAGTGTGTCGTATTGATATATATTCTCAAAATTTGAAACTGAATCTGCCGAAAAAAGTGCGCTGGACCAATAAGCGAATGTTGAGTCATAGTAACTAACCCAGAAGTATCCTGAAGAACCGAAACTTTTTCCCCAACTGTTTTTTACTAAAAATGCCCCATTGCCCGGAGGGGAATATGTAAAATTTGAAGAAGAGAAGTTATCATCCCAGCCTATTATTGTAACGAGATGGTTTGTGTCGGTGCCTCCATCGTAGTAATAAGATGATTTTGAAGCGTTGTAAGAATTATCATCCCAGTACATACTCGTTGTTACAGCCCCAAAATTCATAATACACTGCTTTATATAGTCATTATCGTCTGCACTCCATCTTCCTGGTATGTAAATAATATTCTGGATATGCTTTTGAGTCGTTAAGGAGGAAGGAGAACTGCACGAAGAGTTGTAAGGATCATCACCCTCATTGACGGGTCCGTTCCACCTTGCAAAATAGGCGGTTGCCATATCAATATTACCTCCAAAGCAACAAGGATAATCAAATCCGTGTTTGTTTTTAAGATTATTCTCAGAAAAATCCCTTGTTTCTCCCGGAAGCAAATAAGATTCCAATGAAGCAATACTCGCAAAAGCCCAGCAGGCGCCACAATCTTGCTGGTCTTTTATTTCTGTAACTTTTCCATAGTTCCGCAAATCATAAGAGGCGGGAAGTGAAAGGACTTTTCCTGATGACTTATCTTTTTTCAAGTGCGATAGGTCCACAGGAGAGGGAATCGCACCAAGGGGGAATTTGCCCAAACCATAAGAAGGATTTTTTTTGGATGTTTCACTTAAATGTTTTAAGAATTGCTGGTTTGATGGTGAAATTTCTAACTTTTGCTGAGCTGAAACACAAATTACACTAATACAAATTGAAATCGTAAGAAGAAAAGTAATGGCTTTAAATCTTCTCATTTTCCCTCCTTATTCTTATTAGACCCTATATGGCCTAACGCTCTTTTCATTTTAATCTTGACACAAATATACTTATGATGTCAAGTGGAGTTTTGAGTGCGATTTTGGGGTCAGGTCTTGAATCTTGAATTTTCTTAAAACATCACAGGCTACGCAAGAAAATCTCCTCCATTTCAGGGAAGGTTGGGCGGTTTCAACTTGTAGGAAACCTTCTCTCGTTCTCACCCTGAGAGGGAGAGATGGGTCTTTTTCTCCTGAAAGGAGGAGAGATCAATTTGAACTTTTCAATTTACAATTCTTTTCTTCCTCGCTTTCTCGCTTCTGCATTTCTGCTCTTTTGCTCTAATTCAATTTTCCTTTTTCAATGACGGTAAATGTCTAAAGTCTATTGTGTTCCCTGAAATAATTGTATTCGTATGGCCATTCATCCTTGTAGTAATTCATCAAATCTACCATCCTTTTTAGATGAGATTCCTTTATTTTTTCGACCATCGCAATTCGCTTTTTGTTCTTAATTGCCTCAACGAGATTGTTGCCCGCAAGAAAGGCAAGTTCTTTATTCTTCTCATCAAGATGGCCGTCTTTTGTAGTTCCCATTTCAGCCCATATTGCATCAACAGGGGTAACTCCAGCCCTTACGAAAAAGTTGTTAATGTATTGCACGATGGGAAATTCGTCGCCTCCGCCTGAAGTTATTACACTCATCCCGTATTTTCCTTCAAGAGCAATGCAATGGAGGAGGCTTGCGCATCTATCAAGGAAAACCTTCAACTGTCCGCTTACATGAAAGATGTAATTCGGCGTGGCAATGATTATCCCATCCGCTTCAAGAAGTTTTTCCTTGATTGCTTCAAAGTCATCCTTTAGTTTGCAGTATCCCCTTTTGTGGCACTGGTTACAACCTGTGCAGGGCTTTATGGAATTTCCCTTTAGAACTACGGTTTCACATTCAGCCTTTAGACTTTTTGCTCCTTTTAAAACCTCTTGAAGTAAAATCGCTGTGTTTCCTCTATCACCACTTGGCGTTGCAAGAATAGTTAAAATCTTCATTATTTTGTTCCTCCTTTTTTTCAATAAATAAAGACAGAAGTAAAGCACTTAAAGGCGATTTTGTCAAGGTTTTTAATCAAAAGGAATAGAAATAAATGCGTGTTGTTTTTGTTATTTGAGAAATGAGCAATGTTTGCGTTAAAATCCATTTTTACACTTTGCTCAAAAAGGAGGATAGAATGAAAAAGAAGGAAATTGCAGTAATAGTTGGAAGTTTACGTAAAGACTCTTTTAACAGGATGATGGCAAAACAGATGATAGCCCTCGCACCTTCTACGATTAATCTTAAAATTGTGGAGATAGGAAGCCTTCCTCTTTACAATGAAGATCTGGAGAGCAATCCACCTAAAGAGTGGAGTGAATTTCGGGAAAGCATAATTGGTTACGATAGTGTTTTGTTCGTTACACCAGAGTATAACCGTTCATTTAGCGGCACGATAAAAAATGCAATAGATGTAGGTTCCCGACCATACGGCAAAAGCGTCTGGGATGGAAAACCTGCCGCTGTTGCCAGTGTCTCAATAGGACAATTTGGAGGATTTGGAGCCAACAATCATCTAAGGCAGATCCTTGTTGTTTTAAATATGCCTTGTATGCCTCAACCAGAGGCATACTTCGGAAATGCCCAACAACTCTTTGATAAGGAGGGAAATCTGATAAACGAAGGAACCAGAAATTTTGTCCAATCTTTTATGAACTCCTTTGCAAAGTGGGTTGAGAGGAATTCTTAATTAACTTCTTCTCCTTTTTACTGACATTATAGTAGGTTGAGGAAGGTTTAGGAGTAACCATCTTAGAAATTCTTTGTAAGAAATTTTATTTAGCAGGACATCAAAAAATTTTTGAAGGAGATTTTTATTCTCTGCCACAAGATTAAGAAAAACTTTTGGGTAAAAGTGCATCAATTTCGTTAATTTTAAAGAACTTTTCGACCTACAACAATTATGACAAAATCATAGATGGAAGAGTCTTTAGATGTAATCATTTTTGTTAAAGACTCCTTTTACATTTTTTCCTGTCAAGTAGGCTTTTATATTTTGAGAACCATTTCTTGTTGCATCAACTATTACTTCTGGAACCATTGCCGAAGAGTGAGGTGTTCCAATAACATTGGGGAGTTCAAGAAAGGGATGATCAAGTTGAAATTTCCCGTGTCTGAAGGGCTCAATCCACCATGCGTCAATTCCAGCCCTAAAATCGGGATGAGTTCTTAAAAATTCATAAAATTGTGCTTCATCAATTATCTCACCTCTTGCCACATTCACAAGAATTGCATCATTTTTCATCCAGTTTAACTCTCTTGAACCTATAAGATTTCTCGTTGAGTTATTAAGCGCAATTGAAATGAAAATAAAATCTCCATTTTTTAAAACATACTCAAGATCTTTCGTTGTGCCGATAAAGTCAACCTTTTCATCCGTCTTTCCACTTGAATTTATTGCAAAAATTTTACAACCAAATGCCCTCATTAAATTTGCTGTTGCTTTACCTATTCCTCCAAAACCAATTATTGAGCATACGCTTCCCTTTATAGATTTATTTATTTTAAACTGATCAAAGTTACCCACTCTTAACTTTAAATGGGCACTCTTCAAGTCTTTTGCAAGGGCTAAAGCCATCGCTACTGTGTGTTCAGCCATAGGAATTGCAAAGGCTCCAACATTTCCAGCAATGTTAAATGTTTGTTTGAAAAGTTCTACTGGTAGATGGTCCCCGCCTGCTGAAAATAATTGTATAAATTTTACATTTTTCATTAGTGAATACTCTTCATTTTTGAATTCAATATTTGGGTTCCATACAAAAAGAATTTCTGCCTCTTCTATTGCCTTTTCCCTGTTCTCTATTTCCTTTAAGTATGAAATGTAACAATAAGTTTGAAGGGAATCTTCAATTATTTTCTTTTGGTTTTCATCCACTTTAAAACTAACTAAAAGATTTACTTTATTCACAATTTCTCCTTTCAAAGACTCTTTCGAAATTTGTGATCTGAGTTAATATCTCAACTCTCTCAAGATTTTAATAAACAAGCAATAATAAGATTATATTTCAAAAACCTTACTTTTATCGATAAAAAAATGGAGGTTTTCAAGAATGTCAAGCCAAGCAAGAAGGAATACAATTTTTCTAAATAGTCCTTTAAATGAAAGATATCCTATGATAATATTAACAAATGGGAACATTCACAGAAGATAGGAATAGAGAAAGATTCTCAAACTTGAGTT
Organism: Candidatus Aminicenantes bacterium UBA4820; assembly: GCA_002402325.1. Classification (GTDB taxonomy): domain Bacteria; phylum Acidobacteriota; class UBA4820; order UBA4820; family UBA4820; genus UBA4820. Next base: position 7,327 of record DHFQ01000137.1, read on the forward strand.
TTATACTCTCCTTTATCTCGCTTCTGCCATTTTTAGGGGGATTTATTGCAGTGTTGAATCTTCTTTACTCATTCTTACTTCTTGCCCTTTCAAAAAAAATCCCCTCCAAAATCGGAGGTTTGACAAAGTTGAGAATTTCGATTTTGATCTCTTTTTTCGCCATCGGACTTTCACTTTTTGAGTTTGATTCATTTTTCAAATTCAAGTTGAATGAGGTAGAGGAGATAAAATACAAAATCACTTTGATGAGGGCTTATTCAGCATCAGAAGCACTTGAGGAATTTTATTCAAAGAAAGGGAATTACCCTCAGGGTGATTCCTTAGATGAAATTGAGAAACAACTTCAAGATGAGGGAATAAACTATCTTCCATTTGTTGATGGCTGGGGAAATCCCTTTACAATAAAATCAAGGATGTGGGATTACAAAATTGAGGTAACATTTAAAGGGAAAGAGAACGAACCGATAATTATCAGGGCTAAAAACAGAACGCCCGTCTATCCTTTAGTCATTTCGCAGGAAGAGTTTAGCAAATTACTCCTTGATTGAATTGAGAAATGTTTTTATCATCTCCTCAATCTGTCCCTTTGAGAATTCGGGTGCTCCTTTAAATTCACAAGAGCTTGAAAGTTGCCAGTTTAAAACTTTGCAAAACTCTTCAAACTCCTTTTTTGCTCCTCCTGCCCATGCGAAGCTTCCAGCAAATGCAACTTTTTTGTCTTTTATCTGCTTTGCCTTTACCCTGAAAAGAAGGTCTACTATCTCTGGAAATAATCCTCCATCATAGGTTGGAGAGATAAAAATAACTCCCTTTGCCTTAAATATTTCCTTTAAAATATAAGAGTAGGCGATTTGAGTTAAATCAAAAATTTGAGATGGAATTCCCTCTTTTTCAATTTCCTCTTTTATCATTTCAGCGCTTCTTAAACTCATCCCATACATCGTCGACGCGATTATTGGGACATAGTTTTCACTTTTCCCGCTACTGAATCCACACCACTTATGATATTTTTCAAAAATAGATTGAGGTTTTTTGAAGAGTTTCCCGTGTGAAGGACAGACTATGTTTATTTCGCTTTTTTCAATTTTGTCAAGTGCCTTCTCAATGTTTTTTGAGTAGGATGAAAGAATGTTGACAAAATATCTAAATCTTTCATCTTCAAAAAATGACTCTTCAGAATCTTCTGCAAAAATTTTATCACTAAGAAAGCCAAATCCTCCAAAGCAATCGCCGCTAAAGAGAGTTTTTGTTTTCTCTTCAAAGGTCATCATAGTTTCTGGCCAGTGAATAAATGGAGTTGAAAGGAATTTAAGAGTAAAATTTCCAAGGTCAATTGAATCTCCCTCTTTTACAGCGATTACTCTATCGTTTATTCCGTAAAATTGGGAAAGCATCGCTGCTCCCATTTTTGTTGTTACGATTTTCAACTCAGGGCACTGTTCAAGAAAGAGCGACGCTGATTCAGAATGGTCAGGCTCAAGGTGGTTGATAACTAAATAAGAGATGTTACTCAACTTAACAACCTTTTCAATGTTCTGTTTTAATGTTTCAAATAGATTCTTCGGGCAAGAATCAATGACTGCCTTCTTTTCTCCATCAATGAGATAGGAGTTGAAAGAGACGCCGTAATCAAGTTCCCACAAATTTTCAAATAATTTTAAATCCTTTGTCGAAATTCCAACATAATGAATTCTATCTTGTATTTCCATTTTTCCTCCTTAATTTTCTTTCAATGAAACTGAACAAAAAAGCAAAAATTGATGCAAGAATAAACGCCGGGACAAGTTCATAAATCAACCTGTCTGAAAGTCCCGATAACTTCCAGAAAATGGTAACAACAAATCCTGTAACAATAGCAGAAAACGCTCCCCACTTTGTTATGTAATCCGTCCACAAAGAAAAGAGGATTAAAGGACCAAATGATGCTCCAAGTCCAGACCACGCAAAAAGAACAAACCAGAAGACAATCCTTATATTTGAAAGCGCAACAAATATTGAAAAAAGCCCCAACACCAAAATTGTTATTCTGCTTACAAGAAGAGCGGTCTTCTCTTTTTTGGTGATGTTAAAAGCCCTGTCAAAGAGGTCTCTACTCAAAGATGACGCAGACACAAGAAGTTGTGATGAAACGGTTGACATAATTGCAGAAAGTATTGCTGAAAGCATTATTCCTGCTATTATTGGGTTTAACATACTTTTTGAAAGAATTGGGAAAATCTGTTCAGGGTCATTAATCTCTGGAAGCAAAATCCTTCCACAAAGCCCTAAAAATCCAGCACCATAAAAAACCAAAACTCCCCAGACCATTGCTATAACCTGACTTTGCCTTATTTTTTCATCTGAAGATGCAGCCATATACCTCGTAATTACATGGGGTTGCCCCGGGTATCCAAGTCCGATGCCAAGTAAGCCTATAACAAATCCAAAGAGGGCAAAGCCTTCCCTTCCTCCTCCCAATGTAACCAAATCCGGGTTTATTGCTGAAAGTTTATGAATGAGCGGAAGATATCCTCCAACTGCAATTAATGCAATTATCGGCATCAAGACAAGTGCAAAAACCATAATCAATCCCTGAATGAAATCGGTATAGGATACTGCCCTGAAACCACCCATCAGTGTATAGACTAAAATTACCACTCCACCCAGGACTACGCCCTGGGAGTAGGAGAAGGAAAGAATTCCATTTACAGCCTTTCCAACTGCCGTCATTTGTGCAGAAATATAACCAATCAGGGAGGTAAAAATAACTACCACTGAAGTTATTCTCAGAAGATTTCCCCTGTCTTCAAACCTATCTGAAATGTAATCGGGAAGGGTCAAAGAATTCAAAGATGCTGTCTTCATTCTTAATCTTGGAGCAAGAAGATAAAGGTTCAAAAAATAACCCATTAGACATCCTGGGGCAGTCCACAAAGCGGGAACACCCTCTTTGTATGCAAGTCCGACAAAGCCAAGAACAACCCAGCCACTTTCAGATGAGGCTGTTGAAGATATTGCCGTAACCCACGAGCCAAGGCTTCTTCCTGCAAGAAAGAAATCCTCTCTTGATTTAGTCTTTAGCGATGAAATATATCCTACGAAAAGAAGAAGAATAAAATAGATGCAAACTATCAAAAGTATTGTTAAATCAACATTCATTTTTCTTTCCAAGAATGTAGTATAAAATTGAGCCAAATGCTATCAGAAAAGGTACGCCTAACAAAAAGAAATGAACTAACATAACTCTCCCATGATAAGGGTTATAGTATACCACACACGAAAAATTATGGGTTTTACCCAAAATCCGATATTGATT
>DHFQ01000115.1 GCA_002402325.1 Candidatus Aminicenantes bacterium UBA4820
TTTTTCCGCCGTCGTTTAGAATTCAATAAAATATTCCAATTCCTCATCTATTTCCTCTAAATTCAATAATACCTTTGCTCTTCTTGGACTCCCATCAGCATTTCTAAAATCTTCTTGAAAAGAACCACATTTAACCAAGGTGTTATCCGTTATTTTGATAAAAGAAATCTGTTGTAAATCAAATGACACTTTTCTTAATCTCGACCAAGCACCCCTTTTTATCCTTTCAAGGGAGTAATCCGATAAACCGCCTTTCAGTCCCTCATGCCATTTCTGAAATGTTTTATCCTCATCATTATATAAAACTTTTCCGATGGCAAGAGTTAAACCAACTGCTCCGTAATCTTTAATCCCATTTGCTATTGCTTCACTATCATTGACAATAATTTGATGGCTACTCGTATTCATTGCATGTGCCTTCTATATTTAATCGCGTAAGGGAGGTTACTTCTAATTATTAATAATAAATTTTTAACCGCAATCTTTCTACCCTCTATTAACATTTTAGAATATCTTTTACTTTCCACAATATCGTGTAAAATAAAGTAATAGGATTTGGTAGTTTTTCGTGCTTCTTCGCTTACAAGTTCCGTTATGAAATCTCTGTCTTTATTTGACAAATTCCGTTTTGAACGAATCATTATCAACCACATTATTGGCTTGTTTAAGTTGTTAAGTGCCATTTTCCTCCCTTCAAGTAAATTAACCTTTTTTTCTTAAGAGATTGTTGAGCATCTCTAATCAAATGTTTCCATTTTTTCCCGAAGTGCTGTCCATTAATCACTCTATCAATAGAATCATCGCAAATATCAGGGTGCATTGTTTGAATCAGTGGATGAATCTCTTCGGTGCTCAACGCACCTTTCTTTTGTAATAGATAAAGAATCGTATCAGAGAATATTGAATTTATTGTTTTACCTTCTTTTATTCTGTTTTTTAATAATTCAACATCAATCCTTTCAGTGGTTTTCCTTAAAAACTTTCCTAATCTGGTATTTTTAACAAAGGCATCAGTTTCATTTCTAATATTATATAGTTTATCAGCCTCTTCACTAACATTTTCTAAAAAATCTTTATCAAGTATATTACCCAGTGAATAATATTTTAACATGTCTTCTTTTATAGCCGAGCAAAGAGTACTATCATCTATCAAAACACCATATTCAAAATTATTAACCAACCCACCATTTGTAAGATTTGCGGAAGTGATTATACTCATTCTGTCATCTACTAAATATACCTTCGCATGCAACCTGCCGAGACTTGAGATATTAACTTGTTTGAACTGTTCATATAATTCCAACAATGCTTTCGGCTCGGTAATTCTATTTACTATATTTTGTGTTGTCAGATTTGTTATAAGGGATATTTCAATATCTGAATTTGTTTGAATTGAATTTGATAGTATATTTACACCTTCTACATTAACAAAAGGTGATGATATGAAGAGTTCCTTTTTAGTCTTACTAATGATTTCAATGAACTCATTTTTCCAGGGTGATATTAGAAATTTATATTGCATATTTGTCCCTCCAATTTAAAAACAAACTCAGGATGACGTCCCTTCCTCGCTCGAATACATAAGGATTTTTTTAATCAGTTCAGCAGGTAATTTTGTCGGCGTCTTTTGATCTCCTGTCCAATATTCTCTTTTTATTGTCCAAACATCTTCCTTATCTTTATAATGTAAACTGCCTCCATCTTTGTCATTATCTTCTTTTCCATATCTTGAATAAGGAAAAAATTTTCTCTTTTCGTCGTTTTTGCACACATAAAGACAATGGTAGTGTGAAGTAACAAATTTCCTTTTTGTTACTACACCAAACTTATATTTCCAGATAATATGATTTACCGTTATAAACCCCAATTCATCAATCGCTATTAAGATATCCTTCAAATTGTTCCAGCCAGAAAAAACATACATACTTCCAGAATCTTTAAGTACCCTATATACTTCCCTCATCCATTTGAGTGTAAAATTAAAATACTCCTCCCTGGGGATTTCATTATAACCTTCTATTACGCTTGATGCTGTTCTATGGTAATTATTCCTTTTTGCCTTAAAATCAATTGCAAAGGGAGGATCTGTAATAACAAGGTCTATCGCACTATCGGGAATAGTTTTCATCCCTTCAACACAATCCTGATTGTAAATTTTGTCTAACTTAATTTTTTCCATTTGCCTCCAAAACACACCGCTCTCATTTTTACTTCCTTTTTTATTATAAACCCGTTACCCTGTTAATGCAATTTACTTTTGTGGGATTTAGAATTCTATTTTAAATTTTAAATTGGTTTTTCAATTTGCATTTTGCAATGTTCAACAAGGAAACCTCCTCTCTGTCTCCCCTGCGAGGGGGAGATTCTGCTTTTTGTCCTGAAAGGAGGGGAGAGTCATTTCATTGTAAATTTGTTTTTTTCTTTAATGTATGGTATTTTTTCATTTTAAGAAAATATTTTAGGAGGAGAATATGGCTTATATTCCGCAGGTTCGTGATGCTAAATTTAACCTTTTTGAGTGGCTTGAGATTGATTCCATTTTGAAACACCCTCTTTTTTCGGATTTTAAGAAAGATGACCTTGAGATGATTGTTGATGAGGCATCAAAACTTGCAAGAAATGCCATTGCTCCTACAAATGTTGATGGGGATAGGATCGGTGCGAAATATGACAATGGAAGAGTTATAGTTCCTGCATCTTTTAAAAAAGTTTTTGATGATGTTGCTTCAAATGGATATATTGGCTCAACTGCAAACCCTGAATTTGGTGGAATGGGGCTTCCTGAATGTGTCGGAACCGCTATCAACGAATTTATCATTGGTGCAAATTGTGCTCTATCTTTATGCCTTTTGCTCACGAGGGGAACAGCCCATCTTATTGAATCTTTTGGAAGCGAAGATTTAAAGAATCTCATTTGCGAGAAAATGAACACCGGTATATGGGCGGGGACGATGTGTCTTACAGAACCTCAGGCGGGGTCTGACCTTGGTGATATTAAAACTAAGGCAATTAAACAACCCGATGGAAGTTATCACATTGAAGGGCAGAAGATTTTTATAACATGGGGAGAACACGAACTAACTGAAAATATTATCCATGCTGTTCTTGCAAGGACTCCTGAGGCACCTGTTGGAGCAAAGGGGCTTTCTCTTTTCTGCGTCCCAAAGGTGAGAATAAATCCCGATGGAACTTTAGGTGAGGATAACAATGTTACTTGCGGAGGAATAGAAGGGAAAATGGGGATTCACGGCTCTCCGACCTGCACGCTCATTTTTGGAGAAAAGGGTGCAACGAAGGGATGGCTTTTAGGAAGGGAGAGGCTTGGGCTTTTATATATGTTTCAGATGATGAATGCTGCAAGATATGAAGTTGGTCTTCAAGGACTTGCTGTTGCATCAGCATCTTATGAAAATGCTTTATCTTACGCAAAGGAGAGAAAGCAGGGAAGACCATACGATAACAAAGACCCTCATCACCCTCAAATTTTTATAATTGGCCATCCTGAAATAAAAAGGACACTTCTTGAACAAAAATCAACTCTTGAAGCGATGAGGGCGCTGCAATTTTATACTGCGTTCTGTATGGATAAGGCAAAGACTTCAGAAGGCGAAGAAAAGAATTACTATCAAGGATATGTCGAACTTTTCACCCCAATTTGTAAGGCTTTCTGCACAGATAATGGCTTTCAGATAACGAGTATGGCTATGCAGTGTTATGGCGGTTATGGCTACACGAAGGAGATGCCAGCGGAACAATCGTTAAGAGATGCAAGAATTGCACCCGTTTATGAAGGGACTAACTACATTCAAGCTCAAGACCTTGTTTTAAGCAAATTCAAAATGCAAAAAGGTGAGCCAGTGAGGGCTCTTCTTAAGATGATAAAAGAGAAGGCTCAATCTCTTTTGAATGATCAATTCTTTTCAAAGTGCGCAAAAAATCTTCTTGATGCCGTAGAGTTGACCTCTAATGTTGCTGAAAAGATGATGGCTCAGGAAAAGGACCTACTCTTTATCAGTTTAAATGCTTATCCGATGCTAATGATGATGGGCGAAACTTTGAGCGGATATTTTCTTTTGAGTCAGGCTGAAATAGCAAAGAAAAAACTTCAAGAGATTAAGGAATCATCAAATAAGGATGAAAAAACCTTGCTTGAGGAAAATGAGGATGTTAAGTTTTATCACAACAAAGTCGTCTCTGCCATTTTCTATTCTTCAAGAATTCTTCCCTTTGTAAAGGCACGGTATGAATCAATTAAGGAAGATAAAAGCGCAATGGATGTGATTTTTTAATTAAATTGACATTTACCCGTCTCAAAATCTTTCACTTTACAGATGATTCGTTGTTTTAGTTCTAAACTCTTACTACTGTTATCTTCTGCTTACAAACACATACCGCAATGGCGGATTTTGGGTTTAACCTTTTTAATTGAAATGAAGGTAGAAAAGATATATACTCACTTCTTTTAAGGAGGAACGATGAAACACAATGAAAAAAGAACAGTTCTTATTACGGGTTGCTCTTCTGGAATAGGCTATGAAACGGCAAAAATGTTTGCGGAAGCTAACTTTAAAGTTGTAATGGCTTCAAGGAATTTAAAGCCTTTAATTTCTCTTCAAAAGAAACTGGAGAAAAAAAACAGCGATCTTCTTCCATTAAAACTTGATGTTACAAAAAAAGATGATGTGTTTAAAGCAGTGGATACTCTTCCAGAAGAATTTCGAGATATTGATATTCTTGTTAATAATGCGGGGCTTGCAATTGGTGTTGATAAATTTTATGAGGGAAATGTTGATGAATGGGATACTGTTATAGACACAAATGTAAAGGGTTTGATTTATGTTACGAGGGCGGTCATCCCAAATATGGTAAAAAGAAACAGGGGGCATATAATAAATATAGGAAGTATAGCGGGAAGAGAGGTCTATCCCGGTGGAAATATTTACTGTGCGACAAAATTTGCAGTAAGGGCTTTGACAAAAGCGCTTAAAGTTGATTTGCTTGGGACAAAAATAAGGGTTTCAACCGTTGATCCGGGAATGGTTGAGACGAACTTTTCAAATGTAAGATACAGGGGAGACAAAGAAGCAGCAAAAAATGTTTATAAAGGAATGACACCGCTTACCCCAAAAGACATTGCGGATATTGTCTTTTTCTGTGCGACAAGACCACCCCACTGCAACATTCTGGAAGTTGTTGTTATGCCAACAGATCAATCGGGAGCGGTTTTTGTAAATAAAAAATTAAGATAATTTGTTGATCTGTGGTAAAATAATTCCTGAGGAGGTGAAGTATGGAAAAGAGATACAAGATTTTAAGATTTATTGGAACGCTTTATAAAATCCTCGGCATAATCGTTGGTTGTCTCACCATTATAATTATGATTGTTGTTCTTTTTGCATCATTTTTTGGAGGACTTGCAAGTTTTGGTTTTGGTGCAAGGTTTGGGGCAGGCTCAACTTTACTTATGGTTTTGTGGGCAATTTTTATGGACATAATTATTTTGCTTTATGGAGCTTTTTTTTCATTAGGATTGTATGCTTTTGGAGAACTTCTCTACCTTCTCATCTCGGTTGAGGAAAACACAAGAGGAACATATACAATCCTTTCGCAGAAGCAGTAGTTGTTTATTTTGTTATGTGTTAAAGTAATTTCTCTGAAGGAGGTGTGAAATGGATAATTTTGGTAATTTGGCAGGAGCGGGAGTAGGATTTGCCGTGATGGCATTTTCCTGTATCTTAAGTTTAGTGATTTATCTCTTTTTTGCGTGGTGCCTCTATCTAATTTGCAAAAAATGTCAGGTTGAAAATGCGTGGCTTGCGTGGATTCCCATTGTTCAAATTGTTCCAATGGTTCAAGCGGGAGGCAAACCTTTATGGTGGATTCTTATTATAATTTTTGTCCCACTTGTGAATATTGTATTCTCAGTTTTGCTATGGATGGCAATATCGGAAAGAAGGGGAAAGCCTTCGTGGGTAGGGATATTAACGATTGTTCCTATTGTCAATCTATTTGTTTTACCTTACCTTGCATTCGCTAAATGATTTTTTTATGGTAAAATATTTTGGGGTTTGAGCCCTGTGCAACGAGTTCCGAAAACCCCGCCAGGCCCGGAAGGGAGCAACGGTAATCGGTTTCTCTCGTGTGCCGCAGGAGGCTTGAACCCCTTTCTTTTTTGAGTGATAATAGAGTATGAGTTACGAACCATTGGCGCGAAAGTATCGCCCACAAATTTTTGAGGAACTTATCGGCCAGGATGCCCTCGTAAGAGCATTGAAAAATACTCTTGCATTAAAAAAAATCCATCCTGCTTACATTTTCTCCGGTATTAGAGGAGTTGGAAAAACAACAGTTGCGAGAATTTTTGCAAAGGGACTCAACTGTGAAAAGGGTATAACTCCAAAACCGTGCAATGAATGTGTATCCTGTAAAGAAATAACAAAGGGATTTTCAATTGATATGCTTGAAATTGATGGAGCCACTCACACAGGAGCTGATGAAGCAAGACTCATTGCGGATATGGCGAAATACACTCCATCAAGAGACAGATTTAGAATTTTTCTAATTGATGAAGTTCACATGCTCTCCAAAGCGGCATTCAATGCCCTCTTGAAAACTCTTGAAGAGCCACCATCTCAGGCGGTATTTTTATTCGCAACCACAGAGCCTCAAAAAATTCCTGAAACTATTGATTCCCGTTCTTACCATTTCAGACTAAAAAGAATCTCTGAAGAGATGATTTATAACCTTCTTAAGAGTGTCTCTGAGAAAGAGGAAATTCAAATTGATGATGGAGCCTTAAAATTGGTTGCAAGATATGGCGAGGGCTCAATGAGGGATAGTTTAACCCTCCTTGATAGACTTTTATCTTATGCAGGGCTTGAGAGAATAACAGAATTAATGGCTTCTAAGGTTCTTGGCATTGTAGGAAAAGATTTCCTCCTAAAAACAGCGTCAGCCATAGTTAATTGTGATAAAAAACTTCTTTTTTCACTTCTGGATGAGTTATTTGCTAAAGGTGATGATCCCGAAAGATTTCTTTCTGACTTAATGAATGTTTTTAGAGAGGTTTTAAGGGGGAAAGCAAGCCTTGAAATTTCTGAAAATCTTTTAGAAATTGTCAATAAATCTTCTTTAGAGGATATCCTCAAAACTCTCGACATTCTCGTGGGTGCTTCTTCAAAGATAAAGCAAGCGGTGGATCAGAGAACAGTTCTTGAACTTGAACTGATAAAAGTTGCTTCACTCCCCGTTATTGTTCCAATAGACAAAATTTTAAAAAACACCGATACCCTTTCTTACGGACTTTTCAAAGAAGATGGTGTTGATACAAAAATAGAAAAAGAAAAAGAAAATGAAAAAGTGGATGAAGCCCCAAAATTTGAAGAAATCTCAGATGGGGAGTTGAGTTTTAAATCGCTCGTTCCTTTTCAAAGAATGGATGAGGAAGAGGCAAACTCTTTCAATGGTTTTGACCCTATAACAAAAAGCATAAAGGAAGAAATTACAGATAAACACCCTGTTGCTCAGGATACAATTGAAAAATCATCGCTAACCTTCGATCCAAATGGAAATCTTCACATAATTGTTTCTGCAAAATGCGAAAGACAGGTTTTTGAATATCTCAAAAAGAACAAAAATACCTTATTAAGTGAAAATTTTGCAAAAGAAAAGAAAATAAATGGTAAAATCTTTATTGAAATGAACGGTATAGAAGATTTGAAAGAGGAGTATCTTAAAGAGGCAGAAGAAGAAGTGGTAGAAAAAAGAAAACAGGGAACTTTAACCCTTTTAAGAGAGTTGAGCGGAGAGATAGTTAAGATAGAAAAAGGAAAGAAAGAACCAGATTCAGGAGGAGAAGATGCCGAATTTGAATAAACTGATGAAAGAAGCCCAAAAAATGCAGGAGAAGATTCAGGAAGAGATTAAGAATCTTGTCATCGAAACCTCATCAGGTGGTGGAATGGTTACGGTCAAAATGAGCGGAGAAAAAAAGGTTCTCTCTTTAAAAATTGACCCATCCATTATTTCAAAAGAAGAAAAAGATATGCTTGAAGATTTGATCGTTGCTGCATTAAATGAGGCAGGGGAAAGAGTTGATGAGGAAATAGAATCAAAGGTGGGAAAAATGACTTCAGGATTAGGGCTCCCAGGCTTTTGAGGAAACTATGGCGATTGCAGAACCGATAGAAAAGGCAATAAAAGAATTTTCAAAATTGCCCGGGATTGGTAAAAAATCTGCTTTGAGAATAGTTTATCACCTGCTTAACGAAGATAAGAAAGCAATTGAAGATATCGAAAATGTTTTAATTCTTTTAAAAACCCAAATTGAAAGATGCCCCGAATGTAGAGGATATAAAGAGGTAGGTAGTGAATGCCTGTTTTGTTCTGATCCCAAAAGAGATAAATCAACAATATGTATAGTTGAGTCAACCTCCGATATGCACCTTGTAGATTCCACTTCATCTTTAAGATGTTCATTTTTTGTTCTTAATGGACTGCTCTCTCCAATCAAAGGAGTTACTCCTGAAAGCCTTCGTATGAATGATTTAATGGAAATTATTAAAAAAAATGATGTAAAGGAAATTATAATGGCGACCCCTTACACCGCGGAGGGAGAGACGACCGTATCCTTTATTCTTTCTCTGGTTTCAGGAAAAGAGATTAAAGTGTCAAGAATTGGAATGGGAATTCCAATAGGAAGCGAACTTTCATACATTGATTCAGAAACACTTTCCAGGGCTTTAAATTATAGGAGGGTTATAAAATAGAATGACCCCTTGCTTTTTAATGCTTTGTTGTGGTAAAAATAAACTTTTGACCGGAGGAAACCGCTATGGCTGCAACTGATCTCATAATGTATGAAGAGGAGTTTCAAAAAATCAAAGATGTGATTTCCAAACTTCGCATTGATGCAAATGCCAATGTGGTTTTTCTGGTTGATAAAAATGGGCAACAAATTGCCGCAACGGGAGATATTGAAAGCCTTGATACAACCTCACTTGCATCTTTAACCGCCGGAAATGTCGCTGCTACAGACGGGCTTGCAAAACTTATTGGGGAAAAGGAATTCTCAGTTTTGTTTCACGAGGGAGAGAAGGATAATATCCACATTTCAATTGTAGGGGGAAGGGTTATTCTTGTCGTTATTTTTGATGAAAGGTCCTCTCTTGGACTTGTAAGGTTGAGAGTTAAAAGATGCTCAGAAGAGTTAAACAGGATTTTTAATCAGATTGTTGAAAAAAGTGAAAAAGAACAGGCTAAAGGCGGGGCATTTTTTGATTCGCCCTTTGCCGAAATTACAGATGAAGATATTGATGCGCTATTTAAGGATTAAATCGTTATGTCTTTTATAAACTATTCAACGCGAGAAATAAATTGCAAAATTGTCTACTATGGTCCGGGTTTGTGTGGAAAGACCACAAACCTTCAATATATTTATGAAAAGACCAATCCCGCTGCAAAAGGGAAACTCATTTCGCTTGCTACGGAAACTGATAGGACGCTCTTTTTTGATTTTCTTCCACTTGATGTTGGAACTGTAAGAGGCTTTAAGACGAGGTTCCATTTATACACCGTTCCCGGTCAGGTTTTTTATGACGCATCAAGAAAGTTGATTTTGAAGGGCGTTGATGGTGTCATTTTTGTTGCAGATTCTCAAGAGCCGAGGATGGATGCAAACATTGAATCTCTTGAAAATCTTGAACAAAATCTTGTAGAACATGGATTTAACCTGAAATTGATTCCTTATGTTCTTCAACTAAATAAAAGAGACCTTCCAACTGCAGTTCCTGTTGATGAAATGTTGAAGGTTTTGAGGTATAAAGACGAGCCCTATTTTGAAGCAATTGCACCAAAGGGAATTGGGGTCTTTGATACTTTGAAAGCGTGCGCAAAACAGATACTTGTTGAACTAAGTAAAAAATAATTTCTATAATATAAATTTAGCATTGATCAACTGTGTTGCACTTTTATGACCATTTACTGCTTTTATTAGCCATTTTTTAGTTTCTTCATCAATCATAGAGTAACACCTGTCTTCATTGCATCTTACCCACCTGAGTCTATGTTCCCTACCATCCCTTTTTTGTCTTTCACCTGATAGGTGATTCTCGTTTTGATGTTAAATTCTTACTGCTATTATCTTTTGATAACAACGCTTTATAGCAATGTCGGATTTTGGAGTTTACAGTCATTTTTAAAACCCAAGATTTTCTTGAAAACTCTCTGTGTCTTCAATTGTTTTGGTACCTACTCCGGGAGAGAAAGAAAAGGTGTCATCTTTAAATTTGATTCCTGTCTCGCCCTCTAAAAATTTAAAGGTTACCCTTTCGTCAAATTCGTTGATAAAGGAGATTTCTTGCAAAAATTTCTCCCTCTCATTGACTATTACTGAAACTCTTCTAAAAGATGGTTCCTTCTCTTCATACCCCAACTCGATTTTAATTAAACCTTCCTCTCTATTTGAATTAGCACAGAAAAATTTTGTTGATGGTTTCATCTCGCCAAGAAGAATTTTTAAAAAAAAGGGAATCCTTTTTTGTGAGGATATTTTTATTTTATAAAGGGTGTTATCCTCTTTTATGTATAAATATGCCCATCTTCCATCGTAAAGGGCAATTTTTCCTTCTGGATTTGTGTACTCCCATTTCATCTTACCCTTTTCAAGATAGAGATAGCCCTCTTCACTCTGTTTGAATGAGTCATCAATTGAGGAGATTGTATGAACAAATTTCCCCTTAAACGATGTAAATCTTGATACAACATTGTCAAGCGTAGCCATTGCTTTTTTACATTCATTGTAATTTGATTCTTGAGAAAAAGCCAAAAAAGTAAAAAGAATGAAAATCGGATTTAATAAAAATCTTCTCATTGCTCTTCCTAAAACTGAGGTTGAATGGTTAAAGTATAGCCATCGTTCTCTTCATTAAAGATGTTCACAGTCATAATTTCTCCAGAGGAAAGCAATTTTTCCTCTTCTTTCGGTTGAAGAGTTTTGAGTGTTTTTGTATCGGGGTCATAAAGGTTTCCGTTTAAAGAAATTACAATTCTTATCTGCCCCTTTTTTGCCTCAACAACTTTTATTGAATAGTGAAACTCCTCGTTTTCCCAATCAATTGATTCTGGTTCATCTTTCTTTGCAACATCCAATTTTTCCCCTGGCTTATTTTTCTCTTCCTTTGAACTATCACCTTCCTGATAGATTATTGGGATTCTCGAATCCTTTTTTGCCTTTTTGGTTGATTTAGAATCTTTTTTCGGTGGAGTGTATGAAAAACCTTCTCCAGCCTTTATCTGAACGGGGGTTTTAGAAGAGTCAATCTCTTTAAATCCAGTAACTGCCATTTCACCATATTCTCCTTTAACCCAGACAGGAACACTTTTAGTCAATTTTCTTTCAACAGCATCATCTCCAACACACTGCAAATCGTAAGAATCAACCTGCTCAATTGTGTTTTTAAAACTCTTCTCCACCCTGCACCTGAAATTAACTTTCAAATCCCTTATATTTTCGAAAGTTTCTTCTTTAGGTTTGACAGAGATGGCAAGAAGAATGTGTGTGCCCGTTTCCTGATCGCTAAAAATTTCAACTATTTGATTTGTTGGATTATCATATTTTAAATCCCTGAACCTATTGTCCTCATTCCCAATTTTTGGCTTAGCCTTTGAAGTTACAACAAGATGAAGAAATCCTTTATCGTCTCTTTGTGGTTCCAGAGTGGTTTCAAATTCTATCTCGTTGAATTTGTTTTTCGTTTTATTTGTGATTACAACAGCTCTTTTAAGCGTTCCCTTTCCTCTGTTTGGTATTTCCGCCCCAAAGGAACCTATCTCTTTTTGCAACTGGTTGTTGCCCGTTGTAATTATTTTTACTTCAAGTTCATACCACTCTTCACAAAAAGCAAAGAGGGAGACAAAAACCAGAATCACAACAAAAACAACTCTTTTCAACATAGTAAAATGATATTTCAACTTTGATTTAAGGTCAAGTAGGTCAATTTACTTGCTATTTCAATTTTTAAGATTGCATTTTATAAGATTGTGAAATGGTTGACCATTGTTTTTATCTTACTTTTTTATTAAAATCACTTTTTCGTTACGACGGTCTATAAAGATATCATAGTTGGAGGAATAAAAAGAGATTCAATTTGTTAAGTTGGTATAAATTCTTTTTAAGGAGGATAAGATGAAAATCAAATTTCAAGGAAACCCGCTCACTCTCGAAGGAAAAGAGGTAAAAGCTCAAGAAATTGCTCCAGATTTTAAAGTTGTAGATGAAAGCCTTAATGAAGTTAGTTTAAAAGATTTTAAGAGAAAGGTTAAGGTTATAAGCGTTACACCTTCTCTTGATACACCTGTTTGCGATATGCAGGCAAGGAAGTTTGAAAAAGAGGCAACTTCTTTTTCAGATGATGTGGTTTTTTTAAATATAAGTGTTGACCTTCCTTTTGCGATCTCAAGATTTTGCAAATCAAATGACATCAAAAAGGTGAAAGCCCTTTCTGATTATAAAGAGCACTCATTTGGGCTAAATTACGGGGTGGTGATGAAAGAGTTACAACTTCTTGCAAGGTCTATATTCATAATTGATAAAAATGATAGGATAAGATATATTCAAATTGTTGATGAGATGACAAATGAACCAAATTATGAAGAGGCTCTTTTTGAACTGAAAAAAATAGTGTAAGGAGGAAAAAATGGCTTATGTAGCAAAGGATTACTCAAATCTTTTAGGAATGGAAGGATTTAGTGAGACACTTTTAAAAAATCACTTCACCCTCTATCAAGGGTATGTAGCAAACACAAACAAAGTTATTGAAAGCCTTGAAAATTTATTCAAAGACGACAAAGTTTCTTCCCCGGAATATGCGGAACTCAAAAGAAGACTTGGCTGGGAATTCAATGGAATGAGGCTTCACGAATACTATTTCGAAAACCTTGGCGGAAAAGACCCACTCAACAAAGATAGTAATTTATACAAAAAGATTGTTGAAGATTTTGGAAGTTTTGAAAATTGGGAAAAAGATTTCAAGGCGACGGGAGCGATGAGAGGAATTGGATGGACAATCCTCTATCAGGATAGTGTAAATGGGAAACTACTCAATTTCTGGGTAAATGAGCACGATACAGCCCACCCTTCGGGATGTCAACCGATTTTGATTATGGATGTGTTTGAGCACGCCTTTATAACCGACTATGGTCTTAAGAGGGCTGACTACATTCAAGCATTTTTCAAAAATATCAACTGGAAAGTGGTAGAAAAAAGATTAAAGTAATTTTTTATAAATTTCCCCTGAAAAAAGTTAAATAACCAAAAACTTCTCAGGGGAGACCTTTATTTTGGGAAGATATTCTTTGAAGAGATTGTAGTTTAGAATTTGAAAATCATCTTTAAAATAGTTTGCCTTTAAATGGTTAAAACTATCTTCATTTAATCTGGGGACACGTTTTTCTAATCTGTAATCTGGGGACACGATACTTAATTCTTGAAATGTCGTATAGATGATTATTTTCTATAATTGATCCGTTGGTTGAAGTGATGGAGGCTCTGGAATAGAATATGAAATAATGTAGTTGAGCGGAAATTGAAGCCAGCGAACCAAGTTAGTTCAAGGAAAGGAGAAATCGGTATTGTGTCCATGGATTACTCAGATTACATCAGGAATGTCCTTTTTTTCTCCAATTGTCTGAGTGTTTGCTACAATATAAACAT
>DHFQ01000042.1 GCA_002402325.1 Candidatus Aminicenantes bacterium UBA4820
GAAGAGCAAAGAAAGACTGAAGAAGAGGCTTTTAAGTTTTGCAAGAGAACCGCTTTAGACCTTGGGCTTTCAATGAGGCTTTCAAAAGTTCACCACTACTTTGATTCTTCAAAGATGATTTTTTACTACACCGCAGAAAACCGTGTGGACTTCAGGGAACTTGTGAAAATTCTCGCAAGGACTTTTAGAGTAAGGATAGAGATGAAGCAGGTCGGAGTAAGAGATGAGACAAAAGTATGCGGAGGGCTCGGACATTGTGGACTACAACTTTGTTGTTCATCATATTTAAACCAGTTTGCGCCGGTTTCTGTAAAAATGGCGAAGGATCAGGGATTGACATTAAATCCGACAAAAATATCAGGATTATGCGGAAGATTGATGTGTTGTTTAAGATACGAAATAGAAGAAGAGTCGCTAACGGAGAGTTCGCCATTGCAGGAAAATGGCACTGTTCTTGAGAAAGAGGTGAAAAATGAGTGAAAGAAAACTATTTAGACCAAACCTTAACCAGTATAGACGAAGCAGGGATTATACACCCACAAAGCAGGCACCGAGGCAAAAAGAAAATGATGGCTACAAAGAAAATAATGATTCCACGCAACAATCATCCTCATCCTCTCCCCCACCCTCATCAAGACATCGCCAGCCACCCCCGGAGCAGACAGGGCATGAAAACTACTACTATGTAAAACAGACGACCAACAAATGTCAACTCATCATAGTCCTTAATGACGGTGAAGAGATAAGAGGATGGATTGAGTGGTACGACAAAAATTGCATCAAAATTCATACTCACACTGACCAAAATTATCTTATTTTTAAACACTCAATAAAATATATAACAAAGGAGAAGCAAGCATGAGTGAGCCAGGAATTCTTATCACCGCAGGAGACCCGGGTGGAATTGGTCCCAAAATTTTAAAACAAATAATGTTTGAAAAGGATATTCTTTCTAAGGGGAAATACACGGTCATTGGTCCCAAAAGGGTCATTGGTGAACTTCCCGATGAAGTTGAGATTGTTGATGTTGACCTTGCAAACCTCGTATTTCACAAAAGACCCCACCCCGACAATGGGCGAATAGCCTTGCTTGCAATTGAAGAGGCAGTTAGAAGAATGGATTCAAAGGAGTATGACCTTCTCGTTACAGGTCCTGTTTCAAAGGAAGCAATAAGAAGGTGCGGTGTCCCCTTCTATGGGCACACAGAATATTTTGGCAATCAATACAATACGACTCCTTATATGGTTTTTCTTACAGGTAAATCAATAATCGCTCTTTTTACAAGACACATCCCCTTCAGGGAGATACCTCAAGAAATTGATAAGGAACAACTAAAAAAATGGATTGTTGGACTTGATGGAGCAATCAACAAACAACTCAACTTTAAGCCAAAATACAGAGTTATGGCTCTTAATCCTCACGCTGGAGAGGGAGGATTGTTTGGAAGAGAAGAAGTTGATGTTCTTAAACCTGCGGTAGAAGATTTAAAAACTTATGGTTTGGAGATTGATGGTCCCTTTGCTTCTGATAGTTTTTTTGTTTATGAGAACAAAAAGAATATCGTTGCGATAACTCTCTATCACGACCAGGGGATGATTCCCGCAAAGTTATTAAGCAATGGGCATGCGGTCAATTTGACACTCGGCTTACCTTTTTTAAGAACTTCTCCCGACCATGGTCCCGCCTTTGACCTTTCTGACAATGACCCCGTGGATCCTGAAAGTTTTAGAAGGGCGATAATTGAAGGGTTAAAACTTTTAAGGAAAAAATAATGCTCGACATTCAAAGGATAAGAAGCAACAAAGAAGAGGTTATTGAACTTCTTTCAAGAAAGGGATTTGAAGAACAGACGATAGTGGATATTTTCAACCTTGACAACGAATGGAGAAAATCTATTTCCGACCTTGAAAACATTAAGGCAAAAAAAAACAACCTGAGCAAAGAAATAGGAAAGTTGAAAAGGGAGGGTAAAGAGACAGAGCCTCTTTTCAAGGAGATAGAAAATCTTTCAAAAGATATTGCAAACTATGAAAAAGAGGTAAAAGAAAAGGAGGAGAAAATAAACCTCCTTATGCTCACCGTTCCAAATACTCCCCATCCATCAGTTCCTGTTGGTAGGGATGAAACATCAAACCGTGAAGAAAAAAGGTGGGGAGAAATAAAATCTTTTGACTTTGAGCCAAAAGGACACGATGAAATTGGAGAATCGCTTTCAATTGTGGATTTTAAAAGGGCTGCAAAAATCTCCGGTGCAAGGTTTGTCGTCTATAAAGGATTGGGAGCAAAACTTGAAAGGGCACTTATAACTTTTATGCTTGATGTCCACACAAAAGAAAATGGCTATCTTGAAGTTTTACCACCCTATCTTGTCAAGGCTCAAGCTCTTTATGGAACGGGTAATCTTCCAAAATTTGAGGCAGATTTGTTTAAAATTTCCTCATCAGATTTTTATCTCATTCCTACCGCCGAGGTGCCCGTAACAAACCTTCATAGAGAGGAAATTTTGAATGAGGAGAGTCTTCCGATTTCTTATTGTGCCTTCACCCCCTGTTTCAGGTCAGAGGCTGGTTCTTATGGAAAAGATACAAAGGGTATGATTAGACAACACCAATTTCATAAAGTTGAACTTGTCAAGTTCTCTCATCCTGATGATTCTTACAATCAACTTGAAAAATTGACTTTAGATGCCGAGAAAATCCTTGAATATTTAAAGTTACCATACAGGAGAATCACACTCTCCTCAGGAGATATGTCTTTCTCTTCTGCCAAAACTTATGACCTTGAGGTCTATCTTCCTTCGCAGAAAACTTACAGGGAGATATCCTCCTGCTCAAACTTTGAGGATTTTCAGGCAAGAAGGGCTGATATAAGGTTTAAGCCTAAAGGTGGAGGAAAGACGAGATTTGTTCACACTCTAAATGGTTCCGGGCTTGCTGTGGGAAGAACTTTTGTTGCAATAGTTGAAAACTATCAGCAAAAGGACGGTTCGGTGATTATCCCCGACGTTTTGAGAAAATATCTTGACGGAGTTGATGTTATCGAAAGAGTTTGACTTCCTTATCCTATAATAGAGGAGGGAAAATGAAAATCTTGAATCGTAATTTAAAAAACTTTTCAAAAGTTTCAACTTTACTCTTTATTACTCTCTTTTCCTGTGTCTGCTTTGCCGATTTTGGAGTATGGCATTATGATGGACCGAACAGTGGCTATGTCTTTTCACTGGCGATGAACCCTAAGGATTCAAATACTTTGTTTGCCTCTACCGCTTGCGGACTTTTTGAAACTTCAGATGGAGGTAACAATTGGGCAAAGGTGGGTGAAATATCTTCCTATTGTCCCATAACCACCTGCCTTGTTATAAATCCTTTAGATGATCAAGTAATGTATGCGGGAACCTCATGCGATGGCATCTACAAAAGCGAAGACAGGGGCAAGAACTGGCGTAATATTGCATTTCAAACGATGGCGGTGAACTTTATTGAAATTGATCCTCAAAATCCATCAACACTTTACGCTCTCGTTTCTGTGAACCTCGCTGAAAGTGCCAAACTTTTTAAATCTTATGATGGTGGGCTTAATTGGGATGATAGGACACCTTCAAATCTTGACTATCTCGGAATTTACTCCGTTAGAGTAAATCCTCAAGATTCATCCATCGTTTATCTTGGAGTTGACAATTCTTTTTTGAAAAGTTCAGATGGAGGAATACACTGGGAAAAGATGGCTGATTTACCCTGCCCTTCCATATCTTGCGCTTTGGAAGATATTCAAATTTCAAAAGAAAATCCTGAAACAATTTTTATCTCTTCGGGAATAGAACTTTATAAAACTACCGATGGCGGTTTAAACTGGAGAGTCCTTGGCTGGTCAAATTTATATCCAAATATGGGAAACATCTTATCTTTCAAAGTTGATTTTTCCCAAAATACAATTTACCTATTGTCTTTTATGTATGGAATTTTTAAAACAAACGACGAGGGAAAGAACTGGACTCAAATAATAGATAGCAAATACAGATTTGCCTTAATAGAAATTGATTCTTCTTCAATTTACATTGCGGGTGGAGAGGAAACATCTTTTGAACCTTTTTGCTCAGGAATTAGAAAAAGTGTAGATGGAGGAAATAGTTGGAGCGAAATTGATAATGGAATAATGTGTAGTTTCCCCCGTTCACTTTCAATTAGTAAATTTGATAAGAAAGCCCTTTTTTTAGGATTGGGTATGATGGATTCTCAATGTAAAAGTTCATTTTATAAAAGTGAAGATAAAGGCAAAACATGGATTGGAGGCGGGCTTGAGGGGTATGAAGTTGGGGATATTATAAATGACGCCTTAAATCCAAATAGAATTTATGCCATTGCAATGACTCCCGTCTGTTGTGCTTCATCAGCCCTTTATGAGAGCGACGATGGCGGAATAAACTGGAAGCAAAAGAAATCTTTCGTGATCTCTTTTGCCATTGATCCAAAAAATCCTCACATTCAGTATGCTGGAACAGCGGATTCAATGCCGTCAATCAGTGGGGCTCTTTATAAATCAAACGACGATGGCGAGACATGGAATGAATTACCGCTTTCTAACGAAATTCAAACTTACTCAATAATAATAAATCCTCAAAAAAGTGATGAAATTTTTATTAGCACATCCAAAGGTGCTTTTAAGACGGAGGATGGGGGTTTAAACTGGCAACCCTTTGAAATTGGCGGAACAAGAAATATTATCTCTCTTTTATTTTCAGAACATGACTTTTCAGTTGTTTTTGCTCTGGCTGAAGAATCAGAAAACAATTTTTCACTTTTTAGTAGCAAAGACGGAGGAAATAACTGGACAAAGTTAAACTCCTTTAATGATTCTTCTGATGTATCAATCTCTTTAGACCCGACCAACTCATCGGTTTTGTATGCATTAATATGGAGTCCACAACCCATCTGCACTTTAATGAAAAGCGTGGATGGGGGAATAAACTTTAAACCTTTCAAATATCAATTGCCAGAAAAAGGGATCGCGAATCTCCTTATAGACTATGAAAATCCTGCAAATCTCTATGCGACAACAAAAGTGGGAGTATGCTCCTTTACTCAACCCTTGGATGTTTTTGAGATGACCAAATTGAAGGAACCATTCAGGATAAAGGTTAGCGGCGAATACTTCAAAGAGGGCATTAAAATTTTTATTGGAAATGATCAGGCACCGTGGAAAAAGGTTTTATTTAAAAGTAGCGGAGAACTAATCATCAAGGGAGGAGATAAACTAAAATCAAAAATTCCAAAGGGAAAGGAAGTGCTGTTTCGTTTCGTAAATCCAGAGGGAGACGAGGCTCAATTCATTTTTAAAAGATAATAACGGATCAGTCATTTTCTGCCTCTGCTTTTGGTAAACCTGTCCTTTGATTTTCGAGAGCAAAACTGCGCCCTTACAATTATCATACACTTTCTTAAATGTGCATTTTATATTTAATAGGGAAAACACTGTCAAGAGGAATCCTTTTTGACGCTTCCTGAATCTCCCTACTTTTTTTTCTCCTTCCCCTATATCAAGGACAACATCCTCTACAACACGATGATTGATTACCTCCTGCTTTTTGCTTTCAAGTCTAATGTAAAGAATATCCGTCTTGTCGTTATATATTACCTGCATCCTACTCCCCTCATTTACCATAAAAAACATAAACGGTAATTGTTACAATCTTGTTTTTTCTAATATGCAAAAACCTCTACCCATTTTTGTTAGTAATATTTACCCAATCTCTCTTGTATTCACGATTTTGACGGTTTATAAGGGGTTGTGATTGATAACTATTTGTAAAATAAGGAGGGTTTAGTAGACCCTGTTTTGTAGTGCCTAATCTAAAAGGGGGCTTACCATTCACTTTTTTTGTGTTATCCTGAAAGACAAAAAAAGGGGTGTAGTGCCTACCAAAAATTGCATCATCATAATAATCAATAAATTAACATTCTAAACCGTCAAAGTCGGGAAAAGTTATAACAATTTTTTTCTTCAAAAACTAACTATAGTTATGTCCCTTCCTGCCATGATGAAAGATATTCTTTTTGCTCCTGTGTCAACTCGTCAATGGAACGCCCCATTGTATCAAGTTTGATAGACGCAATTTCCATATCAATCTCTTCGGGAATGACATAAACATCCTTTTTAATTTTGTCGTAGTTTTTCAAAATCCATTCAACTGCAAGAGATTGATTTGCAAATGACATATCCATAACCATCGCAGGATGTCCTTCGGCAGCGGAAAGATTTACAAGCCTTCCTTCCGCAAGAAGATAAATCGTCTTACCCGATGGCAGTTTGTAGCCTTCAACAAACTCCCGTATCTTCTTTTTTTCAACAGCCATTTTGTATAACCCATCTTCAAGTTCAAGTTCAACATTGAAATGGCCTGAATTTGCAACTATCGCTCCATCCTTCATCCTGATAAAATGCTCTCTTCTAATAACATTTTTGTTTCCTGTAACGGTTATGAAAAGGTCACCTCTTAAAGAAGCCTCAGCCATCGTCATAACTTCAAAGCCATCCATAATAGCTTCAAGAGCCTTCACGGGATTTATTTCAGTTATAATGACATTTGCACCAAGCCCTCTTGCCCTCATCGCTACGCCCTTTCCGCACCAGCCGTAGCCAGCAATTACGACGGTTGAACCTGCAATCAGCATATTTGTAGCCCTTATTACTCCATCAAGGGTTGATTGACCTGTTCCATATCTGTTGTCAAAGAAATGCTTTGTCATCGCCTCATTCACAGCAACAATGGGATATTCTAAAACTCCATTTTTTGCCATTGATTTTAATCTTATCACACCCGTTGTCGTTTCTTCAGTTCCACCTATTACACCTTTTAAAACTTCTTTTCTTTTTGAATGACAGGTGGAAACGAGGTCTGCCCCATCATCCATCGTTACCATCGGCTTAATATCAAGAACAGAATTTATGTGATTGTAGTAGGTTTCGTTGTCTTCACCCTTTATTGCATAGACAGAAACCCCACTATCAAGTGCAAGAGTAGATGCAACATCGTCTTGAGTTGAAAGAGGATTACTTGCACAAAGGGCAACTTCCGCACCACCCGATTTGAGGGTGTTAATCAAATTTGCAGTCTCTGTCGTAACATGGAGGCACGCCGAGATTCTAACACCTTTAAATGGCTTTTCCTTTTCAAATCTTTCCCTTATTTTTCTCAAAACGGGCATCTGCCTTTCAGCCCATTCCACCCTCTCTCTTCCCTTTTCCTTCAAATTTTTATCTTTAATATCGTAGTAGCCCATATTCATCTCCTATGCCTTTACCGCTGTAAGTAAGTCATTGACTCTATCAGTAGATTCCCATTTAAACTCCTTGAGTTCTCTTCCAAAATGGCCATA
>DHFQ01000044.1:0-21818 GCA_002402325.1 Candidatus Aminicenantes bacterium UBA4820
TACAATTTTGTTACATCTTTAATTTTTTGAGGCAGAAATAGGATAAATCCTGGTTGATATTTTCAGAGTCTAAAAGAGACAAAAAAATTGCAATCTTAATCACATAAGTTTAATCAAAACAATTTCTCCGGGTTTGAAGAGTCTCATTGGAGGTCCCCATGACCCGGCACCACCTGTAACAATCAGAGTCATTTTCCCTATTTTAAACTTTCCATAGTTGTAGGGATACGCCATCTTTGAAAAATAGTTGAAGGGCCATATCTGGCCGTTGTGAGTATGACCAGATAGCATTAAATCAACGCCTTTTTCTGAGGCTTCCTTTATTTGAAGTGGTGAATGGCTTAAAAGAATTAAATAGCCATCTTTATAATCCGAAAGTGCTCCCTTAAGGTAGTCTCCACTTTTTTTTATGTGCCTTTTTGCAGTCAGGTCATCAATTCCTGCAATAATAAGATTATCTTTCACCTGAACATTTCTATTTCTCAAAAGAGTTATTCCCGATTGTTCAAAGAACTTTTCAGAAACCTTTTCACCAAGGTAAAATTCATGATTCCCAAGAACTCCATAAACCCCATACTTTGCTTTGATTGTCTTCATTATCTCTGATAAACCATCATCTCCAACTTTGCTGGAATCAATCAGATCACCCGTTACAAGAACTATATCTGGCTCAAGCAAATTTACCTCTTTAACAACTTTTTTGAGAAAATTTGTGCCGATTATCGTTCCAAGATGAAGGTCTGAAATCTGAACTATTTTTAAACCTTCAACCTCTTTTTTATCAACATTGATCTTTTCTTCCCGAATAATCGGCGTTCTCAAACCTTGATAGAGTGCAAAGATACTCAAAAGAAAGGATAAAACTACTGCGAAGTATCTTGCATACATAGAAGGTTCTTTGAAATAGCCAAAAAGGGTTAAAATATCCCCAATTAAAATAAAAACGATGAAGATAAAGACAACTCCAATCCAGATTGCTCCGACTATCTCAAGAAAATTTGCCACCCCACCAAATCCTCTGTGGATTAGAATTCTACCAAGGATGTAACTTATCGTCAAAAAGCAAACAGCAAAAAGAAGGGGAATTTTTATCGCTTTTGAAGAAAACAAAGGTAAGGTTGAAACTCTGAAATAAAAGTAGGCGTTAAAAGATAACCACACCAAAATAAAAAATAGAAAAAACAAGAGGACACCTTTTCCTTTCATTATAAAATCATTTCTTTAATTCTGGGTCTGCCTTTGAATGAAGTTCGATTTTCTCTTTCTTTTCAAGATTGTCGTAGTATTCTTTTAATACCTCAATCACTTCAGGTTTTGAAAACTCTTTGGGAACAGGCTTTCCTTCGCTCATCAACTTCCTTAAAAGAGTGCCAGAAAGCATCAATCTCGCTCCTCCCTGATAATTTCCATTTTCATCAATTTTTGCAATTGTTTCGTGGGGACAGGTTTTCATTGAAGCCATAGAACCACATTCATAACAGTAAAATGTCCAGTCAAGGGGAAGGGGCTTTATCTTTAAAGCATCATCAGGGATTTCATCAAATATCTTTTGTGCATCAAAGGGACCGTAGTAGTCCCCCACTCCTGCGTGGTCTCTTCCAACGATGAGATGAGAACAGCCGTAATTCTGTCTGAAAAGTGCGTGAAGTAGGGCTTCTTTAGGACCAGCGTATCTCATATCAAGTGGATAACCCCCAACCGCAACCCTCTCCTTTCTAAAATATTTTTCAATTAGAACATTTATTGCCTTTACCCTTACATCAGCGGGAATATCACCAGGCTTAAGATTGCCTACGAGTTGATGGATGTAAACCCCATCACAAACCTCAATTGCAATCCATGCAAGATAGGCGTGAGAGTTGTGCATTGGGTTTCTTAGTTGAAGCGCTGCTACCTTCTGCCATCCCCTTTCCTCAAAAATTTTTCTTGAATCAAATGGAGTGTGATAAAGCCCTTTAAACTTCTCAGGGAAATAAGATTGGGAGATAACCTGGACATCCCCTCCAATATTAAATTCTTTCTGATTCATCACCATTTTTACACCGGGATGTTTTTCATCAGTTGTTTTAAAAACTTCTCTGCACTCCTCCTCTTTGTCTACCTTATATTTTTCATCAATCTTGATTATTGCAAGAATCTCATCAGTTTCTTCATCAAATAAAGAGACTTCATCATTTTTTGATAAAGATTTAGCCGTTTCTTCTGAAACTGAAAGTGTTATGGGAATAGGCCAGAAGAGGTTTTTGTAAGATGGAAGTGCCATCTCTTTTACACATCCTCTCCAATCATCATATCCCATAAAACCTCTAAGTGGAGTAAATCCTCCGTTTCCAATCATAATGAGGTCGCCACTCTCCCTTGATGTGATGGGGATTTTCTTTAATGACTCTGCCTTTTTTTTCATCTCTTTTCTAAATTCTTCTTTGACAAGTGCTGGTAACAACTCTTTGCTTCCGTGTGGAGAAATTAAAGCCATCTTAGCCTCCTAAAAAATTCTTTCAGGTTTATAAGTCTACCTCAAAAAGAAATTAAATGAAATGACAAATAGGACATTCATAGAGACACAAATGACACTAAAATTGGGGAAAATGACTATTTTTTGCCTCTTTTAAATATGGTATGATTCTTGCTTTTGCCAAATTTGGAGGTTTAGTTGTATTATCAGAAAACGATTGAAAATGAAATTTCCTGCGTGGGAATCGGACTTCATTCAGGGCAGAAAGTTTCTTTAAAAATTCTTCCCGCCCCGCCTGATACAGGAATAGTATTTAGAAGAATTGATAAAGGTGGGGTTGAGATACCCGCAAAGGCTCTCCTTGTAAGAAAAGTTGATTACGCAACGAGTTTATCAAGGGGAGAAACTACCGTTAAAACAGTTGAACACCTTCTTGCAACCTTTTATGGCCTTCAAGTGGATAATGCATATATAGAACTCGACACAGCAGAAGTTCCAATTATGGATGGTTCCGCTGCTCCCTTTGTTTTTCTTATTGAAGAGGCAAAAATTAAGGTTCAGGATAAACCAAGGCCCTATCTTAAAATCCTCTCTTCACTTTTTTATGAGGATAATGACAAGTATATAAAGGTGGTTCCGAGTGATGAGTTTAGAATTACCTATTTTGTTTCCTACGATCACGCCCTAATTTCAGAGCAGACTTTAACTCTTCCAATAACTCCTGAGATTTTCAAAGACCAGATTGCTCCAGCAAGGACATTTGGATTTCTTTACGAAGTTGAAGAGTTAAGAAGGATTGGGTTGACACTTGGAGGCTCAAAAGATAACGCTGTTGTACTTGATGACAATAAAATTTTAAACGATAGACTTCGTTTTCCAAATGAATTTGTAAGGCATAAAGTTCTCGACCTGATGGGAGATTTATCACTTTGCGGCTTCCAGCTTCAGGCGCACATCTATGTCAGAAAAGGTGGCCATAACCTTCACACAAAAATGGCACAAATTATAAAGGAAAGTCTCTCCTCTCAGATGGTTACATTTATTGATGAGGATTCAATGTATAAATCAACCCAACCTTTCGCATAACCTCCTGTTTTTCAACCTTCCTCCACACCTCATAGAGCCCCTTTTGGGGCTCTTTTATTATTCACAAACAGAGCTTTCTTCAACACCTGATTCCGATTTTTGTAAAGATTCATCAACAATAGTCAGAGTTAAGGCAGAAGTTGTGTTTGTAAATTTAAGATTTCCTGAGCCAGAACTCAATTTAACTCTTTTTAATGGAGAATCTTCAATGGCAGAGCAGGTATCTATCTCCCCTTTTTTGTCAGTCTTTACTATAAAAGAGGTAAGAGCAGAAGAGGAGGCTGAAACCCCAAGCATCGCTATTCCCTTGTCTTTTGTCGGTTTTGCCTGATAAAGAAGTTCCTTTCCATTGATTTTATAAGATTTTTTCCAGATTATTTTTCCTGACCAGTCAATTTTAAAGGCAAAAGAGTAATATTCGTTTGTTGATGAGGTTGAACCTCCGCACAATAAAAAGCCGTGTGATCCATACGGTTTAGCGGATTGAATAAACTCTGATGTTTTAACACCATCAGATTTGTATCCATAAGATTTTTGCCAGGTATCCCCCCCAAAAGAATCTATTCTTACGACCCATCCCTTTGATTCTTCTGCACTTAAGGATGTCTCGCCAACCAAAAGATAACCCCCATCATTTCCTTCAGTTATGCTATAAGCATAGTTGTCAGATAAATTGCCGTAGTACTTTTGCCACTTTATGATTCCAGCTCCATCTATTTTTACAGCGATTCCATTGTAATTCTGTCCACTTTTTGATTTTGATGTCCCTGCTATCAAAAATTCTCCATCTTTATTTTTATAAAGTTGATACACGGAATCATCATCTCCGCCATCATAAGTTTTCCCAAAGTTCACAAATCCGCCCGGTGTAAGGCTAAGCAAAAAGATGTCATTATTTGGGGGTTGCTCATCCTCTTTTCCTCCTCCATCTCCCCCAGATGAATTTGGTGTAACTCCCAGAATGAGATAATTGCCTTTATCATCTTCTTTTGCATCTACTGCCCAGTCGTCTCCCGCTCCACCAAAAATCCTTGCCCAGAGAATGACACCCAACTTATCCACTTTGAAAATGATTGCATCACTTAGTTGTGCTCCAAGTGATGTTGTTTCACCAACAACAAGAAATCCTCCATCACTCGTTGGGATAACACCATAACCAAGATCATTTTCACTTCCACCGTAGGAATATTGCCATTCAATCTCTCCATAAGAATCAAACCTTGCCACCACTATATCAGATAGTTGTCCATCGCTAAGTGTAGTTGGAGTGGAACCTTGTTGATCGCAGTAACCAGTAGCAATAAAACCTCCATCTGAAAGAAGGCTAAAGGAGTTGAAAACACAGGTTGATGTGAATTCGTAACTCTTTATGAAACCTGTAGAAAACATATTTATACAGAAAATAGCAAAGATAAAAGCAGCAACACCTTTTTTCATAACAATCTCCTTAAGGTCTTATTTTAATCCAAATCAAAAAAAATTCAACAATTGAAATTTTTCATAGGGAATGTATAAAAACTTCAAGTTACCCTTATAGTAATAAGCATAACAAGAAATCAAGAATTTTGATTAGTTGTTACCGAAGGTTAAATTCTAAATTGACAAAAAATCTCCTAACAATCTGACTTTAGAAATTCTATTCCTCAACATCTATTTCTTTCATTTTGCGTCTCTCAATTTTATCTTGTAAAGGTGAAAGGCTCTGATATTCCTCCCTGCGAATCTTCAACTGTGATTAAAACGGGACTCCCTTTTGGCACCATATTTTTGAGTGTTTTTCCGCCTTTTGCGACAATTTTTGTTGACCCCTTGTGCTTTACTTGAGGAACTTCAATTCCATTTACTTTCACCGTTGTATCATAAGAAAAATTTTCTCCAACAACAGAAAGCCTGAATGGGTCTTTAAGTGCAGTAACAGAAGAAATTCCATATTTGTAGGTAGAAAAACTCCACAATTCTCCCGTTGAACTTCCACATCCTCCCTCAGTATCAACTCTCCAGTAATAGGTTTTTCCATATTCAAGATTTGATAGTGTGTAGGTTGTGGCATTGCTTGAAGCAAGAAATGGAGGATTTGCGTTCTCTCCAAAATAGAGTAAATAGTTTGATGAATTTCCCTGCCAGGAAAGTTGGACTGTAAGTTTTTGATTTATAGATTTGTCAGAAGGGACTGGATTGGAAACTGGTATGATTCCAGATGGGGTGAGATTAACATCAACTACAACTTTTGAAGTTCCAACATCAACACTCTTTGTTTCTGAACAGTATCCGGGGTAACTAAAAGTTACAGTAAAACTGCTATTTTGAGGAAGGGGTCTAAAATAAAAACCGTTTTCTGATGCGTATCTCGGATTTTCATTGTGAATAAAAGGAACTTCCTCAACATCAACCCTCGCCTTTAAAGGAAGTCCCGTTGAAGAGTCCTTAATGTGCCCTTCGATTCTCGGTGAATCAAGAGTTTTATTTAAAAAATATTTCCACGCTGTTTTTTGTCTTTCAACCGTAACATCGCGCCACTGTGTATAATCGGGTTGAAAGTCCGTTGAATTAACCTCAATACAAACAGAAAAAGTTCCATATCTTCCATAATGGCTGTCATCTGAAGAGCCATCTGTAAGATAAATTGTTGACCAACCTGCCCCAGTTGCATACATCCCTGTTTTTCCCTGGTCATTTTCAAGAATTGAATTTAATTCTGATGCAAGTTCCCAATATGCTTGATTGTCTGAAGGGTCGTAACAACCGAAGGGATAGAGAATGTATTCTCCATAAGAATGATAGGTCAGGGCATATATTGCAGGATTTTCTGCCATTATTCTATCCATAGCCTTTGTCTCTGGTTCAGAGTCTGGAGAAGTCCCCCTGTATGTTTCATCATAACACCAATCTGAAGACCCATTGCATAACCCCCAGTTAAAATCGTAATTTCTGTTTAAGTCAACAGGACAGTTGGGGTTTCTATTTTTTCTCCACCATATATCCTTTGTGAAGACATAGTTAATTCCATCAGGATTCACCATTGGAATGACTATGATGTTGATATTATCGACCCAATTTGTTACATCTGGATCAGTGCCGTAGTTTGATGTCAAATAATCAATAACATCAACCGAAATTTGAGAGGTCATTACCTCCCTTGCGTGATGTTGAGCATCAAGAATAAAGGATGGTCTGTCGTTTGGTGTTGAAACATCCTTCGTTATTATTACAGCGTAAAGATAATTCCCCTCCCATAATTCATCAGAAATTTTTTCAACCTTGCAAATATCGGGATGGTTCTCTGCAATTTGATTTATCATCGCTTCCATCTCTGATGGAGTATAATAAAGGTCAAGACTTGCATCTTCAGGAGTTGGCGAAGCCTTTTTTATAAAAACATCAAAACCATTTTTCTTAAGTTCATCAATTTGCTCTAAACTTGCAATGATTCCAACAAGATTTTTATTTCTATTTATCCCTGCTACATCAAGATTCATAGATTTTATCTTTTCAACATCCTGCAAACTTTTAATTTTTACTTCAATGAATGATTTTCCATCGGCAGCAAATAGGGAAAAACTCAAAATCAATGACAAAAAAATGAAAACAAAACACTTCTTCATCGGAATCTCCTTTCAAAAAACATTATACGATAAAACAAAGAAAATGTTTCAAAATATTCTCTTTATTTTTGAAATGGTGTATAATAAAATATTCTAAACTTTAGTCGAAGAGGTGAAATATGATTATTGAGGCTGTAATTGGAAGAGAAATTCTTGATTCAAGAGGAAACCCAACAGTTGAAGCGGAAGTTATTTTGTCTGATGGAACAACCGCAATCGCGTCCGTTCCATCTGGAGCGTCAACAGGTGAGCAGGAAGCTGTAGAGTTAAGAGATGGCGATAAGAAAAGATTTGAGGGAAAAGGCGTTTTGAAAGCAGTTGAGAATATTGAACAGGTCATTTCAGACCTGATTGAAGAGAGGATGGTAATTGATCAGAAGGAAATTGATTACGCTATGATACGAAAGGATGGAACTCCAAACAAAGGAGTGCTCGGGGCAAATGCAATTCTTGCTGTTTCGCTTGCTGTTGCAAGGGCTGCATCTCAAATTTGCAATCTTCCCCTTTACAGATATCTTGGCGGAGTTTATGCTCACAGGCTTCCTGTTCCGATGATGAATGTTTTAAATGGCGGCCTTCATGCGGATAACAACATAGATGTTCAGGAGTTTATGATAGTTCCCGTTGGAGCAGATTCATTTAGAGAAGCGGTAAGGATGGGTGCGGAAACTTACCACGCTCTCAAATCACTGCTTAAGGAGAAAAAACTTTCAACAGCAATTGGCGATGAGGGTGGTTTTGCCCCAAATTTGAACGAGGATGAAGAGGCACTCGAGTATCTTGTAAAAGCAATTGAAAAAGCAGGATACAAACCCGGAAAGGATATCTATCTTGCAATTGATACCGCAGCGTCAAATCTTTATGATGATGAGACAAAAACATACAGAATTGGGAAGCCAGTAAGGATTGAAGATGTTATCTCACTCTATAAATCGTGGGTTTCAAACTATCCTTTAATTTCAATTGAAGATGGCGTTGGAGAAAACGATAGAGAAGGATGGAAAATGCTTACAAAAGAGATTGGAGATAAAGTTCAACTTGTTGCTGATGATTATGTTGTAACAAATCCAAAACTCTTTAAAAAGGCAATAAAGGATAAAATTGCAAATGCAATGTTAATTAAACCAAATCAAATTGGAACAGTTACGGAGACCTGCGAAGCGGTTGAAATTGCAAAAAGGGCGGGATATGGTGTTGTTTTTAGCCACAGGTCGGGTGAAACTGAAGATTCATTCCTTGCCGATTTTTCGGTTGCTTTAAATGCTGATTTCATAAAAACAGGTGCACCCTGCAGAATGGATAGGCTAACAAAGTACAATCAACTTATTAGAATTGAAGAAGAGTTAGATGAAGAGGCATCCTATGCCGGTAATGAGGTATTAAAAAGGTTAAAGGAATGAAAAAAAATGGTCTGAAACTTACAATAGTTGCTGTCATCCTTGTATGGATTATAGTCAGTCTTGCTGTAATGTGGGGCGAGGGCGGAATAAATGATATTGTAAATGCACAAAAAAAAGAGGATGATTTGAAGAGTGAAACTATGAAAATAGAGGACGATATAAAAAATCTTCAAAAAGAAATCGAAGAATTGAAAACATCCTCCTCCAAATACGAAATCATAGCCCGTGAAAAACTTTATATGAAGAAAAAAGGCGAAATAGTCGTCTATGTGAAGGAGAACGAACCTCAAAAATAGGGTGAAATTGAGTGTTGTCTTTTCTAAAGTTGTAAATTTCCTTTATCCTTTTGGAACTTGTAGAATCTGCGGTAACGAAATAAAAGCAGGTTTTTCCGGGATTTGTTTTTACTGCCTGAAAAAAATAAAAAAAATAAGGGAAATTTGTTGCACAACCTGCGGAAGAACATTGCCAGAGAATTTGGAGGAAGAGAGAGTTTGTGGCTTATGCCTCAAAGAACCTCCGCCATACAAAAGACACATAAGTTCCTATTACTATGAAGGTGCAGTAAGGGATTTAATCCTCCAATTTAAAATTGGAAAACGGTATCAACTTGCAAAACTTTTTGGAAAGGCAATTTCAAAAAATGTAAAAGAAAAGTATGAAGGGATTGATTTTGATTTTGTAACCTACATTCCTTCACCATTTTTGAGAAGACTTCTTAGGGGATTTTGCCCTGCTGAATTGATTGCTATGGAATGTTCCAAAAAACTTAAAATTCCTCTGAAAAATATTTTGACTTTTAACAAGAGGGTAAAGCCACAAAAGGGATTGACTCAAAACCAAAGAAAAGAAAATTTGAAAAATGGTTTTAAATGCTCATATCGCTTTGTGAAAGGAACAAAAATTCTTTTGATTGATGATATTTTCACAACAGGGACGACTTTATTTGAATCTGCAAAAGTGATAACATCTGCAAAAGGAGAAGTTTTTGCTGCGACATTTGCCCAGAGAAAAAGAAGAGAAATAGAGATGATCAAAGAGAGTATTGAAGACTAAAAGTTGTATAATTTAACCTGAAGGAGAATAAAGTAATGAACATTTCAAATATCGGGATAGTTGTCAAGCCTAAACACCAGAAGGCAGAGGAATCTCTTTTAAAACTAACTTCTTTTCTTGAAGAGAAAAAAATCAATTACTTCCTTGATCCGGGCGCTTCTCAGATAATAAAGAAAAAAGATCTAACGGTTGAAAGACTTCTTCTTCCAAAAAAGTGCGATTTAATAATAGTTCTCGGAGGAGATGGAACTCTTCTTTCTGCAGCGAGGTTTATTCCACCTTTAAGCGTTCCAATGATGGGGGTCAATCTTGGGAGGGTTGGCTTTTTGACCGAAATCTCTTTAGAAGAAATGATAGAAACCTTACAATTTTTCCTCAAAGGTGAGTGTCCGATTCAAAAAAGAATGATGTTAAATGCAACACTCATAAGGGATGGAAAAGAAATAGCCT
This sequence comes from Candidatus Aminicenantes bacterium UBA4820, assembly GCA_002402325.1. Lineage (GTDB taxonomy): Bacteria > Acidobacteriota > UBA4820 > UBA4820 > UBA4820 > UBA4820. Next base: position 10,050 of record DHFQ01000044.1, read on the forward strand.
CCTACAACTGCCTGAATGATGCTGTTATAACAAAATCGGCATTGGCAAGAATAGTGCAGTTAAGAGTTTCAGCATTAAGCGGGCTTGTTGCAGATGTCTTTGCAGATGGGCTTATAGTCTCCACTCCAACAGGATCAACAGCCTATAATCTTGCTGCAAACGGTCCGATTGTCATGCCGCAGGTTGAAGCGATAATTTTAAATCCTCTATGTCCTCAAACTCTCTCCTTGAGGCCCATTGTTCTTCCATCTGAGGAAGTTGTTGAAATTACAGTCTTAGGTAGTGTCTCCGAAGTTTTTTTGACTGCGGACGGGCAGGTTGGAAATCCACTCCTTCCGTATGACAAAATTGTTGTTAAAAAATCAGAATATTTTATAAATCTCGTCCAGCATCCACAACAGGACTATTTTTCACTTTTGAGAGAAAAACTGGGGTGGTCAAAAAAGTGACCCCTTGAATTATAAAAATTTGATACTAAGAAGCAGGAATGCTAAAATAACCTTTTAAGGAGATGCGTATGGTAGAGGAAAAAAGCAATCAATTGGGAGATTTTATAAAGGGGAGGCTTCTTTTTATTGAAAATTATTGTAAAGAAAACCACCTTGATTATAAAAAAGTCGCTAATGAGATAGAAAATGAAACAATAAGGAGGGCTGGGTCAAAAGAGAGAGAGGAGTTTTTAAAAACGAGACTTTTTGGCGGTCTCCTGCTTCCAACATCAATTCTTCCGAACTGGCTTGATAAAGTTTTTCTGGAAGCGATGTCTTTTGTTCTCAAAGGACCCAACACTCCGCTCTTCACCACAACATCAAAAATATCTTGTATTCCTTTTGAGGCGGGAAGGTTCAACGCAAAAAGGCAGGCAGATACAATTTTTAAAATTTTGTTTCAAAATAGAACACCTTCAGATTGGCTTAAACACGGCTTCCCTGCTTTATACAGAAAATGTTATGGCGATGAGGCGGGAGACAAACTTCAGGTAATTGAACATGATCCCAACCATTTCGAAGTTATAACCGATAACACGAATCTTGATAAGGCATCAAGAATTGATTGTTCAACGGTTATTGGTTACCTTTACGGCTCACTTGAAAAATTGAATGCAAGAAATATTGTCATAACACACGACAAATGCCTGGCTGAAATGCCAGTAGCCAAAAAACTTTGTTCATTTAATATAACCTTTGAAATTTAGATTATCTACTTATCCCTTCAATTGGACTTGATGCGGTTGCATAAGGCTTTTTAGGAATTCTTCCAGAAAGAAGCGAAAGTCTTCCTGCCTCTACCGCATATTTCATTGACAAAGCCATTTTTACAGGATCTTTCGCAAGGGCAATTCCGCTGTTTATAAGGATTCCATCATAGCCAAGTTCCATTGCCAAACAGGCATCAGAGGCTGTTCCAACCCCTGCATCAACAATTAGAGGAGCATCAATAAATTCTCTTATCAGTTTTAAATTGTGAATGTTTTGTATTCCAAGCCCTGAGCCAATTGGAGCGGCAAGGGGCATTACCGCAGATGCACCAGCATCAAGCAACTTCCTTGCATTTACAAGATCATCGTTTGTGTAGGGAAGAACTACAAATCCTTCCTTAACAAGAACCCTGGTTGCTTCAAGTAATCCCTGGTTGTCGGGAAAAAGTGTTTTATCACAACCTATCACTTCAAGTTTTATCCAGTTTGAAAATCCACACTCTCTTGCAAGCATTGCTGTTCTTATCGCCTCATCTGCAGTGTAGCAACCTGCCGTATTTGGCAAAAGAAAATATTTTTTTAAATCAATGTGGTCAAGGAGTGAGGGCTTACTTCTATCAAGTTCAACCCTTCTTACTGCGACAGTTACAACCTCAGTTCCCGATGCTTCAAGAGATTTTTCCATCGTTACTTCATCTGAGTATTTCCCCGTGCCGACAAAAAGCCTTGATTTAAAACTCTTTCCTGCAATTTTGAAAGTATCATCCATCTTCTTCTTTCCTTTCTTCACCTCTTTTATTAAACTTGGTGATCGTTTTGCTCCAACCCGAATATATCACTGATTTTAATGCTTCAGCGGCAATTTCAATTCCTTTATAAAATTCCTCAACTTCGCATTTACTCAATGGATTAAGAAGATATTCTATCACATCTTCCTTTTTTAACCCCTCCTTTTTTACTCCAACTCTTACTCTTTTAAATTCATAGGTTCCAATCTCTTTTATTATTGATTCAATTCCATTGTGCCCGCCTGACCCTCCTTTTGGGCTTAATTTAACACTGCCTAAAGGGATGTCAAGGTCATCGTAGCAAACGATGAGATTTTTGTTGTCAATTAGATACTTTTGAAAAAGTTGTTTTACGGAAAATCCTGAATTGTTCATATAGGTTAAAGGCATAGCAAGAACTATACTCTCACCCTTTATGCTCAATTCAGAAATGAGCGAATCTTTGTATTTCTTAAATCTTTTTGCCTTTAAAATGGTTGCAATTTTTGAAATCACCTCAAAACCAGCGTTGTGAGGAGAATTCTTATACTTTTCCTCAGGATTACCCAGTCCAATTATTAAAGTTGATATTTCCATCTAAAAAAGAGAAAGTTATTTCTTTTCTTCCTCTTTTCCCTCTTCACCCTCTTCAACTTTTTTGCCTTTGGCTATGACCTCAGGTTCAGCGAGTGCTTCTTCCACTACTGGCGCAGCCTCAACTTCAGCCTTTGGTGGAATTATATGAACAACAGGTTGAATTTTATCTTCTGCAAGGATTTTAACCTTTTCACTAAGTTCTATCTGGCTTAATTTAATTGATTGTTTTATGTGGAGTGGGGATATATCAAGAGTTATCTTTGGAGGGACCGCCTGAGCCTCGCATTCAACCTCAATTTCTCTCATTACCTGATCAACCAATCCACCCTCTTGTTTAACGCCAATCGGTGTCCCAACGCATTCAACAGGTATTTTTACCTTAATCTTTTCATCTGGTTCTGTTCTTCTGAAGTCTGCATGAATTAGTCTGTTTTCTATCGGGTCAATCTGAAACTCTTTTATCATTACATGGCTCTTTCTTTTTGTCCCTTTCAAAGAAAAGAGAAGGAGGGTGTTCATCCCCTTTTCAGATCGGAGGATTTCATAAATCTTTTTTGAATCAACATAAATTGAAACCGGTTCCGATTTACCTCCATAGACTATTGCAGGAACATTTCCAGGGGGGGCTTTCTTTCCACTTGCTTTTCCTGTTATTTCTCTTTTCTCAACTACGATTTCTTCAATTGTTTCGGTCATATTAAACTCCTAAAATAAAGTTCTTCATTAAAACTTTATTCTACTATAACTTTCTCATTTTTGCAAACTTACTCCATAGATTCAAGTGAAAATTCAGGGAAATCATAGAAATAACCGCTTTTTGTGAAGTAATCAATCTCTGCTCTAACAAGAGATGTGTGGGAATCCTCTATTTCAAGAAACTTTGAAAAGAGCTTTTTGCCCTCTTCTCCCAACTCCTTTACCAATTTTTCATAAACCCTTGTTGCCTCTTCCTCAAGTTCAAGAGCCTTGAGGAGGTTTTCCATTTCACCTTGATTTTTATGCTTACTCTCAACATCTTTAAGAGATTTTTCACTCTCTAAAATCCACTCAGAACGGGTCAAAAGAGTTGGAAGAGGCTCATCTGAAATTTTCCCTGTTTTTTCATACTCATCTTTCATTTTTTTAAGGAACGCAACATGTCCATCCTCTTCCTTTGCAAGAAATGAAAAGAAATTCTTTCCTCCCTCGTCTGAACAAGACTTTGAAGCGTCCTCGTAAGATTTTGCAATCTTTTTTTCAAGTTCCAGAGCACTTAAAATAGCATCCTTCAAATTCATCTTTCCTCCTTAAAGTTTAAAGATAAATGTTATAATGATTTTTTTGGAAGGTCAAGAGATGACAGAAATAAACATATTGAGTGATCTCCTTATAAACAAAATTGCAGCAGGAGAGGTTGTTGAAAGGCCTGCATCAGTTGTCAAGGAACTGATAGAAAATAGTGTTGATGCAAATTCAAAAAGAATCAACATTGAAGTAAAAGGGGGAGGAAGGGAAATTATAGTGGTTGAAGATGATGGGATTGGAATTTTAAAGGATGATATACCTCTTGCCTTGATGAGGCATACAACATCAAAAATTAAAGATGAGAGAGATCTTGAAGCAATTTCAACCCTCGGTTTTAGAGGGGAGGCAATTTCTGCGATAGCGTCAATAAGTAAGATAAGAATTGAAAGTAGAAGAAGGGGAGAAGATAAAGGGTATGCAATTGAATGTGAAGGAGGAAAAGCGGGGGAAATTTTTCCCGTTGGGATGAAAGAGGGAACAAGGGTAATAGTAAAAGACCTTTTTTACAACACTCCCGTCAGGGCAAAATTTTTAAAATCTACTCAAACTGAACTTTCGCACATAATTTCTTTAGTTGAATCATACTCTCTTTCACGGATAGATACCTATTTTTCCTTAAGTTCCAATGGGGCTCATATTTTAGAGGTTTCACCATCAAAAAGTTATAAAGAGAGATTTTTTGATATTTTTGAAGAGTTTGATAAGAAGGATTTCAGGGATGTTTATTTTGAAAAAGGAGATCTTATAGTTTCTGGAATTGTTAGAGAACCTGATAAGAATCTTTCAACATCAAGATATATTTTTACAACTGTCAATGGAAGGTTTGTGAAGGATAGACTCTTAAACTCAGCGATATTGAGAAGTTTTGAAGAAAAAATTCCAAAGGGAAGATACCCTGTGGTTTTTATAAATCTTTCTTTGCCATTTAAGGAGGTTGATGTCAACATTCATCCGATGAAAAAAGAGGTAAAATTCAGAAATCCCAATTTCGTTTATGATAGTACTGTAAAGGCAATTTCAAATAGTTTTCTTGAAAAAGAATCTGTTTTTATTGAAGAAAGAAGTGAGAGTAAAACTTTTAAATTCAACCAACCTCCACTAATTAAAGAGAGTGAACCACTTTTTGAAATTAAAAGTAAAGAATTAAATGAGTTTCCTGCTCAAAAGGAACTTGTTAGACCTTCAAGATACAGGGTGATAGGGATTTTTAAAAGAGGCTTCATTTTGCTTGAATCTGATGAGGGACTTTCAATAGTTGATCAACATACCTTGCACGAAAGAATAAGGTTTGAGCAGTTCAAAAGATTCATTGAAAAAAATGGGGAAAGAATGCAATTTCTTGAAACAAGAAACTTCTTTGTTCCAAGAAATTTACTCCCAAGAATAGAGGAACTATGCGAGATTTTAACAACTCAGGGATTTGATTCGGAAATTTTAAGCGACGGTGCAATTGGTGTAAGAAGTGCCCCACCCTTTCTTGATGAAAGGGAAATAGATAAACTGATTGAAGAGTTTATAGCAAATGGCGATGAAGTTTTGAGGACGCCAAAGGAAAAATTGAAGGAGGTTTTGATGATGCGTTCCTGCAGGGGAGCGGTTATGCTTGGTGAAGAGATTTCAGTTGAAAAGGCTCAATATCTTATTGACCTTCTTTTTTCTATGAATGCACCACTTACCTGCCCACACGGTAGACCTGTGATTTTTACGATAAAACTTAAAGAAATTATGGCTAAATTTGGAAGAAAGTAAAAAATGAAAAAAATTTTCTTTTTACTCGTTTTACTTTTATTTATGGTTTCCTGTTCTCAAAACTACGAAAAGAAGAAAGTTCCCCCTTCACCACCCTCAAATTATAAGGAGGCAAAGCCTGTTCAAAATGAATAAGAAAAAGGAGTTCAAAAATTTTGCAAAACTTGTTGAAATAATGGAAACTTTGAGAGGAGAAAAGGGTTGCCCATGGGATAAGGCTCAAAAAAGGGAGGATTTAAAAACATACCTTGTTGAAGAAACTTACGAAGTTATTGACGCTATTGATTCAAAAAGTGATGAAAAATTGAAGGAAGAACTTGGAGACCTTCTACTTCAGATTGTTTTTCACGCACAGATTTCAAAGGAAGAGGGAAAGTTTGATATTGAGGATGTTTCAGAAAGCATAAACGAGAAATTGATAAGAAGGCATCCCCATGTCTTTGGAAATACAAAGGCAAAAACTCCAGATGTGGTTTTAAGAAATTGGGAGAAAATAAAAAAGGGGGAAAAGGAGGGTAAATCAACCTTTGAAGGTGTTCCAAAAACTTTGCCCGCTTTATTAAAATCTTATAGACTTCAAGAGAAGGCTTCCAGAGTTGGCTTTGATTGGGAAGAATCTATTGAAGTTGAGAAGAAAATTAAAGAGGAGTGGAAAGAGTTAAAAAGTGCTATAAAAACAAAGGATAAAGAGAAGATTAGAGAAGAACTTGGAGACCTTCTTTTTGCAGTAGTCAATTTTTCAAGATTTTTAAAACTTGACCCTGAAGACACTCTGCAGATGGCTAATGAGAAGTTTATTAAAAGATTTAAAAAAATGGAGGAGAAGGCAAGAAAAAAGGGGGAAGAACTTCACGGGATGTCTCTTTCTGAAATGGATGCACTCTGGGAAGAGGCAAAGAAAGAGGAAAGAAAAAAGTAATGCAAAAATATTTTATAAAAACATGGGGATGCCAGATGAATGTTCTTGATGGAGATAAAATAACATCCCTTCTTGAAAATCTTGGCTATGAAAAAACCGAAAATATGGAAGATGCAAACATCATTCTTTTAAACACCTGTTCAGTGAGGGAAGGACCTGAAAATAAAGTTTTTTCAGAACTTATGAGATTGAAATATCTAAAAGAAAAAAATCTTGAAATTCTTGGCGTAGTTGGATGTGTTGCCCAGCAGGAGAAAGAGGAGATTTTTAAAAAAGTTCCCTTCGTTGACCTTGTTATGGGACCTCGTTCAATTATGCAACTTCCCTCTTTATTAAATCAGGCAAAAGAGCAAAAAGCGATTGAAACCTCTTTTAGAGAGGATACACTTCAATTTCCGCAAGAAATATTAAAAAGAAGCCATCCTACAAAGGCTTCAATTACGATTATGGAGGGATGTAATAAAAGATGCACCTACTGCGTAGTTCCAGAGACGAGAGGAAAAGAGGTTTACAGACCCTTTGATTCAATAGTTGAAGAGGTGAAAATTTGTATTGATAAAGGCTACAAAGAGATTGAACTTTTAGGCCAAAATGTCAACTGTTACAGAGATATAAAAAAAAGAAAAGATTTCTGCGACCTTCTTGATGAAGTAAGCACAATTGATGGAGTTAAAAGGTTAAGGTTCATAACGAGTCATCCTCGCCACTTCCCCATTGAGGCTGCAAAATTGATTTTTGAGAGAGAAAACATCTGTAAATTTTTGCATCTTCCAATGCAGGCTGGAAGTTCAAGAATACTCAAATTGATGAAAAGGCAGTATGACAGGGAGTTTTACCTTAATCTCATTGATAAAATAAAGGAAATAGTTAAAGACATAGCGCTTTCAAGCGATTTTATAGTTGGATTTCCAACTGAAAGTGAAGCGGAATTTGAAGAGACTTTAGAGTGCATAAAAAAAATTAAATTTGACACTATTTTCTCTTTTATCTATTCTCCAAGGCCAAAAACTGAAGCGTCAAAACTAAAACCTGTTGAGAAAGAAATTGCAAAAGCGAGGCTTTCAAGACTTCTTGAAGAACAAAATAAGATTCAGATTGAGAGATTTTCAAGATATTCAGGAAAAGAGATTGAAGTCCTCCTTGAGGGAAAAAGTAAAAAAGGGGAACAATATATGGGAAGGAGTGATGATAACAAGGTCGTCAATTTCACCTCTTCAAGGGAACTTAAGGTAAATAATTTTTACAAAGTGAAAATTACAGAATCCTTTCTTCACTCCTTAAAAGGAGAAGAGGTATTTTAGGAGATGATAAAAATAATAAAGGCAAGGAAATATGGCTTTTGTTCAGGAGTAAGAACCGCCGTTTTGAAGGTTGAAAGGTTTGCTGCGGAGGGGAAAAAGGGGGCAATATTAGGGCAGATTGTGCATAATGAAAAAGTGGTTGAAAAAATGGAAAAACTTGGGATGAGAACCGTTGACGAGATTAAAGATACAACGGAACCGTATATCATTTTTTCTGCGCATGGTGTTCCTCCCTCTTATTATGAGGAGGCAAAAAAGAAAGGATTGAATGTTGTTGATGCCTCCTGCAAATTTGTTCTTGACATTCACAAGGAATCTTTAAAGGCTCTAAAAGAAGGTTATCATCTTGTCTTCATAGGAGATCCGACACATCGTGAAGTTATAGGATACACTTATGATCTTCCAAAAGAGTGCTATCACATAGTAAATAGTGTGAAGCAGGCAAGCGTAATTGACTTTGGGAAGTATGAAAAAATAAAAATTTTTTACCAGACTACTTTAAATTCTGATGATTATAAAGAAGTTGTAGGTGAAATTAAAAAGAAAAATAAAAATGTTGAAGTAACAGATACAATTTGTTATGCAACAAAGCAAAATCAGGAGTGCGCAAAAGAACTGGCACACAACAAAGAGATTGATTTGATATTTGTAATAGGAGGAAAAAGGTCGGCAAACACGAGGCACCTTTATGAAATTTGTAAAAAATATAAGAAGACATTCCTGATTCAAGGTTGTGATGATATAAAAAAAGAATATCTTGAGGGTGTAAAGTGTGTTGGATTAACAGCGGGTGCTTCAACACCCGATAAGGTTGTTGAAGAGGTTGAGGAATACCTGAAGAAAATTACATCTGAATAACTGCATCCGCATCTCTAACATAGATGGGATTTATTAAATCTTCCCCCTTATCTCCATTTAACAATCTTTTTAAAGATTCTTTGCTTGCAATCTCTGCAAGGTTTAAATTTCTAAAAACCTCAATTTTTGAAGGAAATTCAAGATTTAAAGAAGTATCAGGGATAAGAGCAATTCCCCAATCAAGATTTGAAGTTAAATCTTTAACCGTTTTATATTTTAATGTAAATGGTTCACCATACGCGGTTAGAACTTCTTTTTCTCTTTTAAAACATTGTGAATAAAATTCACCTCTTCTTGCATCAATTAGGGCAATCCCACTTCCCTCTTTATTTGAGTTAAGGGCAAGTGCAGAGAGAGAAGAGATTGAATATAAAGGAATTTTCAACCCACATTTAAGACCAAGTGCTGTTGCAATTCCAACCCTCAACCCTGTAAATGATCCTGGTCCACTTACCACAGAAATTGCGTCTAAATCTTTGAGCAAAATCCTCCCCCTTTTTAACAACTCTTCAATTGCCATAGGAAGATGAGATGCGTGGTTTTTAATTTCTTTAGATGAAGAGAAAACCTCTTCCTTGCCATTATACAAAAGCAAAGAGAGATTCAAGGACAATGTTGATGTGTCAATACTTAATATTATTTTTCTGTCAAACACCTTTTTGAAACTTAGCCAAACATTTCAGCAATTTTAGAAAAAACGGGGATTGAGTATCGCTCGCCTCCAAATGCCTTAATCCAGCCAAGAATGGCACATCCAAAAAAGATGACAACAAAAGTAAGCCACAAGATGCAATCAAGAATCCAGCCTACTACAGGAACAAAAGCAAGAACAGCCCAGATAACCATCAAAACTATTCCAAGACAGAACCCAACAACCGTCATTGCAAGCCCCTGCCTTGAATGGAAATAGACAAACTCCTTTTTAGGGTTATCCCTCTTGTCTCTGTACATAAAAAATGGAATCAAAGAGAAAATTCCAAAGTATGCAAGAAAAAGAAAAATACCGTCCTCACTGTCATAAGGTTTCTCTACTTGAGGTGTCTGATTTTGAACTTCATCTGTCATTGGCTCCTCCTTTCCAGATAACAATTTACTTTAGGTAAAAATAAATGTCAAGAGGTTATTTCAATTTGTCATAGCCAATTTTAGTAAGAAAAAATAAAACCATCTTTTCTGCTAAGCAGATAAAAAAATGAATAGTAGCAAAACAATTGATAACTCTTGACAAATTGAGTTGAAAGCAATTAGAATTGACCTCTAAAGAGGAGGTCAAAGATTGCCAACAAATATCAAGGTTACCCCAAACTAAAAAACCTTTTTACTCAACAAAAACTATCCAGACTGTGGAGTGGAAAATATGGTTGATATAAAAACTATTGAAAATTGGTTATGGGAAGCAGCGTGCAAGATTAGAGGTTCCATTGATGCGGCAAAATACAAAGATTACATTTTGCCCCTCATCTTCTTAAAAAGACTTTCAGATGTATTTGAAGATGAAGTTGAGAAACTTTTAAAGGATTATGGTTCAAAGGAAACCGTTGAAGCCCTTCTTTCTCAAGATCATAAACTTGTCCGTTTCTATCTGCCAAAGGAGGCACTGTGGGAAGAGATAGCAAAACAGACAAACGATGTCGGCGAATATTTAACTGATGCAGTCCGTTCAATTGCAAATGAAAATCCTAAACTTCAGGGAGTAGTAGATACCGTTGATTTTAATGCTACAACATCGGGGCAACGAATCATAAGTGATAATAAATTGAAAGAACTTATAAGTGTGCTCAGCAAATACCGACTCGGCTTGAAGGATGTTGATGCAGACATACTGGGGAGAGCCTACGAATATCTCTTAAGGAAATTTGCAGAAGGTTCGGGACAAAGTGCAGGCGAATTCTATACACCGGGAGAGGTTGCCATCCTGATGTCGCATATCCTTGACCCTGACCCTGGGAAAAAAGTCTATGACCCTTGTTGTGGTTCAGGTGGTTTGCTTATCAAATGTTTTTTAAGATTTAAGGAAAAGTATGGTTCAGATCCCTCAATGGAACCGCTCAAGTTTTACGGTCAGGAGGTGCTTGCTTCAACATTCTCAATGGCAAAGATGAATGCCTTTATCCACGATATGGAGGCAGAAATAGCACTTGGTGATACGATGAACCGACCAGCCTTTCTTACAACACAGGGTTCACTCGAAAAATTTGATATTGTTACTGCCAATCCAATGTGGAATCAGGATTTTCAGCAAAGTGTCTATGAGAATGATCAATACAATCGCTTCACTTTTGGTTATCCGCCCTCCAATAGTGCCGACTGGGGCTGGATTCAGCATATGTTTGCATCGCTTAACGACAAGGGGAAAATGGCTGTTGTGCTCGATACAGGTGCTGTTTCCCGTGGAAGTGGTAACACAGGCAGCAACAGGGAGCGGGATATTAGAAAAAAGTTTGTAGAAAACGATTTTGTGGAGTCTGTGCTTCTACTGCCGGAAAATCTTTTCTACAACACAACAGCGCCGGGGATAATAATGGTTATCAACAAATCGAAACCAGAGGAGCGAAAAGGAAGGATATTGCTTATCAATGCTTCAAAGCTCTTTATGAAAGGCAGACCAAAAAACTTTTTACCCGACGAAAGTATAAAACAAATTGCAGATAGTTATCTCAACTGGGAAGAAGTAGAAGGCATCAGTAAGATTATTACAAATGAAGAAGCAGTTAGAAACGATTACAACTTAAGCCCGAGCCGTTATGTGGCTCAAAACGGTGAGGATGATACACTTGACCTTGAGGATGCGGTTGTACAACTAAAGGAGGCAGAAGAAGAACAAAATGAAGCAGACAAACAAATGAAAGCAGTTTTAGAAGAGTTGGGATTATGGAAAGGTCACTAAAAACGATAAAAGTAAAATATAAATTTTCTTATTTTACTTTTGCGGCGTAAAGTAAAATATAAATTCTCTTGTTTTACTTTTGCGATGTAAAGTAAAATATAAATTACCAAATTGGTTATTATGTATTTTAGCAATTTGGCGATTATTTGGTGAATTTGGCGATTAGTTGGCATTTAAAAGTTAAGGAAGAAAGAAAATTATGAACGAAC
>DHFQ01000044.1:21893-23158 GCA_002402325.1 Candidatus Aminicenantes bacterium UBA4820
ACATAAAGAAACTTATGGAAGATATTCCCAATAAGATAAAAAACATTATTGGCATTGTTCCTAAAGTAAATCTTGTTGAAAAAGACGGGAATTATACTTCTGCCAATCTCCCGGAACCTGAAATACGCGAAGAAGTGAATGGCTTTTTACTGGTAATTCATAAATATGATGGTGGTTCGGAGAAAAGTTCGGAGAAAATCCCAGAAACCACCCAGAAAAGTCCCAGAAATGTCCCAGAAAAATCCCAGAAAATTTTAAATGCTCTTAAAGAAAATCCCTATCTTTCGAGAAAACAGCTTGCTTTGAATTTAGGTGAGAGTGAATATACTATTCAATCGCAACTACGTAAATTGCAGAAAGAAGGAATCATCAAGCGTATAGGCCCTGCAAAGGGTGGAAAATGGGAAGTGGTGAGTGAGGGAAACATATTTAACTTTAGGAATAAAAAATTTGGGAGGTAACAATATGAACTGCATAACTGTTGATATAAATCCTGATGTTCTCCAGTGGGCAATTGATAAAAAAGGAACAGGATATATAAAAAATAAATTTCCTAAAATTGATGAATGGCTAAAAGGGACATCCAAGCCAACCATTCATCAATTAGAAAATTTTGCAAAGTGTGTTTCTGTTCCCTTTGGTTATTTGTTTCTTTCCAAACCTCCAGAAGAGAAGGCACCATTACCATATTTTAGAACTTTATCAGATGGCATATCAACAACTATTAGCTCAGAACTTTATGAAGTTATTATGGAGATTAAAAAAAGACAGGCATGGATGAGGGAATACTTGATAGACAATGGTTATAAACCATTAACATTTGTTAGTTCCAGATCAAAAGATAGCCCTGTTAAAGGTATAGTAGAAGATATTATAAAAACTCTTGGAATAAATAATAATTGGGCAGAAAAACAAACAAACTGGTCAGCAGCGTTAGATTTTCTTCAGAAAAAAGTAGATGAAATAGGAATCGTTGTAGTTAAAAGCAGCATAGTTGGTAACAATACACGCCGAAAATTAGACGTGTCCGAGTTCAGAGGCTTTGTTTTAGTGGATGAATATGCTCCATTTATTTTTATTAATGCTGCAGACGGTAAGGCAGCCCAAATGTTTACTATTGCTCATGAATTAGCTCATATATGGCTTGGCAGAAGTGCTTCTTTCGATTTGCATAATTTACAACCAGCAGCTGATGAAATTGAGCAAATTTGCAATAAGGTTGCAGCCGAGTTTCTTGTACCCGAAGGATCTCTTAGAGCAAGCTG
>DHFQ01000016.1:0-2638 GCA_002402325.1 Candidatus Aminicenantes bacterium UBA4820
CTTATTTTGTAGACAAGTTCTATTGATTTTCTTGCATCTTCAATTCCAAGCCCTTCATTGTTTAAAATTTTCTTATAGACAAGGGTATGAAGATCAGTAAATCCTTCTGAAAATTCTATTTCCTTCTCATCTATTTTTATTGATCTATATGTTTGCTTTCCCTTTCTAACTATTTCTTCAGGAATGAATGATGGATCAAGTGACAAAAACCATCTCACATCAGCATTTTTAAGAGATAAAAAGCCTGAAACACTCTTTTCATCTCTTTTAAAAATTGAAACCTTTTCTACATCTCCAAAAAGCCATATCATCAAATCAAAGAGATGAACCCCGATGTTGGTTGCAACTCCTCCAGAATATTCCTCTGATCCTTTCCATGAAACATAGTACCATCTGCCCCTCCCCGTTATATAAGTCATCTCAACACTATATCTTTTTTTTGAATTTTCTATCTCTTTTTTCAAATTGATGAGAGGTTCGTGGTATCTTAACTGCATAATTGTGAAAATTCTTCTCCCTGTCTCCTCTTCAAGTTCCTTTAAAGCGTCAAGGTTCCATGGATTGATTACAAGCGGTTTTTCGCAAATTGCATCACAGTCATTTCTTAAAGCAAGTCTGATGTGTGCATCGTGAAGGTAGTTGGGGGTGCATATTGAGACAAAATGAACCTTTTCATCGTCTCCTTTTTTATGTTGTTTGAATAAAAACCTGTCAAATCTTTCTGGCTCTTTGAAAAACTTTATGTCAAGCGAATATCTATCAAGTATCCCAACAGAATCGTTTGGATCGCAGGCTACTACGATTTTGTTACCGGTATCAGTAATTGCCTTTAAATGTCTTGGGGCGATGTATCCACCAACTCCCATTATTGCAAAGTTGTACATTATCTACTCCTTAAGCTTGAACAACATTATTGGTAATATTCAACTTTCTGTAAACCCCTCTCGTGTCAATTATTACAGGAATTGTTCCTGAAATGAGTTTATAATCAACATCATCGTGGTCAGTTACAACTATTGCTGCAGAATACTTTTTTAGATTTTCCTTTGTTAACTCTATTGATTTCATATTTGCAAAACTTTTATGCCTTCTTGTTGACGGACACTGAAGAATGTAGGGGTCATAGTAATCAACCTCTCCACCCAATTTTAAAATCTTTTCCATAATTTGAAAGGCTGGCGTTTCCCTTGCATCATCAATATTTTTTTTGTAAGCAATTCCAAGAATCAAGACTTTACTTCCCTTTAAAGACTTTTTTAAATCGTTTAAACTGTAAATGAGTTTTTCAACTACATATTCTGGCATCTTCCAGTTTATTTCTCCCGCAAGTTCAATAAATTTTGTTGAAAAATCGAACTCTCTTGCCTTCCATGAAAGATAGAAGGGGTCAAGTGGAATGCAATGGCCACCCCAGCCAGGTCCTGGATTAAACCTCATAAATCCAAAAGGTTTTGTGCTCGCAGCATCAAGCACTTCCCATATATCAACTCCCATCCGGTCGTAAGCCATTTTTAGTTCATTAACGAGGGCAATATTGACAGCACGAAAAATATTTTCTGTTAACTTACTCGCTTCTGCAGTCCTTGCATCCTTTACTGGAACAACCTTTTCAATGAATTGGGAATAAAAAAGTGTTGCCAATTCACCTGATATTTTGCTGACTCCACCAACAACCTTTGGCGTTGATGTCGTTGTGAAATCTTTTCTACCGGGGTCCTCTCTTTCAGGAGAAAAGGCAAGAAAGAAATCTTTACCCTCTTTAAGCCCTGATTTTTCCAGCATTTCTTTCATCAATTCATCGGTAGTTCCGGGATAGGTTGTAGATTCAAGGATGATTATCTGTCCTTTTTCTAAATGTTTTTCCACTTCCTCGCAGGTGTTCACAATGTAACTCATATCGGGTTCTCTCTGTTCTGTCAAGGGAGTTGGAACACAGAGGATTATTACATCCATCTCTTTTAATTTGTTAAAATCATTTGTTGCCTCAAATCTCTTCGTTTCAACCATCTTTTTTATATCTTTTTCAGAGATATGTTTAATATAACATTTTCCTTCGTTCAACAAATCAATTTTTGCTTTATCAATGTCAAAACCTACAACCATAAAGCCTTTTGATGCAACTCCGATTGCGAGGGGAAGTCCGACATAGCCCATACCAATTATTCCAACTTTTGCTTTTTTCTCAACTATTTTTTTATTTACCGATTCACCTGACATTTTGCATCCTTTCCAGATAGTAATCCATCGTCTTTTTGATCGCTTCTTTAAAATCATTCTGTGGACTGAATCCCAAGACCTTCTTTGCCTTTTTTCTATCTCCCACAGACCTCATTATCTCATTTTTTCTTCCTTTTTTAAACTCAAGCACCGTCCCTTCAATCTCCTGAGAAAAATAGTTGGCAAGTTCAAGAATTGAAATTTCTTTATTTGAACAAACATTAAAAATATCAAACCCTCTTATCTCTTTCATTGCACAAAGATAGTTTGCCATTGCAACATCTTTGACAAAAACAAAGTCTCTCGTCTGATTCCCACTCCCCTCAATTGATAATACTTTTCTATTAATACCGTCTTCAAGAAATTTAGAAATTACCGCAGAATACTTGCTTTTTGAATTTTGCCTTGGCCCAAAAACATT
>DHFQ01000016.1:2676-10137 GCA_002402325.1 Candidatus Aminicenantes bacterium UBA4820
GGAACTATTGAAGGATTTCCATAAACGGCACAGGAAGAGGCAAAGACAACCCTGGATATATTGTTCTTAATTGCCGATTTTATGACCTTTATAGTCCCATTAACATTTACATCAAAACATTCCGAAGGGTTTTTCTCTGATTCTGGAACAGAAACCATTGCTGCTTGATGAAAAATGACTTTTGCATCCTTAAAAATTTTATTTAAAAGCTTTTCATCTCTGACATCACCAATCACCAATTCAACCTCATCTCTTACTTTACTTAAATTCTCCATTTCCCCTGATGAGAGGTTATCTATAACCGCAACTTCAAAATTCTTTTCAATGAGTAGTTCAACAATATGACTCCCTATAAATCCACATCCACCAGTAACTACCGCTTTAGGTCTCATAACTTTATGCACCCTTTAAAGTTTTAAATAAAGATTTACACATACGAAAATAGTAAATAAAATATAATGAGACAACGCTAATATTGTTGCCATATCTTTTTTTTAAAAACTTTTTCTCAGGAAAAAGCCAGATTAAGATCCACACTATCTTTTTGTTCAACCCCTCTATGTTAAAGAATTCCCGCTTTATTTTTTCAATGGAGTAAAAGCGAGGGCTTCTTTCTCTTTCAAAATTTGGCTTTTTCTCCTCTTTTCCACTTAACCAATTTAAGAGATCTTCTGTCCATTCAACGAGATATTCAAGGTCAACTTTTTTGGCAAGCGCTCTCATTTTATCTTTATCCATTTTATCTTTGATGACAAAGAGATCCAGAAGCCAAAGGGCTCTTTTTAAATTAAAGTGACTTTGAAAGGCGTGATAGATTAAATAAAGATAATTTGCTTCGGCAGAAAAACCTAAATACTGGATTTTCCCTCTTTCGTGCAAAATGAGATTTTCCTCTTTATAGAAAATCTCGTCATGATGACACCTTTTATCATTCTTACCAAATCTTAGCCCATTGTGAATCTCAACCATAACATCGTTTCTGTCGGCACAAAGATAGGCAAAATCCTTTGAAAAATAATTAGCATACTTTTTTGACCGATATTGATAAAGATTATAATTCATCCTCTTGATTTCATCATTTGCCTGATGGAATTGCTCACCATTTATTATTAAAATGTCAAGGTCGCTTGTGGGCCTTAATTCTATTTTGGGATAAAAGTTATCCTGAAGGTCGATTCCTTTCAAAATTATGGGAACTATCCCTATATCATTCATCCTCTTTATTATCTTTTCCGCCTTAATTCTGTATGCCTTGTTCTGGCAAAAAAAAATAAGGTAGTGCTTTTTTAATATTTCTTTAATTGATTCATCATCTATTTTCTCTGACAATTTGAAATAAAAGTATGGCAATACCCTTTCTTTGAGAAGTAGATTCATCATCTCGCTTGAAAGATTGAGTTCAGGAGATGGATTCATCAAATTTCTGAAGAAATTTCTCCACATATTGGATGTTTCATCATCAAGCGTCCACCATATTTTATTTGAACTTTTATTCTTCATAGCGGCTTGTATTCTCTTATCAACCAAACATTAACTTTTTTTTGTCTCAAATCATTTGACAGGATGATAACAGAATTTATAACGAAGTAATCAAATTGCTGTTCAATCTTAAATTCATTTTCCCCTTTTTTGATTACCCATGGATTCTTCATGTTGGTAAAAAATTTGGACCTATTGTTAGTTCCGAGAACAAATCCGAAACTTTCCTCTTCATTGGATCTTACAACAATTTTTGTCTCCTTCATTCCTGAAAGACAACCAATTGAAGTACCATAAAAAAAACTAAAGTAATAATCTAAAGGAATTTTTCCAACCCTTAAATATGATATATTACCGGCAAACCTATATAGTTCATCATCACTTTTTAGTTTTGAATAGAAAAAAAGTGGTGCAGTTTTCGGTGAATCAAGCCAGAAAGTCCTTTTCCCATCTTTATAAATTAGCGGATATTCAAACTTCCAAATTTTGCCCTTTGTCTTTTCAAGAATGAAACCTTCTGTCTTTGTAGCGCTTTTATCAAAATCTCTTCCAAACAAAGAATAGGCAATCAAAAGACGCGATGCCCCTTCAGCGTCTTTATCTATAAGAGAGTGCCCGGAAGTGGCAAGCCTGATTTTTATTCTTTCAAAAACCCCTTTCCTTCCGCATCTGTATGCCCTCATCATCGCAATTTTAAAATCCTCAATCGCAGCGTCAATTTTGCTACTGCTAAGTTCATTTTCCGCTTTTAATAAAATTGAATAGGCTCCCTGACGAAAATCGGGCGGAAATGAAAGATTAAATTTCTGCAGGTTAATAAAAATAGAAACTATTGCCAATAAAAGGCAGATAAAAAAGATTACTCTATTCAAGTTTTAATCTCCCCCTTATTAGTGCATAAAGAAGTAGAAATGTTGCAACAAGAGGAATGATGTGAAAGGTCATATCAAACCATACTCTTATAAGTTCACTTATCACTGCACAACTGAGCCAGAATCCTTTATCATAACTTTTTAATAGAACAAAATTTTGCATTAAAATAGAGATTAGTAGAATAATTGAGGCTAAAACGCCAATAAACCCCGCCTCTAAATAAATCTGAAGGTACTCATTTTCAAGAAAAACATTTCTCATCTCACGATAAATGGGCCAGTCTCTAATCTTTGCCGGAAAGACCTCTTCAAATGAGCCAATCCCATTACCAACCAAAGAAAACTCCGTAAATATGTTTGGATTCATTCTTATTCTTGCGTCGTTTTGCAATACGCCTGACTTCATAGCAAAAATAAGACCAAAGGAAATAAAGCATAGATAAAGTAAAGAGAAAATAATTGCCCTTGATTTTCTTTTTTTTAATCCTATTTGAACAAGGAAAAATGCGGGAAGTAGCAAAAGATAAAGAATGTTACCTCTTGATGAGCCGCTAAAAACGAGGGCTAACTGTAAAGCAAGCAATCCTATTATAGTAAAAGTCATACCAATCCTGTCTGAAATCTTTTTAACCTTTTTTATATTTCTCCATATCAGGTAACAGAGTATCGGGAAGGTTAAGTTTATGAATGCTTCGCCGTGGTTGGCATTTACAAAAGGTCCAAAGGCGGTTTGTGCCCTTTCACTTTCTCTTAACCATAAAATGTGGGTTCTATGCTCAATCCCCTTTTCAACAAGTGCAATTACTCCTATCGTAAGACCTATTAAACCAACAAGAAGCCCGAGTTTCCTTAACTGCCTGTTTCCCTGATTCATCACATCTTCAAGTAAAAGTAAAAAACAGAAAAAGGAAAGTATAGCAATCAATGCTCTTAAAGTTGAAATAGGAGTTCTCGTTATTGTTAGAAATGACGGCAGTGTTGGCGTGTATCGTATAGATTCATAAGGCGCTTCAGTTTTTTCAAAGGGGTCAACTCTATATTCTTTGCTTTGAAGAAGTTCTTCTGCCTTTGCTCCATCCTCATACATTTGAATCCTGCTATTATCAAAGACTTTCCACACAGAAACGGGAATTGGAATAAGTTGAATAACAGAGATAAGCACGAGGAAAGATACAAAAAAGGCAAACACCGAAAGTTTTCTGGGAAATTTAAAAAAGTTTTTGTTTAATAATCCGCTAATTCCAGCACCGAGAAATAAAATGACTTCACAGGTTGCAATAGCCCAATTTTCTGTGCAGTTAAAGGCAAAGGAACTAAAAAGGAAAAATATTGAAAGCACAATAAACGGTATGTTCATTTTTTCTTTGTTCTTTCAAAAATAATTCTTGGGGACTCTGGAACAAAATCTCCCTCCTCTATTTCCCTTGTGATGTTTGGAAGATTTAGATGGCTTCCATCATAGACCTCTTTGCTGAACAAACCTGAAAAAACTCCCTTTACAATCATAAAAAAGCACTTAAATCTGCAAAATAAAAAGGCTCTAACCATTTTGAAAGGATACCTCAAAAGAAATGAAAAAAGCAAAAAAATTGTATATTGAAAGATGTTTGCATAAAGCCTTTCAACCCAAATCTGGTTTCTAATTGAGACAAAGTTCACTGTTGGATCAAAGAGTCTCTCCCTTGTCGTATCTCTATGGAAAACTTTTGCCTTTGGAATTACAACGCACTTCCAGTATTCCTTTTTTGCCCTCAACCCAATTTCGACATCTTCGTAGTAAAGAAAGAATTTTTCATGGAACAATCCTGCATCTTCAAAAAATTCTCTCTTAAATAAAATCGCATCGCCTACAGGAAAATCAACATATTCAAAATCCTTTTGCTCCCTTGTAATGTTTTTGTTGTATCCCCTTCTTTTTGCCCTTCCTGTGAAAAGAGAAAAATCACCACCGATTGATTGAACTCTCTTTCCATCTTCGGAAAGCGAAACAGGAACAGCCATTCCACTCTTTTTCTGAGCCTCAAGTGCAATTACAAGTCTAAATATCAAGTCTTTATCAACCTTTATATCAGGATTTAGAATAAGAAAAAATTCCGCTCCCCACAAAAGCCCCTTTCTTATCCCAACATTGTTGCAATAACCATAACCATAATTTTTATCCATCTTAATAAAGAATTCATTTTGTAAAAGTTCCCTTTCAATGATATCTTTTGATTCATCTTCAGAGTGAGAGTCAACAATATAGACCTGCCTTTCGCCACCACCCTTCATCTCCCTTAAACTTCTTACTAATGAAAGAGTTTCTTTTGGCGACTTATAATTTACAATAACGATGCAGAGTTTGGAAAAATCAATTTTGACCATCTGAAGTTGCCTCTAAAATATCTTTTATTTTCTTTTTAATGTTTTCAAAAGAATAGTTAATTTCGACAAATTTCCTTCCCTTTTCTCCCATTTCCCAAGTAAGTTTTCTATCTTTAAGCAACTTTATACAGTGCGATGAAAATTGGTCTTCATCTCTTGCGATAAGGATTCCATTATCACCCGGCTTTATCCCTTCAGCCCCTTGAATTGTTGAAACCACAGGGATTCCAAAGGCAAGCGATTCTATGATTTTATACCTGCTTCCACCTCCTGTTAAAAGTGGAGCAATCGTGATTGTTGCCTTTGAAAAAACTTCTTCTTCCTTTTGAAATTCTCCATAAAGCAAAACAGCCTTATCCCCAATCTTTAATTTTTTTGAGTTTCTTCCCGCAACAATCAATTTAATATTTTCTACTTCTCCTTTGATTTTAGGAAAAACCCTTCTAATAAAATAACTCAATCCTTCAATATTTGGAGAATAGTTGAAATCCCCTGTAAAAAGAATTGTTCTGTTTTCAAAGTTTGGTTTAAGAAATTTATAATTATCAATGTCAATAGCATTTTCAACAACTTCAATATCAAGGTTACTTTCAATTTTTAGATGGCTTATACTATCCTCTTCTGAAACACTCATAATTTTGGTTGCTCTTCTTAGATGTTTTTTCTCAAAATGTTTTTGTTTGATGTAATCAAGTTTATAAAGCAGTGAAATGGGAAATTTAGCATTTTGAAATCTTTTTTGCAAAACTGATGAATCAAGATTGTGTTGGTCTAAAACGACAATCCTTTTATCCTCATCTTTTAAAATTTTCATAAACCATATTGCCTCAAGAAGTAAAACTGATTGGCTATATTTTTCTGGAAGCGAGTAAAGAATCTTTTGAAAATTGTTTAAATCAAGATGTAACCCTGATGGCGGGAAAAAAGAAAATAGAGACGAGCATCTTCTTTTAATTCGTTCAGGATTTCCTCCCGATTTTTGCTTTACCAAAAAAACCTCAGAGCAATATTTTTTTGCCTCTTCTAAATCTGCATTCTTGCTAACATTAGCAATCATCACAACTTCAGTAAATGATGAAATTGCTCTCAAAATGAGATTTATTCTCTTCTCCGCTCCGACTTGAGGTGGAAAAGGGAAAAAATGAGAAAGAATAATAACTGGCTTCATTGAAAAATTCTTTCACCATCCTTTTTTAACAAGAAATCTTTTATTCCCGAAAATACCCACCCAATCTTATTCCTTCCCTCTTTTTTATGAAAAAGTAGCCATAAAAGAGATAGCCTTAAAATATTCAGGAAATAGAAAAAAAGGGAACAGGGTAGAAATAAGGCAGGCACATTTTTAAATAGGAAGATTAAATGGTTTCTAAAGTAGTAGTAAAGATAACTTTGAGATTCAAGTTGTGTTGAGGCAGAGCCACAATGATAGATTTTTAGTTGAGGGAAAACAAAAAATTTGTATCCACTCTTTTTTAATCTCAACGACCAATCGACATCTTCCCAGTAAAGAAAATAGATCTCATCCATTAACCCACACTCTTTAATAGCAGAAGAAGGAAAACAGAGGGTGCATCCTGTGAGATAATCACTTTCAATTTTTTCACTATTCAATCTATCAACCTCAATTTTTGAATGTTTAGCCCTGCCCGTGAAAAAAGAAAACTCTCCCCTTCCAAACCACACGCTTTTACCCTCTTTATCCGTAATCAAAGGGGAAAAACATATTTTCTCATCTTTAATTTCTTTAATTTTATCAGTAACCTTTTCAATAAAATTAGGACAAAGTTTAACATCGTTATTAAGAACCATTATCCACAAATAGCCATCATTTATCGCTTTTATTATTCCTTCATTCATACCCTTTGCATAACCACCATTTTTTTCAAGAACAATCACTTCTTTTAGCGCATATTTACTTTTAAAGTGTTCTGCAACTTCACCATCTTCCCCATTGATTACAAGATAAGTATCTTTTAGATTCCCTTTAAATGAGTCAAGACAATCTTCAGTGATTTTTTTTTCACCATAGTGAAGAACGATAAAGGCAAGAAGATTTTCACATATATCCAAGGCTTTTCAACCTTTCTTTTATCGCTTCTTCATCAAAATCTGAAAGGTTAGATGACTCTCTTAAATTTTTGTAAGAAACTTTTTTTAATTCCTTTGTTTCAACAAGGGTTTCAAGAAGAATCCTTCCATCCATCTCTTCACCAGTTGGAAGATTAGAAAGATGAAGAATCGTTGGGCAAATATCCATAACAGTTGCATTTTTTATCACAATTCCCTTTTTAAAAGAATTACCATACAAAATTAAAACTCCATCTTTTCTATGCGAACCGCTTTTTAAAACATTGTACTGCGATGAATCTTTTAAAACCTCATCATTCCACTCAGTTTTGAAAGCATATCTTCCATCCTCTTCAATTATAATATCTGGAGCATTTTCAACAAAATCACCTTTGTAAATTTCTTCTCTCAAATAAACTTTTTTAAAAGGCTTAATTTTAGTTTTTTCATCAACATAACTTTCAAGTCTATTTTTCAAATCAAGGGCAATTTTTTCTCTCTTATCTTCATCAAGAATGATTATAGACCTTCCTGAAACACTTGAATAAAAGGCTTGTGAATTTTCAAAATCAATAAAGGCAAGGGGATTGGAAAGAGGGGAAGATTTAATTTTTTCACGAAATATTTTTCTCAACTGTGGTGGAATAAGGATTTTTAAAGTTTTTTTCCATAAAGGCTT
>DHFQ01000120.1 GCA_002402325.1 Candidatus Aminicenantes bacterium UBA4820
ACTATGATTACAAACATCCCCCTTGATAGGTCTTCAAGAGGAATTGCATTCCTTGCACCTGGTGCCGTTACTTCTGGTCTTGCTGGCCAACCCTCTTTTGCAGGTGCATCCGGACCTGAAAACTCTTACATCGTCAACGGAGTTGAAGTTGTAGATTCAGGAACAGGGAGAAACCTCACAAATTTAAACTTTGACTTTATTGAGGCAACTGAGGTAAAAACAGGTGGTATGGACGCCGAATACGGCGGTTTGATGGGTGGTGCTGTTAACCAGATAACCAAAAGCGGCGGTAATGAATTTCACGGCGGACTTTTTGGTTACTATTGGGATGATGGATTGGGAGCAAAAGAGAGAAAACTTGATAACCCAACTGTTGTTGACTACATCAAATCAAACAAAATTTATGATATCGGTGGTTATTTGGGTGGTTACATTATAAAGGATAAACTCTGGTTTTTTGCCGCTTATGACTGGAACAAAGATGAAGAAGAGTGGACAGCAAATGGAACTGATGCAAATGTTACGCTTGGCGGACAGCCTTCATATTCATGGGCAAAAGACACAGGTTATAAAATCACCGAAAAAGATCCACAATATGCATGGAAACTAACTTATAACCTTAATGAGAATCACAGGTTTGTCGTTTCTTTCTTTGGAAACCAACTAAAAACGGATAATGTTATTAACTTGAACAATCCAAGCAAGATTTCTTCAGCTTATGATCTCAAAAGAAAGAATTATGGTGCAAACATCCAGTGGAATGCCACCTGGACACCAAAATTCTTTACAGAAATGAATGTTGGAACAAGAAGAACATGGCTTGACAACTATCCAAAAAATGAAATTGCTATGAACAACTGGGGATATTACTACAGGTACGGTTCTGGAACTTATGCAGGTTATCAGGTAATACCTACTGGAACAAACACATATAATCCAGCAACAGCAGCTATAGACCTTGATTCCTGGTTACCATCACTTGGTGGAAGAACCTATGAATCCGAGAAAGACTTTAACGATCAGGTTCGTATAAAGGGAACCAATATTTTCAACCTTGCTGGAAAACACGAACTTTCCTATGGTTTCCAGTATTTCGATATTTCTTACACTGACAACTTCAACTATACCGGTCCTGGTATAACGGAACGTAGCGAGTATGACCCATTCTATGGCCAGACCTCAATGGGCGGTTCGGTTATTAGATGGAATAGAACAGGCGCGGACCTCAATGGCGATGGTTTGGCGAATGACTATTTCTTCCGTCCTCAGATGTTTATGACAAGTCAAAACAAAGAGACAGAGCAGAAATATTATGCCTACTGGATGCAGGATAACTGGCAGTTAACAGATTACTTTATGCTTAAACTTGGAGTCAGACTTGATCAAATTCATATGAAGGGTGGAAAGAACCTTGACTTTGTTCCAAATCAGATTGGTACAGATTCACTCGGCAACCCTCTTTATGGTGTTGGAAAGTATGTGGACGCACCCGAAAGAGAAATGAAGATCAACGATGAATGGGCACCAAGAATTGGTTTCACCTGGGATGTTTTCCACAATGGAAAGAGCAAGTTATATGGCTTCTATGGCTGGTATTATGAAAGAATTCCAAATGATCTTGCAATCCGTGCACTTACAACTGAATTTTTCCATTTTGGTTATTACACCGATTATCAGTTAACACAGGATGGAAACGATGACTATGTCAATCTTTATGGTTTTCCCTATTCCTACACATTAGGTCTTGAGCCA
The DNA here is from genome assembly GCA_002402325.1 of Candidatus Aminicenantes bacterium UBA4820. Taxonomy (GTDB): domain Bacteria; phylum Acidobacteriota; class UBA4820; order UBA4820; family UBA4820; genus UBA4820. Next base: position 1,753 of record DHFQ01000120.1, read on the forward strand.
ACACAAATCGTAGGTGGGCCAAATGGTGAAAAGATTAAAGGTTCTTACAACAAGGAATCAATTCTTGGGTTCCAGTATGAACTTATGCCCGATTTAACAGTCGGAGTAAGAGGGATTTATCGTTCACTCGGAAGGGCTATTGAAGACATTTCTTACGATGGAGCAGTAACTTACATTGTTACCAACCCCGATAAGTGGACAGATATGTGGATTCCCGATCCATTTGGAAGACCTGGATATATGTGGAAATTCCCCAGACCTACAAGGATTTATAAAGCCCTTGAACTTACAATTGACAAGAGATTCTCAAACAACTGGCAATTGGGCGGTTCTTATGTTCTTTCAAGACTCACAGGAAACTACGAAGGTTTGTTCTCAAATGATAACGGTCAACTTGATCCAAACATCACTTCAAAATATGATATTCCATCGCTACTCGTTAATGGCTATGGACTTCTTCCAAATGATAGAACCCATGTTCTTAAACTCTATGGCTCCTACTCATTCCCGTTCGGGCTTGACATCTCTGCGAACTTCCAACTTCAAAGCGGAACACCAATTTCAAAACTCGGCGCTGATGACGCTTATGGTATGAACGAAGGTTTTTGTTCAAAGAGAGGAACAGCGGGAAGAACACCAACCACCTGGACACTTGACCTTGGTGCAAGGTACCACTTCAAACTCTGGAAAACTGAACTTGCATTCAGAGCAGATATAATGAATGTTACAAACAACCAGAAGACAACTGCTGTTGATCAAACCTACAACACTGAAAGCACTGCTGATGTTCAAACCTATCCATATTTTGGAATGGAGACCGAACACCAGAGAGCAAGAAGAGTCAGACTTGCAGTTCAATGGTCATTCTAAATTAGTTTAAATAACCTTAAAAAAGCCCCGGATGTCCGGGGCTTTTTTATTTCTTAATAGAAAATGTAGTACGACATTCATATTGCGTTTTTTTATGTGGTAATTCACTTTTTTTTTATGAAAATGTTTTTTTTATTTTTCAAACGATCTTAAAAGTTCAATCTCCTCTTTCCACAGGGCTGTGTTGGGAGTTTCAAGAATTAGAGGAATAGCTTCAAATCTCCTATCCTGAACAATAAACTTAAAGGCATCCATTCCTATATTGCCCTTTCCTAATGATTCGTGTCTATCAACAAAACTTCCAGGTTGTGATTTTGCATCGTTTAAGTGCCACCCTTTTAAATATTTTAGCCCTACAATTTTATCAAATTCTAAAATGGTTTTGTTGTAAGATTCTCTTCCTCTAATATCATAACCTGATGCAAAAAGATGGCAGGTATCAAGGCATACTCCCACTTTTTTTTTGTCATCAATTTTTTCAATCAAATATTTAATTTGCTCAAAGTTTTTGCCAACTGAACCACCCTGCCCTGCCGTGTTTTCAATAACTGCGACTACATCTTTTGTCTTCTTTAAACACCTATTTACGCTTAGAGCGATAAGATCAAGGCACTCCTCTTCGCTTAGCTGTGTTCTATGACTTCCCGGGTGAAAATTGAGCATCTTAAGTCCAAGTTGCTCGCACCTTTTAAGTTCATCAAGAAATGCCTCTTCCGATTTTCTTCTTATTTCAGGGTCAGGGCTTCCCATATTTATCAAATAGGTGTCGTGCGGAAGAATAAAATTTGAGTCAAAATTTAACTTTTTACAATTCTCTTTGAAGAGTTTTATACTCTTTTCAGATAATGGTGGAGAGTTCCACTGCCTTTGATTTTTTGTAAAGAAGGCAAAGGCATCTGCTCCTATTTCTTTTGCGTTTAGCGGAGCATTCTCAACTCCACCTCCCGCACTGATGTGAGCACCTATTTTCTTCATCTTTTTTTTCTTCCAAAAATTATTCTTGACTCAGATGGACCTTCAAAATCCATCATTTCAATCTCTTCAATTTTTGAATTTTGAAGAAATGTCTTTAGTTCTGAAAATGTGTAGGCTTTTCCTTTCTTTGTCCCAACAAGCATATTTAGAGAGAAAAGCGTTGGGAAAAGGGGTGATATACCATCGTCGTTAAGAATAAACTCGTGAATAAAAATGAGTCCGCCTTTGTTCAAAGATTTTGCCGCCAATTTTACAACCTTTTCCGCATCTTTTTCTCCCTCTCCGTGAAGTATGTGAGACATCCACACACAATCAAATTTTTCCTCAATTTTACCCTTTAAAAAATTGAATGGAACAAACTTCACCCTTGTTTGTAACCCATACTTTGCGACAACTTTCTCGCAAAAAGGTTGAGTCTGTTTTAAATCGTAGACTTTGCAATTAAGATCGGGATATTTTAAGGCAAAATGAATTGCATAAGTGCCCGGTCCTCCTCCAAGGTCAAGCAAAGTTTTACAATTAGAAATAGGCAAAATTTGAGCAACCTTTGTTGCAATAATTGATGCATTATTGAACATTCCCATCAAAAAGGCTTCAAGTTCATTTTCCATACTTTTCATAAGGTTTGATCTTTTTACAGGCTTTCCCGTTTTTACAGATTTAGGAAGAGAAGCCCAATATTTTGAAAGATAGTGATGGTGTTTTATCATAAACCCCAAATATTCAGGAGAATTTTTTGAAAGGAATTCAACAGATTCCTTTGTATCAAAATAAATTTCTCCCTCTTTTTTTATAAAACCAAGCGCACAAAGGGCTCTAAGCAGTGCTTTTGTTCCTCTTTTGCTAATTTTTAACTCCAAGGAAACTTCCTCTTCAGTCAAACCTTCCTCATCAAGAAGGGTGAACACATCAAGTTCCACTCCGGTATGAAGGGCAAATGATGCCCAATAATGACCAGAAAGTTCAAGAATTTTATCTTGAGTCCATTCCAATTTCATTTTTACCTCCCTTGTTCCACCATTTTCAAGATTTTATTATAAACCTTCTCAAGTTTTTTGTTAAATTCCTCTTTACTTCCATCGTTTAATACTATTTCATCAGCAAGCTTTAATGTTGCATTCAACTGTTGAGAAGACCCGTCCATATTTTCAATCTCCTCTTTTTTTACAAACTCTTCAAAAGAAGAAATTGAATCGCCTTTTCTTTCTCTTTTCATTGCCCTTTCATATCTTACTTTCTCAGGGGCATCTATCCCGATTAAATAAAATAGCGTAGCATTTCTTCGCATAAATTCAACTTCCGCAGGATGGCGAAAAGAATCAACAACACTTTTCCCTTTAAGTTTTTGAAATGTTCTTTCTGCAAGGACACTGTAACCAAACTCATCTCTCAGTTTGTTTCCTGTAACAATCAGGCGTTCTCTTGAAGTTGTAAGTCCCGATTTAATTGCCTCTTCTCTTACAATGTCGCTTAAAGAAAAATATTCAA
>DHFQ01000087.1 GCA_002402325.1 Candidatus Aminicenantes bacterium UBA4820
TCGATGATTGGTTTTATCTTTTAACCATAAGGAGTCGATGCAATGTCGGATTTTGGGCATAACCAGTTTCTTGCTTCTTTTGCATTTAAAAGATAAAATTGTTTTCTTTGAAGGGAAGTTTAATGAAAAGGTTGTTTTTGTCAATTCTTATTTTACTTTTAACACTATCCACGCTTTGTCAGAGAGTTCTTGTTTTTCCATTTGACCAGAAGAGCGGCGACATAAAAAGTTTATGGCTTGAGACAGGATTATCTGCTTCAATTGAAGAGTCTTTGATTTATAACTCAATTTTAACCGTTCCAACTGAACACCTTGAAAACTACTTCAAAGAGCAGAAACTCATATCAAGGCCTAAATTTCCTCTCTCTTCTCAAATTGGCCTCGCAAGGAAATTTGGTGCTTCTCATCTGATAAGAGGTGAGTATAAGATAGAAAATGAGACAATAAAGATAAATTATTCAATTTTTGATTTGACTACAATCATCAAAAAGCAACAGGAGGGAACGATTGAGGGAAGCGTTCATAAACTCAGTGAATTAACAGAAGAGATTGCAAGGCAATTCGTTAATGGTATGAACATTCAATTCAAGCCTTATCCACAAATAAGCAATGATGGTTTTGAATCTTACATAAGAGGAAGGTCGGCAACAGACCCTATCCTTAAAGAGGTCTATTTTAGAAAAGCGCTTGATATTGAGCCTGAATATTATGATGCAAAGTGCCTTCTTGCCATTGTTTTAAAGGAAGAAAATGAAATTTCAGAAAGCGTAAAAATTCTTGAGGAGTTGAAAACAAAAAGTTATTCAAAATCCTCTTTAGGTTTGAGAACACTCGGTGAAATAAAAATGGAGTTGGGGAAATTTGGAGAGGCAAAGGAACTCTTTTTACTCTCTTTGAAAGATTCTGAAAATGCAGAAGGGCATATCCTCCTTGCTAAACTCTATCTCAAGCAGGGGAAAAAAGAGGACGCCTTAAATGAAATTAAAATAGCAGAAACCTTTGGGACGCACAAAAGAGAAATTGAAGAAATCTTAAAAGAGTTAAAGTAATGGTAAAGGTTTGGACCTTAGGGTGCAAACTAAACCAGTACGATTCAGCAAGGATAAACTCTCTTCTTGCAGAAGTTAATAAGGATATAATAATTTTGAACACCTGCGCAGTAACAAAGAATGCTGAAGATGAGGCAAGAAAGGTCTTAAGAAAAATTAAAAGAGAAAATCCTCAAGCAATAGTTGTTGCCTTTGGTTGCGCAGTGAAGGCATCAAAAGATGAGTTTGAAAAAATGAAGGAGGTTGATTTCTGTATTGAAAGTGAAGATGAGCTTCTTCAAAAATTCTCAATAAAAAAGAGAGAGCGGGTTTTGCCACATTTTGCAAATAGAACGAGACCCTTTCTAAAAATTCAAGAGGGATGTAACGGAAGATGCTCCTACTGTATCGTTCCACTATTGAGAGGAAAATCCACTTCAAGAGATTTAGATGAAATTTTAAAAGAATTCAGAGAATTTCTTTCCTGTGGTTTTAAAGAGATAGTTCTAACGGGAACCAACCTTTCTGAATATGGGGTTGACCTTAAAAGAATGCTCAATTTGATAGATGTTCTAAAAAAATTAGTAGAAGAAGAGGGAGATTTCAGAATAAGATTAAGTTCACTTGAGCCAAAAATTTTAGATGAAAAGTTCATAGATTTTTTAAAAGAAAATCAACACAAGATTTGCCCCCACATTCACATTCCAATTCAAAATGGCAGTGAGAAGGTCCTAAAAGAGATGAGAAGGGAGAGTGATTTAGAAAAAATAAAAAATTTTATTTTAAAAATTGATGAAGAGATTCCCTTTGTTGCGATAGGAGCGGATATAATCTGTGGCTATCCTACAGAGAGCGAAAAAGATTTTGAGGATTCATTCAATTTCTTAAACTCTCTTCCAATCTCCTTTTATCACATCTTTACTTACAGCCCGAGAAAAAATACATTTAGTTACAATCTAAAGACAATTCCTGATGAGGTTTTATCAGAAAGAAAAAAGTTACTTTTAAAACTTAAAGAAAAAAAGAAAATTGAATTTCTTAAAAAGAATTGTGAAAGAAAGATGAGATTCATCACACTTCTACCAAACAAGGGTTACGGCAGGGCTTTAAGTGGAAACTTTATTGAAGTCAGAACATCAAAAATTTATAGTCCAAATGAGTTCAGAGAATTAAAAGTTGAATTGAAAGAGGGGAATATCCCTTTCGGAGTTGAAGATTAGATGAGATTTTTCACACCTGAAAAGAAAATTGTTGATGAAACAAAATACTACGACCTTTCTCCCATTTTGCCTGAAAATATTAAAGGTTTCTTTCTTACAGGTAGATTCTTAAGAAGAAATAAAGAGGAGATCGTTCAATTTTATTCAAAAATGGGAATTGATGTTAAAGAAGTTGTTATCCCAAAGCAGATTCACTCATCTTTGATTTATGATGCTTTCAAAGATATTGAATGCGATGGGCTTTACACTAAAGAGGAGAAAAAAGTGATATGTGTTTCATCGGCGGATTGCGTTCCGATAATGATTTCAATTGATAAAGGAAAATGTATAGCGGTCATTCATTCAGGATACAAGGGGACATTACTAAAAATTGCAGACAAATTTTGCGATTTATTTCCGCCGGATTCTTTTGATTCAGTCTATCTTGGACCATCGATTAGAAGTTGTTGTTATCAGGTTGATTCTCAAAGAATCATAGATTTCAAAAATGTTTTCGGAGATTCCCCATTCATTGATAAAGAGAAAAAAGTTATTGATTTGCCTTTGCTAAATTATTCAATTTTTAAAGAAAGGGGAGTGAAAGAGGATACTATTTTTCTTGATGGAAGGTGTTCTCTTTGCGGTGATGAGGATTTCTCATCATTTAGAAAAGATAAAGAAAAAGCAGGTAGAATGACATTGAGCATAGTTAAATTATGATCGAAAATCATCACCGTGATTTGGTGAAAAGCAGATAATTATTCCTCTTTATACACTCCCATTTTATAAAACTTCTCTTTCCTTAATTTTATAAGTTCTAAAACCTCAATCGATGAAAGTTCCCTCAATTGCTCTCTTAATGTGTGTTTTATATTTTCAAAGACTATTTCGGGGAATGAGTGTGCTGCACCATCTGGCTCATCAATAATCGTATCAACGAGCCCATAAGAGAGAAGGTCTTTTGATGTAAGTTTTAAAGATTGAGCGGCAATATCCGCTTTAGAAGAATCTTTGTAAAGAATGGCTGCGCACCCTTCGGGTGAAATTACTGAATAGACAGCATATTTGAGAATGTTCACTCTGTCTGCAACCGCTATGGCAAGAGCACCACCGCTTCCGCCCTCTCCTGTAACAGTAGCAATTATCGGGGTTTTGATGTCTGACATCTCTCTTAAGTTTACAGCAATTGCCTCAGCTTGCCCTCTCTCCTCAGCATCCATCCCCGGATATGCGCCCGGTGTATCAATGAATGTGAATATTGGCATCTTAAATTTTTCGGCAATTTGCATAATCCTTAAAGCCTTTCTATATCCTTCAGGCTTTGGCATTCCGAAATTCCTATATGCTCTTTCTCTTGTATCGTGTCCTTTTTGATGACCAATTACAACTGACGCTATTCCATCAAACATAGCAAGCCCTGAAACTATTGCACTATCATCGCCAAACCTTCTGTCACCGTGCAACTCCTCAAAATCCGTAAAAAGTGCCTTAACTATGTCAAGGGTTTGAGGCCTTTTAGGATTTCTCGCAACTGCAACGATTTGCCAGGGAGTAAGGTTTGAATATAATTCCTTTAAAGTTTGCTTTAATCTATTCTCAAGTCTTCTTATCTCTTTGTTTCTTTTTGTCTCATCTTCAATGATTCTTGCCTGTTCAATTTTATTCTCTATTTCCCTTATTACGCTTTCAAAATCTTTATTCTCTTCCATTTTTCCATCCGTTTGTTCTTTTATTGTTAATTTTAAAATAGTATTTTAGCCTATCTTTTCCAACACTTTCTTCTATCGCCTTTTTGAAATCCTTAGATACCTTTACAAAATATTCATAAGCGGGCTTGATGATAACCGATGTTTGATCATCCTCTAAAACCCTGAACCTCACTTCAGTTTTTCCCTTAAAGGAAATGAGCAAATTTTTGAGTGTAGTGATAAAATCGTTATCAAGCAAAGTTATAGGAAGTGTTATTTCCACCGCATTTATAAAATCCTTCAACTCCTCTTCCGCTCTGTCAAGAAGAACTACACCATCGGCAAAAATCCTCACCTTATCGGCATCTTTTGTAACTCTACCTATCACAAGAACAGTTGAATTTTTTTCAATGAATTTTGAGCACTTATTGTAAGCCTCACCTCTCGCTCTTACCTCAATTGTTGATTCCATATCTTCAAGTTCAATGTCCATATAAGGTTCTTTAGTCTCTTTGCTTTTTTTGGTCCTATGAGAAGAAATTACTCCACCAAGTGCAACATTCTCCCCACTCTCACTATTTTTGGCACTTTTTATTGTGTGAGTTGTCAAAAGTTTAAGAAGTGGCTGTCTTTCCGTGAGGGGATGACCGCTTAAATAAAAACCAAGACTCTGTTTTTCCCTCTGATAAATATCAATCTTCTCCCATGGCTTTGCCTTTGGATAAGAAACCTCATAATCGGGGTTGTCCTCCTCTCCAAAAAGTCCGCCCTGTCCCTTTTTCCTATCCTGTTGAATTTTGCTTCCCAATTGAAGGGCAGAATCAACCGCCTCAAAGAGATCCCATCTTGGAACCTTGAAGCAATCCATAGCACCTGATTGTATCAAATTTTCAAGAACTCTTTTGTTTAAATATTCGTGCTCAACTTCCTCACAAAATTGGTACAAAGTTTTAAATGTTCCTATTCTTTTTCTTGCTTTAAGTATCTCTTCAACAGATGATAAACCGACATTTTTAATTGCTGTCAAGCCATATCTTATCGCATTTTTTTCGACTGTAAATCCCTCTTCACTTGAGTTGACATCAGGAGGAAGAAGCTTTATACCATTTTCAGTGCAGGAATTCATATATTTTATTATGTCCTCTGTTTTATCCATTGAATTTGAGAGAGTCGCAGCCATATATTCAGTTGGATAATGCGCTTTTAAATAACCTGTCCAATAAGCGACGAGGGCGTAAGCGGCAGAATGAGATTTATTGAAGCCATATCCACCAAAATATTTTATCTGCTCTATAAGTTGGTCCACAATCTCCTTTTTGTATTTATTTTTTGTGGCACCTTCTCTGAATTTCTCCTCAAGGACTCTCATTTTTTCTTGATTTTTCTTTGAAATCGCCTGTCTTAAGAGGTCCGCTTCAGCAAGAGAAAAACCCGCAATTTTATTTGCAATTTGCATCACCTGTTCCTGATAGACGATGACTCCAAGAGTTTCCTCAAGGATTTCTTTTAAATCATCAATTAGATATGATATTTTCTCTTTGTTATGAGCCCTTTCAATGTAATCGTTCAAAATTCCTGCACCAAGAGGCCCAGGCCTGTAAAGGGCGTTCATCACGATTAACTGTTCAAATTTAGTTGGCTTTAGTCTCCTTAAAGCGTCCTTCATTCCAGGAGATTCAAACTGAAAAACAGCATCCGTGTTACCGCTTGCAAACAAATTGAAGGTTTCAGGGTCATCAAGAGGAATGTTTTTTAAGTCGGGAATCCTCTTTTTTGATTTTTTTATCATTTCAATTGTATCAGATATTACTGTCATTGTCTTCAAACCAAGAAAATCTATTTTTAGAAGCCCAATTGCGGTAATATCATCCTTTTCAAATTGAGTAACATCGTCTCCTTTTGAACTTCTATAAAGTGGACAAAAATTTGTTACAGCCTCAGGGGCTATGACAACCCCTGCGGCGTGCATTCCTGCGTGTCTTGGAAGATGCTCAATTTTTTTGGCGAAATCAATGACTCTCTTTATTTCACTATCCATATCATAAAATTCTTTAAGCACTGTCTTTGATGCCACATCAAGGTCAAGAACAATTCCCTGCTCAACGGGAATCAATTTTGAAACCTTGTCAATTTTTTTTAAATCAATTCCCAGAACTCTTCCGACATCTCTTATCGCAATCCTTGATTGTAATTGTCCAAAGGTTATTATCTGTGCAACATTTTCTTTTCCATATTTGTTTCTCACATAATCAATTACTTTTTCCCTCTCTCTTTTGCAAAAATCTATGTCAATGTCAGGCATAGAGACTCTTTCAGGGTTTAAAAATCTCTCAAAAAGAAGGTTGAAATATATTGGGTCAATGTCTGTAATGTCAAGGCAGTAGGAGACAAGAGACCCCGCAGCACTTCCTCTTCCTGGACCGACTGGAATATTTGAATCTTTGGCAAATTTTACAAAATCTGAAACTATCAAAAAATATCCCGCAAACTGCATCTTTAAAATGAGGTTAAGTTCATAATCAAGTCTTTCTTTGTAGATGGGGATTTTATCTTTTGGGATTGAAGGATTGTGCACAACCTTTTTTTCAAAGCCCTTTCTAACTATCTCCTCAAGGTATCCTTCAAGAGAATATCCATATGGGACTTCAAATTTTGGGAAATGGTGCGTCTCAAAATCAAAACTAAAGTTGCACTCTTCAGCGATTTTAACGGTGTTTAAAAGGGCATCTTTGTAATCTCCAAATTTCTCCCACATCTCCTCTTTAGTTTTTAAGTAGTGCTCTTCTGTGTAGGCTTCCTTCTTACTCATTTCTCGTTCCTTCAGGGTCGTTTTTGTTTGTATGCACAAAAGAACTTTGTGTGGTTCAAAATCTTCCCTTTTCAAAAAGTGCACATCGTTGGTAACTATTAAAGGAATGTTTGTTTTTTTGTGAATTTCAATGAGAGCACTATTTACTTCAACCTGTTGCGGCAAACCGTGATCTTGCAGTTCAAGATAAAAATTTCCTTTTCCAAAAATGTTCTCAAATTCTACTGCTGATTTTAGAGCATCATCAAATTTACCCATCCTTATTTTTCTTGGGATTTCTCCTCCAAGACACGCTGATGATGCAATTAAACCCTTACTAAACCTGCTCAAAAGTTCCTTATCCGCTCTTGGCTTGTATTTAAAACCCTCCTGATATGATAGCGTGAGCAATGAGCAAAGATTTTTATATCCCTCCTCACTTTTGCAAAGGACGATGAGATGAGAATATGGCCTTCTTCCATCAATCCCAACTATATCATCATCAAACCTTGAGTTTGGGGCAAGGTATATTTCGCAACCAATTATAGACTTAAGACCTTTGTTTGCTGCTTTTTGGGCAAATTGAACCGCGCCAAAAATGTTCCCGTGGTCTGTGATAGCAACACTGTCCATTGAGTTATCAATGACGGAAGTAATCAGGTCATTAAGATGAATCATTCCATCTAAAAGAGAGTATCCTGTATGCAGATGAAGATGAACAAAGGGCTTGTCGTTCATATTTCATTCCTTTTAAAAATCTTATTCATAAACATTATCTCCGTTCCTCAATTTTGTCAAATATAAAACTTCGCAGGACCCATCACCTGTATCGCTTCTTGAAAGAGAAGAGTTCCACCAAAATGTTGCTTCACCTTTCCTTCCATCGACAAATACCAGATAGCCTTCAAGAACAATTACATCTCCCCTTGATACACTTTTTGCTGCTTTTTTAAGATTATCATTTGCTGGAATTATATGGTTGTTTGATGAGTATCTTGAAATGTAGTTGTTATCCTGTCTTGGAAAGGAGGAATCATACCTCCACCAATACCACCTACCGCTTTGAGACCATTTTATCTCTTTGTAAAGTGAGTTTGAGTAAAGATCGCCAAAAACGAGTGCTATATCAACAGGAGCGATGAGTGAATTTTTACCAGTGTAGTAATTTTTTCTTGAAACAACCACTCCTGCTATTTTGTAGTATGCCTTTTTTGTTAGAGTGAATGTCCACCCCTTTTTTTCAATGACTACCTTCTCACCTTCGTTTATCTCTTCTTGATAGGGTTCTTCATCTGGTCTTATTTCAGATGAATCAAAAGATGTAGCAACAGGATGAGAGCAGGAGAATGTAAGAAAAATTGAAAGGATTAAAACCCAATTCTTAAGTGAAGAGGTAATTCGTGTCAAAGTAAGCCCCTTTTAACTTTTCAAGTGTCTTTTTAAAAACATCAAAAGTTACATCATCATACAAATAAATACAAACAATCTCTGGATAATTTTTTGAAGATATGAATTTGAAAATTGTTTCAAGCATAATAATTGAACCCTCTTTTAAAGGAAAGGAGGCAATCCCCATTCCAATTGCGGGCATTGCAATTGATTTCAATTTCATTTCAAAAGATCTCAACAAAGAATTATAGACACTCTTTCTTAAACTCTCCTCTGTGCACGGTTCATCAAATCCCATCGCTGCTGCGTGAATCACATACTTAGACTTTAAATTTCCACCTTTTGTCAAAACCGCTTCTCCCAATGGAATTCTCCCTATTTTATTGCACTCCTCTTGAATCGTGGCTCCCCCTTTTACTCTAATTGTCCCGGCAACTCCACCGCCTAAAATCAAATCTGTATTGGCTGCATTGACAATCGCATCTCCTTCAAAATCTGTCAAATCTCCCTTTAAAAGTTTTATTCTTTCAGTTATTGGAGCCACTGTTCAATCTCTTCTTCTGAAATCAAAATTTCCCTTGGCTTTGCACCGTTGACAGGGCCCACGATTCCCTTCTCCTCCATCATATCAAGGAGCCTTGCAGCCCTTGCATATCCAAGACGCAGTTTCCTTTGAAGGTTTGTTGCTGTTGCAATTTTTGTTGAGACAACAAGTTTCACGGCATCCTTAAAAAGTGGGTCATCGTAGGAGGCCTCTTCTGCTAATTCTCCTGAAGGCGTTGTTATTCCTTTATCTTTTAAAACAACGCTGTCAAATGACGGCTCAGCCTGACTTCGTATATATTGTATAATCTTCTGAGTTTCAACTGTTGAAATGAAACCACCGTGAATCCTTATTACTTTTGAAGAACCGGGAGGTAAAAAGAGCATATCCCCCTTTCCCTCCAGCGTCTCAGCCCCATTCTGGTCTAAAATGAGCCTGCTTTCTATTTTTTCTCTAACTTGAAAGGAAATCCTTGCAGGAAGGTTGCTCTTTATTACACCTGTAATAACATCTCTTGAGGGTCTTTGTGTTGCAATTACGAGATGAATTCCAACAGCCCTCGCCATTGAGGAAAGTCTTCCAATTGCTGTTTCAACCTCTTTTGATACAACAGCCATCAAATCATAAAGTTCATCAATGACTATTACGATGTAGGGAAGTGGTTTTGTCAAACCGATTTCCTCATCATTCCCATTAGGGGTAAGAGTTTTTATAAACCTGTTGTACTGCTCTATTGATCTAACCTGAACAGCTGCAAAAGTTTTATACCTCTCCTGCATCTCCCTCAAAGCCCACGCAAGTGCATTCGCTGCCTTTTTAACATCAGTAACCACTGGTGTAAGAAGGTGTGGCAACCCTTCATAAATTTTTAGTTCCACCTGCTTTGGGTCAATCATAATGAATTTAACATCATCAGGTTTTGCTTTTAAAAGAATTGAATTGATAAGCGCATTTATTCCAACACTTTTTCCCGAGCCCGTCGTTCCTGCGACAAGAAGATGGGGCATTTCTGTAAGGTTTGTAATATAAGGAGTTCCATCAACCATTTTCCCAAGTGCAAGTGATAATTTTGATGGATTCCTTCTATATTGTTCAGATTCTACAAGTTCTCTAAAAGAAATCAGCTCCCTTTGATCATTTGGAACTTCAATCGCTATTGTTGCCTTTCCACCCATCCTATCAATTCTTATATGATCCTTTTTGAGTCTAATTGCAAGGTCTTCTGCAGCTAAAACCACCCTTGAGTATTTCACGCCCGCCGCGGGTTTGAATTCAAAAATTGTTACAACCGGTCCCGAGTGCATTTCAAGAACCTCACCCGGAATACCAAATTCAAGAAGTTTTTCTTCAATTTCTCTTGCATAGACTAAAAGTGATTTTTCGTCAATGGGGGGCCTGGGAGAAGGTGGGTCAAGGAGGTCTGTTGGAGGTAGTTTGTAGCTTTCATCTTCATCTATCTCAAGAGGAAGTGTGAACAAATCTTCCTTTTTTTCTTCCTTTTGCTCAATTTTTACGGGCTGTCTTGTGTCAGATTTACCCGTTAGTCTTTTTTTCAGAAGTTCAGCACTTTCCTTTTGCTGTTTTTCCTTTCTTTCCCTCTCCTTTTTGATTTTTCTTTTTTCAAAATATTTTTTAAGAGGGATCAAAAGAGATTTGAATGGTTTAAACGGAGAGAAGCCCAAAATAAAAGATGCCGAAATTAATATGATTACCGAAGAAACGATAACATTTCCGATTGGTCCGATAAGAAAATTTAAAGAGGTCTCAATCAAAATACCAATAAGCCCGCCGGAATGAAGCGTAGAACTCATTCCCCAGAAAAAGGGGTTAATTTCCCCAAGAAGCGTCGAACACAGGGATGATAAACTTAAAAGCAGAAATATCCAGAAAAAAAATCTATAAAAAGGTTTTTTCTTTAAGAGGCAATATCCTGCATCAATTAAGATAAACGACACAAGCAATGATGACAATCCAAATAGTGTCATCAAAAGATCAGCGATGTAAGAACCTAAATTTCCAACCAGATTTGAAGGGACTTTTGAAAAATTGCCAAAGGACTTTGAAAAAAATCCAGGGTCAAGCGGGTTGTAGGAAATTATTGAAAAAAAACAGAGCACACTCATCACCCAGAGAATAATTACAAAGGATTCTCTTAAAATCATCTTCGAAGAATTATCTACGGGGCTTTCGCTTTTATTCTCATCAAAAGCCAAAATAAAATCCTCCTTCAACCCTTTTAAGATACCTCTTTTGGAAGATTTAAGCAAGAAGAAAAGAGAATAGAATTCTTAGAGATACGACAAATTGTTGCCTCCCAAAATTCGACATTGCATCAACTCCTTATTGTTAAAAGATTATACCAATCATCGACTTAAGAGGAAACAACGAATCACCAAAGAAGTGAAAAGTAAGGGGATGGTAGGGAACATAGACGCCGATGGGTAAGATGCGAG
>DHFQ01000110.1 GCA_002402325.1 Candidatus Aminicenantes bacterium UBA4820
CTTCAAGGATTTTTGTTCAGGTTAGAACACTAAAAGGACTTGCTTATGGCGCGGGAGGCTATATGATTCCTGCCTATGACCACAATGGTGCCTTCTACTTCTACACTTCAACAAAGCCAGAATCATCCGTTGAGGCATTAAAAACAATCCTTGAAGAAATTAAGAAAATTAAAAGTGAACCTGTTACAGATGAGGAATTAAAAAGGGCGAAAGATGGCTACTTGAATGGGTTTGCTTTTGAATTTGACTCAACCGACAAAATTGCAAGTAGGATTCTCACCTACAACTTTTATGGCTATCCCGAAAATTTTAATGAAATTTTAAAGTCAAAAATTGAAAATGTTACAAAAGAAGATATTCTCAATGTTGCAAAAAAGTATCTTTTTGAGGACAAACTCTCAATTCTTGCTGTTGGTAAAAAAGAGGTGCAAAACGATTTAAAAGTTCTTGGAAATGTTAATTTGATTGACATCACGATTAAAGAGCCAACGCCAAAAGAGGTTATCCCGGAACCAACAGAGGAAACTTTAAATCAGGGAAATCTCATTTTAAAGAACGTTCTTAAAGCAGTCGGTGAAGTTGAGTTGAAAAAGGTAAAGAATTTATCGTTTGAAGGAACAGTTGAGTTAAAGACTCCAATGGGACCTTTCTCTATGAATCAAAAGGGAATTGTGGTTTTTCCCGATAAAGCCCATTTTGAAATACAAACTCCAATGGGGAAGATGGAGCAGGTCCTAAAAGGAAAAGAGGGCTATATGGCAATGGGTGATAAAAAGAGACCCATTCCAGAATCGCAACTTGCAGAAAATATATCCTCATTGAATTTTTCATTTGGATGTCTTCACTTTTTGAAAGATTTTGCAGATGGAAAAATCAAGGCTCAACTTATTGGAGACAAGGATGTACAAGGAGTTAAGACCAAACTTCTCGTTATAAGAGTCGGTGAAAAGCCAGTAAAAATTTACATTGATCAAAACAATCTGATTTATGCCGTACAAAGAAAACAAAATAGCGAGGAAGGACCTAAGGATTTGATGGAAGTTTTTAGCGAATACAAAGATGTCCAAGGAATCAAACTTCCCTTTGTAAGCAAAACTTACGATGGCGATGAAGTTAAAGAATCATCAACTATAAAGACATTCAATTTGAATATTGACCTTCCTGAAAATGAAGAAAAAATCCTTGATGTAAAGTAACACTACCTTTTTAGCAGAGCGGCTTCAGACCTTCATCTGGAGCCGCTTTGCTATTAAATGACAATGAATCTGCCTTTATTGACGGTTTATATTGACTTCAAATTTTGGTTTTGACTCAATTACTTTTTTCACAAAACAACTCATAACAGCCCTTCTTAAAGGTTCGATGTTCTTTTCGTCAAAGTCTTGAGGAACGGTTATACTATATTCAACAATTGGGCTTTCTCCCTTTTGCATCATCTCTTCCGAATAGTTGAAATTGAGGGTAAAATCAACCCTGGATAAATCGATATTCCTTGTTTTCAGAAACTTCATAAGGAAATATCCGCCGCAGGTTGCAAGAGATGTAAGTAAATAGGCCAAAGGAGATGGGGCTTCATTATTACCCCCATGTTCAACCGGTTGATCTGCTAATACATCCCATTCACCAACTTTTGCCTTTACCTGATTGTTTTTTGGAAAACTAACTTTTACTTCCATTTTTCCTCCATAAATATTCTTTTTAGAATTTTGTTGAAATCTTCACTTTTTTCAATCATAGGAAAATGTCCCGAATTATTTATGATAAAAAGATTTGCATTTTTATAAACGCTTAATGCACTTTTCACATCATTTAAAAATGGATCTTTTTCTCCCACAATAAAATTCACCTCAAAATCAGCCTCTTCTGCCAATTTTTTATAATTGCACTCATCTTCATCTCTTCTTAAAATTGCATCGATAACATCGCTATTTTCTTTTGCTATTTTTAGTTTTGTTAAGGTTTCAACATCTCCAAAAACCTTGCCAAAATTGAGCCCACTTTCAAGTTTTCTGCCAAACTCCCTCTTTGAAAGGTTTTCTCTATTCTTTCTTATTTCCTCAACATTTTTTTTAAAAATATCATCATTTTCTCCGAAACCCGCTTGCCCGACAAAAACAGCCTTTTGAATGTTTTTGTAAATTTCAGTTAGCCTTAGAGAAACCTTCACCCCTCTTGAATGTGCGATTACATAGAGTTCATCGTAATCTTTTACTATTTTAAAAACCTCAAGAGCATCAAGTTTAAAGGAGTAATGGGATTCAGGCTTTGGTGAATTGCCTGTGCCGTAGAGATCAACAAGTATCAACTCAAAGTTGTCTTTAAGTTCCTTTACAGTATCATCAAAAAGGTGGTGATTTAAGCCAAGACCAGGAAGAAAAAGAATTGGTTTTCCCTTCCCAATTTTTTCGTAAAATAAATTCATTTCTATCTTTCTAAAAGAGATTTCATCTCTCTTACCGCAGATTCA
The DNA here is from genome assembly GCA_002402325.1 of Candidatus Aminicenantes bacterium UBA4820. GTDB lineage: Bacteria > Acidobacteriota > UBA4820 > UBA4820 > UBA4820 > UBA4820. The sequence goes on from DHFQ01000110.1 coordinate 2,468, forward strand.
AGTCCGCAAAACACAGCCCTTGCAATTATGGAATGACCAATATTCAACTCTTCTATTTCTTCTATTTTAACGATTGGCTTTATATTCATATAATTTAAGGCATGTCCTGCAAGAACATCAAGATTTAATTTTCTTCCGAGGTTTGCTGAATCAATAACCGCTTTTAATGCTTCTTTTGTTGTCTTTTCACTTTTTGAGATTGCATAACTATTAGTATTAATCTCTATTGCCTGAGCACCAACTTTATGCGATGCTTTTATCTGGTCAAGTTGAGGATCTACAAATATGCTTACTTTTATGTTGTGAGAATTTAATCTTGAAATAGCTTGTCTTATGGCTCCTTCATTTAAAATCACATCAAGTCCGCCTTCTGTTGTAACCTCATTTGGCTTTTCCGGAACAAGTGTAACCTGAAAAGGCTGAATTGAAGCCATTATCTCAATCATCGAGAGGTTTGCTGCCATCTCAACATTCAATTTTGTTTTTACTGTTTCTTTTAGCATCTCAACATCTCTTTCCTGAATATGCCTTCTATCAGCCCTCAAATGAACGGTTATCCCATCAGCACCTGCCAATTCCGCAATTGAAGCGGCAAAAATTGGATCTGGTTCTTTCGCTTTTCTCGCTTCTCTTAAAGTTGCTATGTGGTCAATATTCACAGATAACTTCATCTACTCCTCCCTAAAAATCTCCTTCAATTTAGAAACAGCGCTATTTAAAATTTCTTCCATCAATTTTTTATCTTTAGCCTCAACCATTACTCTTAAAAGTAGTTCGGTGCCTGAATATCTCAAAACTACCCTTCCATTATCCCCTATTTTTTTATTTAACTCCTCAAGCAGTGTTTTCACCTCTTCCATTTCATCAAGATTTCTTCTTTCTTTAACTTTTAAATTGACGATCTTTTGGTGGCACATTTCAAGACCATTTTTTAAATTCTCAGCCCTAATCTTTTCTTCAATTAGTGATGAATAAGTTAAAGCGGTTAGAAGCCCATCTCCCGTTGAAGATTTATCAAGCATAATTATGTGCCCTGATGGTTCCCCTCCTATCTCTCCACCCACCTTTTTCAGTAAATCAAGGACATACCTATCCCCGACTTTTGCTCTTAAAAAACTAACTCCCTCTCTTTTTAATGCTGATTCAAGCCCGAAATTGCTCATAACTGTGCCTACAACCAGATTTTCTGCAAGTTTATTTTCCTTTTTTCTTCTAATTGCCTCGTTGTACAAAAGATAATCTCCATCAAGAACCTCCCCCGAGGGCAAAACAAGAATACATCTATCAGCATCACCGTCAAAAGAAAAGGCGTAATCATAAGAACAATCTTCAGCCCTTTCCTTTAGAGAATGGGCAAAAAGAGAACCGCAATTATCGTTTATATTTTTCCCATCGGGAGAGTTATTTATTGTGATTACATTAGCGTTCAATTTTGAGAAAAGCGCTGGTGCCAATTTGTAGGATGCTCCATTTGCAGTATCAAGCAAAATCCTTTTCCCTTTTAGTTCCAATCCTTTGTAATTTTTTAACAAAACATTTAGATAATCTTCTTTAAGGTCTATTTCTTCATAGTTTAGAGTTTCGTCTCTTAAAATATTCTCTTTTGAGTAAATAATCTCCTTTTCGATTGACTCTTCAACCTCATCCGGGAGTTTCTCTCCATTTTTAAAAAAGAATTTGATTCCATTGTCATTGTAAGGATTATGAGAGGCTGAGACAACAACTCCAAAGTCAAACTCCATTGTTTTTACCATTGCTGAAATTCCGGGAGTCGGAAAAACTCCACAATCGTAAGATTTAAGTCCCGCCTTTGAAAAACCTTTTACAAGCCACTCTTTTATTTTTTGACACGATTCTCTTGTATCGTTTCCAAGAAGAAGTTTCCCTCCTTTTTTTGAAAGAATAGTTCCTGCAAAGAGGGCAATCTTTACCACAATTTCTTCAATAAGGGGATAAGTCCCAAACTCTCCCCTTATTCCATCAGTTCCAAAAAGTTTTTCACTCATTACTCTCTTTTTGCCTTTCCTTTAGTGTTACCTCAATGTAGGTTGGGAAAAATGAGACTATGTGAAAAGATTTTTCATCCTTTCCTCTTTTTTCAACAAGAGGTTTTATTTTATAAGATTTTTCTGAAGGAGTTAAGTTACTTAAATCAATCAATGCCACTATCTCGTCTGGCTTTATGTTCTGACTTTCTTTCTCATCGTATTCAACAACTGTGCTTATATGGTCAGGATTTAAGACAAAATCGATTTTATTCTCCTGGTTAATACACTCAACTTTAACATTTTTGATTACACTCTGTTTTTTCTTCCCCCCAACAACGACTTTTAATATGTAACTATTTGTATTTTGAACCACTTTCAATTCAGGGTCATCAATTATTGGAACTATGGGAATTGTGAAATCATTTTCCTTGTCAGCCAACTGGATGGGTTGACTTGGGATAAACTTAAGACTTTCAACTATTGTTCTTGGACCATAGACTTCAACCTCGGGGGGATCAACCTCATAAAATAGAATAGATTTCCCATTTTTCAATTTGCCCGTAAACTGTGGCTTTAAGGGGATTTTTTTCACAACAATCTTATCAAGTTGTAATTCAAGAACTTTTGGAAAAATATTGACAAAGGTTACAGAAGAGGGAAGTGTAACATCATTTTCTGTAAGTTCATAGACAAGTGGGCCTTCCGTAAACTGCTTTGCACTTATAACTACTTTTACATCATCTGAAGTTATTTTCTTTAAAACCTCAGTCGTTGCTGAAATCTCGACATTGACCTTTGTATGGGCATCAGGTCCTACAACTGAGTAACCCTTTTTTACATCTGTAAATTTGATTTCAGCAGTGATGGTCTTGTTCTCTTTTTCTTCGGTAACGGTGACTCCCCAGTAAAGTCCCGCTATTATTATTGATAACAAAAGATAAAAGTAAGCCATAGCATCGGGAAACCACTCCTTCAATGTAGCCTTCAATTTCCAGAAGAAGTTCATCCCCTCCCGCCTTTCAAAAGCCTTACAATTTCATCTTTTAACTCATTTTCGCTTTCAATTTTTTTTAAATTGCCACTCACTGCAACGGAGACCTCTCCCCTTTCTTCTGAAACAACAACTGCAATTGCATCAGTTTCTTCCGTTACTCCAAGCGCCGCCCTGTGCCTTGTTCCATATAAAGTTGGGAGTGGAAGAGAACTCAATGGAAGAAATGCACCAGACGCAATCATCACTCCATCAGAGATTATAACTGCACCATCATGAAGAGGAGTTTTAGGGTAGAAAATTGTTAAAAGAAGGTCAGCGGTAACTTCAGCCCCTCCCATAGGGCATCCTGTCTCTGCATAATTCTTTAATCCCTGCTTCCTTTCGAGAACTATGATTGCCCCGAATCTGTTTGATGCAAGGTTAAATGAAGCCCTCGCAATTTCAACGCAAAGTCTCATAGACTTTTCCTGAACCGACTTTCTGCCGATAATCAAGCCTCCTATAACCGAAAGAACATTTCTAATCGCAGGCTGGAAAAGTACTATTACAGCAAAGGGGATGTAAAAAAATGTCCTCTGCAAAAGAGAGTGGGTTGAACTCATCATAAAAAATCCGCTTAAAATGTAGCCAACATACAAAAGAAGAATTCCTGCAAAAATGTGAGCAGCACGAGTGCCCCGCACCTGAAAAATAAAGAGATAAATTAAAATTGCGACAGCAAAAATGTCAAGAATGTCAAACCAGAAAATCCCTCTTTGAACTAACATTTCATACGCTCTAATCATTCAATCCATCTCTCAAAACTCTATTCTACCATCAGATTAAAGCAAAATAAACATCCCTTGATTTTGAATACAGATGAAGGTTTTTACTTTCTACATTTTGAATTTGACTCTTGCAACTTTCAATTTTCACTAAATCCTTATTTCACAAGTTTTTACCCTGATCTCTACCAACTCCTAACTTTTTTCCCGCCAGTTTAATTTGATATTTTTTCTTAAAAGTTTTATTATTAAGACTAATAAGCGGGAAAAATCTTCCCGTTTTTTATGAATTTAAAGGGGGATGTTATGGAAAGTTTGAAAAGGACTCCTCTTTATGAGGATCACAAAAAATTGGGAGCAAGGATTGTTCCTTTCGCAGGCTTTGAAATGCCTGTTCAGTTTAGTTCCATCATTGAAGAGCACAACAATGTTAGAACAAAGGTTGGAATTTTTGATGTAAGCCACATGGGTGAAATATGGATCAAAGGTAAGGATGCACTGAATCTGGTTCAAAAGGTTTCATCAAACAATGCAGAGAAACTTTCAATAGGTCAGATTCAATATTCGGGACTGCTTACAAAAAAAGGCACTTTTGTTGATGATATGCTCGTCCACAAAATAGAAGATGAAATCTATTTTCTTGTGGTTAACGCCTCTAATCTTGAAAAAGATTTCAATTTTATTTTAGAAAATTCAAGAGGATTTGATGCGGAAGTTTTAAACAAAAGCGATGAAACAGCACAAATAGCAATTCAGGGACCTTTTGCCACTCAAGTTGTTTCAAAAATTGTTAAAGATGTTGACTTTTCAACTTTGAAATACTACTGGTTCACATATTGCAACCTTTTTAACGAAAGGTGTCTCATTTCAAGAACAGGCTACACAGGGGAAGATGGCGTTGAAATTTATATCTCTCCAAAAAATGCTTCAAACTTGTGGAACGACCTTCTTATAGTCGGTAAAGATTATGGACTTAAACCAATTGGACTTGGAGCAAGGGATACATTACGACTTGAGGCGTGTATGGCTTTGTATGGGAATGATATTGACGATACGACAACCCCTCTTGAGGCTGATCTTTCGTGGATTTTAAAACTTGATAAAAATTGCGATTTCAACGGCAAAGAGATACTTTTAAAACAAAAAGAGGAGGGAATTAAAAGAAAACTTATCGCCTTTGAACTAAAAGAGCAGGGAATTCCAAGACATTTGATGGAATGTTTCAAAGACGGAGAAAAAATTGGATTTGTAACTTCGGGCACTCTTGCCCCATATTTAAAAAAACCAATCGGAATGGCTTATTTAAGTATAGAACACGCCAATTTAGACAACGAATTTTCTGTTGATGTGAGGGGAAAGAGGTTAAAAGCGGTAGTTGTGAATAAACCTTTTTATAAAAGACCAAAAAAATAAATTGGAGGAAAAGATGAAATTTACAAAAAGTCACGAATGGGTTATGGTTGAAGGAAACATTGCAACGGTCGGCATAAGCGACTTTGCTCAAAAAGAGTTAGGCGACATCGTTTTTGTTGAAACACCTGAGGTTGGAGATTCTGTCTCATCTCAAAAGCAGATGGGAACTGTAGAAAGCGTTAAGGCTGTATCTGAACTAAATTCACCTGTCAGCGGGAAGGTTGTTGAGGTCAACAAGGACCTTGAAAATTCACCCCAACTTTT
>DHFQ01000129.1 GCA_002402325.1 Candidatus Aminicenantes bacterium UBA4820
AAAAAGATGCAAGAGAAAATGTGAAAAAGTTCATCCGCTTTTGTCTAAGTGATGAGGGAACGAAAGTCCTTGATCAGGTCGGAACGAGCCTTCCCCTTGAGAAAGGAAAAAGAGAAGAAATCAAAAATAGTGTAAAATAAAGTATGGATGATAACTTTTTTGTAAGACTCAAAGGAAGAAGAGTCTCAAATAGGTTTGTAAGAAGATTTTCCTACATCACTTCTTTGAGTCTATTTTTCCTCTTTGCTCTTATAGTACTTATGCTTTCAACTGAGGGAATACCTCTAATCAGAGAAGTTGGATTAAAAGGAGTTTTTTTTGATAAAGAGTGGCTTCCAACAGAAGGTAAGTTTGGGCTTTTCAACTTTATTTTTGCCAGTTTTTATACAACGCTCCTTGCACTTTTGTTTTCAATTCCTGTAAGCATCCTCACAGCAATTTATTTAAGCGAATATTTAAAGAAAAAAGTGGCGATGTATTTTAAACTCATCTTTGATGTTCTATCGGGCGTCTCTCCTGTAATTTACGGCTTCTGGGGGATAGTTGTTATAGTTCCATTCGTAAGGAAGACGATTCAACCAATTTGTGAAAAACTCTTTCCTTGTAGAATTTTTTTAAGCGATAACAAATCAGGATTTTCAGTTTTGTCAGCATCAATCGTTCTTGCAATAATGGTTTCCCCTTTGATTGTCTCAATCTCTGAAGAGGTTATAAGGGCAATTCCTTTTGAGATAAGGCAATCAACCGCATCACTTGGAGCAACGAAATGGGAGATAATAAAAAAGGTTCTTCTAAAAAGGGCAAGAGGTGGAATTTTTGCCGCAATAATTTTGAGTTTTAGCAGAAGTATTGGTGAAACTATGGCAGTTTTAATGGTTGCTGGTTGTCAGATTAAAGGAACTCCAATTTCATTTTTTGATGCCTCCTATCCTCTTCCTGCCTTGATTGCAAACACTTTTGGTGAGACGATGTCAATACCACTTTATAAAAGCGCCATATTTCTTGCCTCACTCGTTCTTTTGATTTTAACTTTGCTTGGAAATTTCATTGGTTGGATAATTTTGTTGAGAATTGAAGAGGAACAAAGTTGAAAAAAATTGAAGAATCAATTTTCAAATTTTTAATGGTTTCCTCCCTTGTCCTTTTGATAATGGCACTTCTTTCAATAACGATAGCAGTCTTTGTAAAAGGTTATAACGCATTAAGTTTAAAGATGATTTTTACTACTCCAAAGGGTGGCTATTATCTTGGTAAAGAGGGGGGTATTTTGAACGCAATATTGGGAAGCATCATTATCGCTCTCTCTGCCACAATTCTTTCTTTCATCTACTCATTTTTTATAGTCTTTTATATAAATGTTTATAGATACTCAAAATCAAATTTTTCTAAAAGTGTAAGGTTCCTTTTAGACCTTTTGTGGGGAATTCCCTCAATTGTCTATGGTGCTTTTGGTTTTGCCATTATGCTAATTTTTAAAATTCCCGCCTCAATGATTGCAGGGATAATAACCCTATCTTTTGTAATTCTTCCAATTATGGCACGCACAATGGATGAAACATTAAGGATGATTCCCTTTGAACTTAAGCAGGTTGGCTTCTCACTCGGTGCAACAAGGCTTGAAATTTCATATAAAATAATGTTAAGGCAGTCTCTTCCTGGAATACTTACGGCAATTCTTCTCTCATTTGGAAGAGGTTTGGGGGATGCTGCATCGGTCTTGATGACCTGTAGTTTCAGCGATTCACTTCCAACCTCTTTACTAAAACCCGTTGCGACTTTGCCTCTTTCAGTCTTTTTTCAACTTTCAACACCATTTAAAGAGGTTCAAGAGAGGGGATACGCTTCAGCCTTTGTTTTAACTTTTTTAATGCTATTTGTAAGTTTAATCGCAAGACTATGTACCAAATCTCTTTCAAAGAATGTTGTCAAATAGGAGAATAGATGGGAGCAAAATGCCCTATTGAGGTAAACAATTTAAAGGTTTCATACAAAAAAGAGGAAATTCTAAAAGACATGAATTTAACAATTCCTGAAAAAGGAATAACGGTAATACTTGGACCATCTGGTTGTGGTAAATCAACTTTACTTAAGTGTTTTAACAGGATTATTGAACTTGAAGAGGATGTAAAAGTTGAAGGTGAAATTTTTGTTGATAAAGAGGATATCCTTCATCCAAAGACCGATTTGATCGCCTTAAGAAAAAAAATGGGACTTTTATTACAAAAGCCGCAGGTTCTCCCGATGTCAATTTATGATAATGTTGCCTTTGGAGCAAAACTTCACAAGAAAATGAAAAAAAATGAGTTGGATGAACTTGTTGAAAGAGAGTTAAAAAAGGTGAATTTATGGGATGAGGTGAAAGAGAGATTAAATTCATCAGCACAGAGTTTGTCCATAGGTCAGCAACAGAGACTATGCCTTGCAAGAGGACTCGCAGTTGAACCAGAGATAATATTAGGGGATGAACCTACATCAGCGTTAGACCCTCTCTCTGCGGAAATAATTGAAAAACTATTTCTCTCTCTAAAAGAAAATTACACGATTATTCTTGTTACACACATTTTAAGGCAGGCAAAAAGGCTTGCGGATTATGTCGCTTTCATCTATCTTGGCGAAGTTGTTGAGTGCGGCAAAAAAGAAGAATTTTTTAATAATCCAAAAGATGAAAGGACTAAAAGATACCTTTCCGGAATAATTGCGGGATAAGCAAAAGATTTCAGACGCCCGACTACTGCTTATTCATCAAAATGTTGGAGTTTGTCTTTGAGGCTACCTATTCCATCCTCTTCAAATGTTTTTTTGAGTTTCGATGCTAATTCAGAAGAGAAATTCCCTTTCAGTCTACCGTAAAGAACTTTTTGGCTCTGTTGTGCAAATATCACCATATCGGCAAAACTTTTGGCATTTGTTCTTAAAAATATAACTATGCTACCTTTTTCACTATTCAAACCCACAACCTTATCCCATCCTCTATGATTAATTCCTTTAAAATCGACCTTTTTTCCCATTGGCACTTCATATATTGCAAGGTCAATTCTTTTAACACCTGCAAAATTAACATCTTCGTCTGCAATTTCTGAAGCGACAAATTTTGCAAGTTTCATTGGCGCACCGTTCAACTTAATTTCAAAAGTTTCTTCCGGCTTTACCCCAATCTGCTTCTCAATCTGATTCCGTGCCTGCTCAGGACTGAAAGGAGCATAACAAGAGATTAAAATAATTGAAACCATAACAAGCAAAATAACCTTAAAGTTCATTTCAATCCTCCTTTTTAAATTTTAACACGAATTAAAAAAATGTTTTATGGTAAAATAAAAATTGGAGTAAGTGATGAAGAAAGTTGGCATCTTAATTTCCGGCAGAGGTTCAAATATGGAATCACTCCTTTTAAGTATGAGGGAGAGAGATTTCCCCTGTGATGCAAAAGTTGTAATATCAAATATTGAAACCGCTTCAGGGCTTGAAAAGGCAAAGAAACTTAATGTGAAAACCGAAGTTATAAATCACAAAGATTCAAAGACGAGGGAAGAGCACGATGAAAAAATGATTGAAGTGTTAAAAAAAGAGGGTGTCGAAATAGTCTGCCTTGCTGGTTATATGCGACTTCTTTCTCCTCTTTTTGTAAGAGAATTTAAAAACAAAATTTTAAATATCCACCCCGCACTCCTTCCCGCCTTTCCCGGGCTTGATGTTCAGAAAAAAGCGGTTGAAAGTGGGGTAAGGTTCAGTGGATGCACGGTTCACCTTGTTGATGAACTTTGCGACCACGGTCCCATTCTTCTTCAATCTGTTGTTCCCGTCTTTCCTGATGACGATTCAGACAAACTTGCGAAAAGAATTTTAAAATTTGAGCATAAAACCTATCCACTTGCCCTCAAACTTTTTGCAGAAGAAAAATTTGAAATTGAGGGGAACAGGGCTTTGCTAAAAGTTGATAATTCAGAATATGAAGAAATCGTAAAAAAATTGATGTGGAATGGTGAATAGAATGACTGATCAACTTGAAAAGGATTTTTCAATATTGGCAAAAGGGGCAGTAAATCTTGTGAACGAGGAGTTGCTTAAAAAAAAATTAAAAAGAAGTTATGATAATAAAAAGCCTTTAATTGTTAAGGCTGGATTCGATCCATCCGCTCCTGACCTTCATCTTGGGCATACAGTCGTTTTAAGAAAGATGAAGTCATTTCAAGATTTGGGACACACCGTTGTTTTCGTAATTGGTGATTTTACAGGAATGATAGGAGACCCCACGGGGAAAAATACAACCCGTCCTCAACTAACCGTAGATGAGGTTCAAAAAAATGCTGAAACCTACAAAAAGCAAGTTTTCAAAATTCTTGATTCTGAAAAGACAATAATAAGATTTAATTCAGAGTGGCTTTCAAAACTGGGGGCTGAAGGACTTATAAGGCTTGCAGGGAAATACACCGTTGCAAGAATGCTTGAAAGGGATGACTTTAAAAAAAGATTCAAGGAGGAAAAGCCAATTCACATTCACGAATTTCTCTATCCTCTTTGTCAAGCTTACGATTCTGTCGCTTTGAATGCGGATGTCGAACTCGGAGGTTCTGATCAACTTTTTAATCTTCTTGTTGGAAGGGAAATTCAAAGAGAGTATGGACAGGAGGAGCAGGTTGTTTTAACTATGCCACTTCTTGAGGGAACCGATGGGGTTGAAAAGATGTCAAAATCGCTTGGAAACTACATCGGGATAAATGAAAATCCAAACGATATTTTTGGAAAAATTATGAGTATTTCAGATGACCTTATGTGGAAATATTACCTTCTTTGCACAGATTTTTCTAAAGAAGAAATCGAAAAGATGAAGAGCAAAGTAAAAAGTGGTTCTCTTCACCCAATGAGCGTAAAGAAGATGCTCGGAGAAACAATCATAAAATATTACTACGATGAATCTTTAGCAAAAGATGCACTTTTACATTTTGAAACTGTTTTTTCAAAAAAGGAGATTCCATCAGACATTGAGGAGATACGGCTGAAAATAGGTGATCCTGTTTCCTTTCCTAAGTTTCTTTTAGACAACGGATTTGTAAAATCTATGAGCGAAGGAAGAAGGCTAATTGAGCAAGGTGGGGTAAGCCTTGATGGAAATAAAATTAAGGACATTCATTCTGAATTTCCCTTAAATGAAATTGGAGAAAAGATTTTAAAAGTTGGCAAGTTGAAGTTAAAAAAGATTGTGGTGGAGGAGTAAAATGGCATTCTTCCTTCTTTTCGGAACCATTGGATTACCGGAACTTTTAATAATTTTAATAATTTTGCTTCTTTTGTTTGGTGCGGCAAAACTTCCCCAACTTGGTGGCGCACTCGGAAAGACAGTAAAAAGTTTTAAAAAAGAGATGAAAGAGGATAAACCAACTTCAAAATGTCCAAAGTGCGAAAGCGAAGTTGAAGAGGATGAGGATTTCTGTCCAAAATGCGGCGAAAAGTTGAAGTAAAGAAAGAAAAATTTGTAATCCCAATCCTTGTCTATCACATAGCAGGATATTTTCTACTTGCAGTGATGTTGCTTTTTCATTTAATAAACTTTTCTATAAAAATGTTTGAACTTTATCCAATTTTGCCAGATTACTCCTTTAAAGATTTCAATGAAATTCTTGTTTCAATTGGAGGACCGCTATGTCTTATAATTTCTTTGATTTTAAGTTTTAAATCAAAAAGAGTCTGCGGTGCAATTCTTCTATTAGGCTCAGCAATAATATCGGCAGGTTTGGCACTTCAGAGCGGATATTTTCTAAAAACCTATCTTTTAAAGATGGCAATTGTAGTTCTCCCACAAATCATCTCATCAATTTTATTTTTGAAAAAGGGAAAAACGCCAAATAAAGCAAAAAATTAGAATTTACAAATTCAAAAAAGCGAGGGAATCTTTTTGAAGTAGCCTGCGACGTTTTTTCCTTGCTTTTAATCTGTGTTATTTTATATTTATTTTTTTATATCACGCAACATAAATGTTGCGGCTACCNNTGGTTGATGTCCCGTAGCCTGCGATATTTTTAGAAATTCAAGATTCAAGACCTGACCCCATTTTTTATACAAGTCAGAACTTATAATTTGCGCTTCAGTTCCTACACCGCCTTTTCGTTCGTCTGATTTACGTTTATATTCTTGATTAAGCATCATCAAAACATGGTCAATACTAGTATCTTGAATCATTTGTTCCATAAAAACATATTTATCCTGACCGGGAGAAAGATTCCATTTATCAATAATTGTTTCAACACCATCGGACATTAATCTTTCAGCCAGAAGTAATACTTTTGATACATACTCAGGATTTGTCCATGCGTATGATATAAATACTTTCATTACTTTTCTCCTCTGCCCAAAGGGTCCACCTAACGGTTGAACTCACTGGTTTTTACGGAGCGCAGCGGAGTAAAAATCCAGTGCAGTGATTTGTTAGCCCCATATCTGCCATATAATAGCAATGAGTGTAAGTGCTATAATAAGCAAGCCGAAATAAAGCGGAACATTCTTTTCCGTTGAGGTAAACGACCTGTATTTGCTCGGTCGTAAGCCCTTGCCAAGCGAAACCCATTCAGCAGCATATATTTGGGCATCAAGCTTTTGTTCTAACCGTAAAATGACATCAAATTTAGCTTTGTTTAATTTGCCATAGTTGTCTATTAGGTTCCTCCATGAATTGCAGAGTAGCAAGCCAACTACTGCAAACCCGTAAAGCAACCAGATACTGCCAGACTTGAGAGCCCCGGCCTTAACTAATAACCCAGCGATGGCCAGAAGGCTTCCGATTGCTGTTATGAAAAACGCATTTGTCTTTTGCCGTCTCTGAATGAGACTTTCCGATGAATCAATCATCAACTTATAAAGTTCAAGGGTGCCTGCTCCATCTTTCCGATTGAAGCATTCATCAAACTCCTTATCGAGTTCGTAAAGTGGCTTTAATTTCGAACATACCATAGCCGGTACGTCTTTAGGATCAATGTCCACAACAGGCATGCCGCTTGCGCTGGCCTTTTTGATTTCCCATGTCGCATTTTCTGATTCTTCGCAAGACTTGCGATCGAAAACTATGACTGCCTCTGCTTTTGAAATTGATTCAATAGCTTGGTCTTTCCAATCCTCACATCCAGAGCTGTCAAGAAGAATTAGGTCAAACTTTGCGGCGATTTCCCGGCCACTTTTTTTTAAGAGAGCTTTGACCTGTTTTCTGTCTTTGAACCTATGAATAACGAACAGTTTCATGAATGCGGCCTATCTATTTCCGGCAATAAGCTTCTTTAGGTTATCCCAAGTCCATTTATAAACTTTATCAGAGGAAGACGCCGAGGTTGGTTTTGTGCAATTTTTATCAGAGTATGCAGCCAATAAGAAATACGGTTTACTCTTCTCTTTTGCAATTGATAGTTCAGCAGATACTCCTGACGCGTTATGAGTCTGTGTTCCACAAAGGACAATTACCACATCAACATTATCCATTCGACGGCGAACCTTTTCTTCCCAATCACCTGTCAAATGCTCTTTGACTGAGTTATCTTTAAAGTCGAATGGGCTATCTGGTAGCTTGGCCTGCCCAGCAAGCATTTCTTTTGCACCTTCATCATGATCAATATCAAAGCTGATGAACGCTCTTTTCTTTGTTGCCATCTCTTTACCTCCGTATTTTAGGGCTACCATATATTATACCCATCCGCGTAAAGTGCGGAATCTTGTTTTCTTGCCGGCATAACATCCTTATGTAATCTGAATTGTTTTGATGACATCTCCTTTTGAATCTGCAAATTGCAATGTATTGGGAATTTATCAAGGCATCTTATACGGATCGGCATATCATTCTCCACGAAGCGGACACCTCTTGTCAAGAGGATTTCGAACACTTGCCTGTGCTTGATTGAGTAGATAAGTATAGACCATAATCGGTTTAACATCGCTATGTCCCAGGAGTTCCTGAACGCTTTTCCGATATTGTAGCCTCCTTCAAGCGAATGCGTCGCAAAAGAATGACGGAAAGTTGGGGCTTTTAGATTTTTAGCAACTCCCCTCTTCACCGCCTCCTTTTCAACCTGAATGTAAAGCATATCAGTCCTTCTCCATTGTAAGCATTAGTTTCCCACTTAGGGTAAAATTTGTCAAGCGGCTATAGATGCCTATCTCAAAACTTTTTAAAAATGTCATATTTGCTGCGGAAATGTGCAAAAGTCAAAGGCTTTTCGATGAATCGTCATTCCCACACCCTTTTCTTCTTTTTCTAAAGCCACTTGCTTTTTCCTTTCAACACCACAAAATTTCGGTGATAAATTAAA
>DHFQ01000149.1 GCA_002402325.1 Candidatus Aminicenantes bacterium UBA4820
AGGGTAACACCCGAATCAAGGAAAATTCTACACTGTAAAGATTCATCCTTCAACTCTTTTGCCCCTTCAAGCGCCCTTTCATAAAGGTCAAGTGATTCTTTTAATTTTCCTTCCCTTCTTTTATTATCAGCCATCTTTGAAAGAGCCCTAACCCTCGTTGGAGAAAGATCTTTTACCTCTTCAAGAATTTTCTGATAACACTCCCCCGCTTCAGAAATTCTCCCCAATTCTTGAAGGACATCTGCAAACATAAAAAATGCCTCAAGATAATCTTCTCTTGTTTGAAATGTAACCCCTTTTTTATCTGCAAGAGAAATATATCTAAATAAAAAATCGTAGCAGGATTTGTAATCATAATTTGACTTTGAATATTTTGCGGATTCAAGCAGATAAAAGAAAGCTTTTTCCTCAATATCAGCAAGTTCAAAGTGCCTTGCAAGAACGGGGATGACCCTTGGTGAATCTTGAGGCTCATTTTCAAGATACTCCCCTATTTTCTGGTGCAGTTCCCTTCTATATTCATAATTTAAAGAATCGTAGACCGCCTCCCTTAAAAGGTTATCTTCAAAAGAGGCATACTCCCTCTTTCCCCATGTATCCATCTTAACAATGCCTTTTTTTTCAAGTGCTTTAATTTTTGATATTACGAAATCCCTCTCTTTTTCCACAAGTTGGCATAAGGTTTCAATTGAAAATGATGTTCCAAGAACCGAAGCACAACAAACAAGGTTTTTTTCTTCAAAAGGAAGACTTTCAACCCTTGATAAGAAAAGACTCTGAAGTGTTTCTGGAAAAGTTGCCGTTGAAAGTTTATCCTCATCAACCTCGTATTTGTTAAACCTTCCAATGTAGGCAAGATTTTGCCATTTGAGAATAGAAATAAGTTCAGAGAGAAATTTGGGATTTCCATAACTTTTTTTAAGAAGAAATTCAACTAAAGTATCAGGCGGAGAAATAAAATTTTCAACTTCGGTTAAATAGAGCTCCACATCTTCTTCATTAAAGGGTGAAACCTTGATTATTGAACTTTTTTCAACTATCTCGTTTAACTCTTTAAAACTATCCTCTCTTAAGGTATATAGTAATCTTGATTTTGTCTCACCAATTTCATCTCTTAAAAATGATAAAAATTCCAGTGTTGATGAGTCGGCATATTCAAGATGGTCAATAAAAATAACAGAATTTACTTCACTCAAAATTGGGACAATAATTCTCGTTACAATTGCAAAGAAGGTATCTTTTCTCTCCTTACCCTTCAACTCCTTTGTAAAAGAGTTTTCTTCAACCTCTAATTTGAAAATGTCTTTAAAAAGGGGAAGATAGTTTTTGTCTTCACCAATTAAAGACCCTTCAATCCGATTTTGAACTCCTTCCGAGTCATTTAAGTTGAGTTTTAACATCTGAACAAGACAATTTTTTATTACCGTGTCGGGTTTTT
The DNA here is from genome assembly GCA_002402325.1 of Candidatus Aminicenantes bacterium UBA4820. Classification (GTDB taxonomy): domain Bacteria; phylum Acidobacteriota; class UBA4820; order UBA4820; family UBA4820; genus UBA4820. Next base: position 1,439 of record DHFQ01000149.1, read on the forward strand.
CTTTGTTATACAAAGCAAGTTTTATCTCATAAACCTTATATTCTTTTTTCTTCAACTCTTCAATGATTTTGTTAATTAAAGAACTTTTTCCTATCCCCGGTGGTCCTGTTATGCAAAGGTAACGATTACCCTTTTCATCAAGAATAAAATTTAAAACCTTTTCTATTTCTTTTCTTCGTCCTACAAAAGGAAAAGATTTTTCCTCTTTTTCTCTCACTTTAATTGGTGCAAAGACTTTAACTTTTTCCTCTTTTCCTTTTAACTCAATCGGTTTGTAACTCTTAAATTCAAATAAATCTTTTGTTTTATTATAAATCTCTTCATCAACAATGACATTGTTATCAAGATTACAGGTCATTAACCTCGCAGAGAGGTTGATTCCACTCCCCATTACGGTATATTCTCTTCTTCTTGTTGAACCAACGTATGCTGAAAAGAGATTTGAGACAGTAATTCCAATTTTAATTTGATTTGTAAGTTCTTTGAGATTTTGATTTTCAATGAGTTCAAGTGAGCACCTTACAGCCATCTCCTCTTGCTTCTCAAGTGAATATGGCGACCCAAAAAGGCAGAGAATTTTGTTGCCTTTGTCTCCCATATCGACTTTGTTCACATTTCCACCATATTTTCTGACACATCTTGAAACTTCAGTGTAGATTTCATCAAGTTTTTCTAAGTTTTCCTCTCTTGAAAAATCAAAATCTGAAAATTTCAGGAAAAGAACCGCTGTCCTTCTATGCTCCCCTACCAACTTTTGCTCTTCAAAAAGGAATCTTTCTTTGATGTAGGAAGGAAGGAAATTTATTAAATTATCTTCTTCAGGTAAATCTTCTTCTGTCATCTCAACTTTTTGAAAAGGAAAATCTTTTTGAAAATCTTTAACTAAAACAAAGTTATTTTCAAGAATTTCAAATTTGTAATTTCCTTTCTCAAAATGTTTTAAGCACTCCGGCGATAAAACAACCTCCCCTCTTTTTGCATTATGCTCTCCTTCAGCAGAAAGATTTAAGGTTTCGCCCCCGGAAAAAAAATCGTATCCTCCATTTTTTTCTCCAACAATTCCAAACACGACATCGCCAAACGAGACACCAACCTTCATTCCAAGGGAAAATTCTCCACCCCTTGTCTCAACTTTTTCAAATTTCAAACACTCCCTTTGCACAAGAAGGCTTGCTATAATTGCATTATCAAGAGAGTTCTCAAAGAATGCTGTTACAGCATCTCCCCCAAATCTTATAACATCCCCACCATTATCAAGAATGACATTTATCATACTTTCAAAGAAATTGTTTAAAATTCTTGTCAATTCTTCAGCCCCTTCCTTGCCAATTATTGAAAGAGAATCAGTGAGTTGTGTAAAACCAGCAAGGTCAGCAAAGATCACTCCACCACATTTATAGGCGAATCTTTTCCTACCCTTGATAAGAGAGAGGATATTAAAAGGCAAAAAAGCAGAAAGCGATTTCCTCAAATCCATCTAATCACCATACCAAAGTTTAATACAATATTGCATTATTTAAAAGTTATGAATGGATTTATCAAGGAACTTTTGCTTTTATGAATTAAGTAAGATAAAATAATATAACCTCTCCCAACCTCCCCTGAAAGGGGAGGAGAGAACTGTGTCGGGGCGTAGCGCAGACTG
>DHFQ01000130.1 GCA_002402325.1 Candidatus Aminicenantes bacterium UBA4820
ATAAGTGGTGGAAATGTTACGGGTAAAAACTTCACAGCAACCGCATCCGGTGGTGGGACAACCACAAATATTCTAACAAGCCCCGGATTTGAATCATCAACGGGATGGACCTGGACATACACAGGAACAAGCCATACCTGGAGGACAACATCAACAACGCCAGTAGCAGCACATGGAGGTTCTTATAAATCTCAACTTTGCTCCTACACTTCAACCTATTACAACAGTCAGACTGAGTATTTGAAACAGACGGTAACGATTCCTTCAACTGCAACCGCAGCAACGCTTAACTTCTGGTATTACATTAAAACCGCAGAAACAACAACCTCAACTGCTTATGACAAACTCACAGTTTATGTAACAAACACTTCTGGAACAACACTTGCCACCTTGACTACCTTAAGCAACCTCAATAAGACATCAGCATGGACACAGAAAACGGGGCTCAACCTTCTTGCTTACAAAGGACAAACAGTTATCCTTGTGTTCAAAGGGACTACAGATAGTTCACTTGGTACGGCATTCTGCCTTGATGACATTGAACTCAATGTAACGCAATAAGGAGGATGGAAGGAAGTAGAAACAGGTTTTGATTAAATGAAAAAAATAGGGCTCCCTGAAGTTGGGAGCCCTTTTATTTTGGAGTAAAAAATGTATAAAAAAGTTTTTCTGTTTTTAGTTTGTGTGGTTTTTTCTATTCTATCAATATGTAGTGAACCTCTTAAAAGGGAGAAAAGCAATTTTGCATTAAAAAGTATCGTCAATTCAAAAAGCCTTCCAGCAAGGGAGATTGTCTTAAGAAAGAGTGATGAAAATCGTGAAAACCCGAATTCTCCTCCAGCTTTTAACTTTGACTCTTCAGGACAACTGAAAGAGGAAGTGAAATTAGCGATTGATAATGGAAAAATTACAAACGAAGATGCAAAGGATAAGTTATTAAAAAGTTTAAATGAATTTGATTCTATGGTTCAATCTTATAAGGGAGTTAATAATCTCTCTTCTGAAGACACGATGAATTTGATGTCCAAAAAGTATGAAGTTGAAAATCTTTTGGGCATTGCAATAAAGGGAGAGGTAAAATTAAAAAGTAAGAGATTTTTTAGAGTTGATGAAGATAGAAATCTTATTCCATTAGAAAGTAAAGAGGATGAACCTTCAAAAGTCAATACAGGCTGGATTCTCGACCAACATATTTACGATCCCACATCTGAAAAATATTTTCCTACAATTCCTTCTGATATAAGATCAAATGACGAGGGGGCAAGCGACATTGAGGTTGATTCCACAGGGTGGGTCTTTGATATTCACTCCTTCTATTTTTCAGACCCTGTTCTTGATGAAAATGATAATCCAACACATCCAACACCGAGTTATTGTCTTGGGGTCTATCTTTCCCCCGATGGCGGAGCAACCTGGTATCTTTATGAAGTTCTTTACGATACGAACTGTAAAGATATAATTAACCCAAGACTTGCAATTGACATTCTCCCCTCGGAAAGTAGAATTTTTATAGCCTATGAATATGCCTATTCTTTAACTGATCACGACATATATGTCTATTCAGAAAACTTTAGTTCTACTCCTGACTCTCAAGATGCACCTGTTGGAACGACGGCTCTTATGGAGCAAAATCCAGATATTGCATCAGACTATCAGGAAGGGCAGACATCTTACAGGGTTGTTGCTTATGAAGTCGAGGCATCTTCAGGTAGTTTAAATCACGATATCTATGCAAGCCAATCAACAGGAAACGGCTCTTCGTGGAGTTCACCAATAGCAGTTGCGGCTGATATAAGCCCTGAGAGAAATCCATGTTTATCAAATGGCGCTTCTGGAAGTTCAACCTTTACCCAATATATTCATCTTGCATACAACTACGATATTTGCCAATCTTCACAACTTCTTTTAAACAACGGTTTTGAAAGTGGCGACAACGGGGATTGGACGTTAAACTCTTCAGGAGATATTGATTGTGGAGGTGGTTACCAGAGAACGGGAAATTGTTGTGCATGGCTTGCTGGAATAAATAATTACACAGATTATATCTATCAGGATGTTACTGTTCCTGCAAACGCTTTAAGTGCCAATTTTTCTTTTTATCTTAAAATTAGTTCAAGCGAAGGGACAACTTCTCCTTATGACTATCTTTATATTCAATTAAGAGACACTTCAAATAATATCATTGCAACTTTACAAACCCTTAGCAATGTTGATAAAAATACATACTCAAGTTATCAACAATTGAATTACAACCTTCTATCTTATGCGGGTCAAACTTTAAGGGTTTATTTTTATGCGACAACTGATAGCAGTTTAATAACAAGTTTCTTTATTGATGACACAGCCTTTGATGTTGTTGTTCCAGTAGGTTATGAGGTCAGATATGCTAAATCTGAACATCCAGGCGCAACCCCATATCCAGATGGGCTCCAAAGTTCAACTAAAATCTCGGTCTTGACCAATGTGGGACTTGATTGGCAGTATGGACCTCCCTCTGTAATCGCAACACACGGTGGTGGTTCATCAAGTTGGACTCAGGGAAGGGTTGCAGTTACTGCACATCAACATTTTCCTATAGACCAGCCAAACACAGGTGATCTTGAAAGGAATCAGGTTTGCTTTGCATGGAATATGTGCAATGGTTCAACTACCTGCGGAACAATGACCTGCGGAAGTAATACTTTAAGCATAAATTGGCAGGAGGGGTGGTTTTACGATGGAAGGGGAGATGAAAAGTATCCCTCCTTAATTCAAGATGGAACTGGTGTCAAGACAAGTGGTCTTTCTTTACATCCATACATTTATATGTCCTATTTTCACAGGAGTGCAGATGAACCTACGGGGCTTGGTGAGATTCAACTCATTCTTTCGGACCCTTCCGATGAGACCTGTGAAGGATTTATCCAGGGCTACTGGTACTATTTCACCGCATCATATACAGTTACGGACCCCGATAATCTTGTTGACCCTAAACCAAGAACAATAAACTCCTTTAACTACTGGGATGGCTGGCCCGGAGTTTCTTTTAACAAATATATGAAACATCTTGGAGGGGGAAATAACGATGATGTGTATTGCACGACACTTGGGGACAACTACACCTTTTATACATTTTCAAGAGATGAGTATCTAAACTTGAATATATCTTTTTCTGATGAGAGTTATTCTACTCCTCACACCTTTGCATGGGCTGCGGGGTATAAATTTGGGGTAACTGCAATTTCGCCTCAGGAAAATCCTCCTTACACTTATGTTTTTTCAGACTGGTCAAACGGACAAACTGATCCCCTTATAATTATTGATAGTGATTTTTGTGACCCCGTTAATCCCTGTCCTGTTGTTAATTACATAGCAACCTATTTTAGTTCACCTTTAATAACTAACATTGCTGATATTGATTCCTGCTCTCAAAATGGCATCCAAATTTTTTACGATAATGGGTATAATGCGTCAAGCCATGACCTTTACAAGGATGGTCTTCTTGCGGTAACAAACTATGTTTCTGGCTCAACTTTTAATCCTGAAGATAACTTTGCACACAGTTATTTTATAAGAGCAAATTTTGGGACATTTTATATTGATTCCCCTTATTACACTTTTGAAGATAGCAATACAGGAGGAGTAACACAGGAAGTAACTTCTGAAAGTTGGTCTTCTGATAAATCAACTTATAGTTGGACGCCAATTTCTGCACCAAATTATCGTGTAATCAGGGGAGTTAAGGCAGATTTGCCAAACCTTTTGACATCAACTCCGGAAGGCTGTCTAAAATATGCGGGTTCTTCAACTTCAATAAACATTTCAGGGGATAATCCATCAACAGATGCAGGAAAATTTTTCTGGTATATAATTCAGGGGTATGGTGGAAGCGACCCAAATAGTTGCGTTGGTCCCGCTGGAACAACATCTCAAGGAACACCAAGAAATGTTTCCTGGGATGGGGTAAGCAGTTGTCCGTGATAAATAAAGGCTGAATGAAAGTTGATCTCTCTTCTCAGGAGGGGAACGAGGGGAGGTTTCCTACAGGTTGTAACCCCTCCCTGACGGGAAAGGGAAGTCATTCTGAATCATTCTTCGCAGCACTACCCACTGAAGAATCTCCAAAAGTTGAACCCCTCCCAGCCTCCCCTGGAAGGAGAGGAGAAAATGGTAACCCCTCCTTTTTCCTCCCCTGAGAGGGGAGGAGTCTTTTCTCTTCCCGCCTGTGATGGTTCAAGAAATTCAAGGTTCAAGACCAAACCACGATATCCTATTTTGTTGCCTCAATTTTAAGACTTTCTAATTTGATTCCGCTGTATTGTCTTTTGCTAATTTTTTTATCCTCTCCCAAAATTCTTACCTTGAATCCTGCATTTTTAACTATTGTAAGGTAATCATCTTTCAACAAGGCACCACCAACGCATCCTGCAATTAAGTCTTCATCTTTTCTTTGCTCTTCAGTCAATTCCTCAAGCAAGACAATATCAGAGACAAACATCTTCCCACCATTCTTTAAAACTCTATATGCCTCACTAAAAACCCTCTTTTTATCAGGAGATAAATTTATCACGCAGTTGCTTATTATCACATCTACTGAATTTGATTCAATTGGCATATACTCAATGTCTCCCAATTGAAATTCAACATTTTTATAGTTGTATTTTTTTGCATTCTTCTTTGCCTTAGAAACCATCTCTTCAGTCATATCAAGCCCGATGACTTTTCCTTTGTTTCCAACTTTTTTAGCAGCGAGGAAAGCATCAAAGCCAGCACCACTTCCCAAATCCAGAACAACATCACCTTCTTTGATGGTTGAAAGTGCAACAGGATTCCCACAACCAAGTCCTAAGTTAGCCTCTGACAAAGAATTGATCTCTTCTTCAGAATACCCAATACTTTTTGATATATCTTTAGCGGAGAATGAATTATTGCAACAGGAAGAGACGCTTCCGCACCCACAACCACTCTTTGCAATTTTAGAATACTTTGTTTTGACAATTTTTTTAACTTCATCCTTTTTCATTTACTCTCCTTCCTAAATAAGGGGAAAAATTTGGTTCAAACTTTTATTCGTTATGCTCACAAATTCAAATCATCTCTTTGCCCTGATGGTCGTTAGACTTTAATCTCTTTTCTATCTTCCGTTCACCATATTTTTCCAGATAGGTATCTAACAACAAATTGAACATCCTGCCGTGGTTGGGATATTTAAGGTGCAAAAGTTCATGAAGAATCACCTTTAACCTCATCTTCTCACACTCATCAAGAATTTTCTTATCAAATGTAAGCCTACCTTTGCTTGAGCAACTTGCCCATTTTCTCTTCATTGCTTGAATATGAATTTCTCGTGGCATAACATGGACAGTTTTTGCCAATGAGAGTACTTCTTCCTTAAATGTTTTTGAAGAGATCATTCTGCTTGTCCTTTTTTTAATATATTTATGATATTCTGCACAATGCCTGGGACCCTTTTAATATCCTGTAGGCTACCTTTATTAAATATTGCCTGATATAACGCATTCCTTATTTCCCGCTCATGTTCCTCACTTCTGCGCCAGTGCGGATATTTTGCAAACACTGTCTGTAAACCATTTGCCAGTGTTTCAGCATTGGAAATGCCCTGTTCCTTGAGCATCCAGTAAACGGTGAAAATCTCTTTTGACATTGCTTTTTCTGCCTGCTCTTTTTGGGCAGTGTTAATTTCTCCGATTATTTCCTTGAGTTTTTCAAGGGTTTCTTTTGTGTTCTGCTGCCTCTCCTCAAAAAGCTTGACAAGATTCTCAGCCTTTTCGGCAATAGAAATAAGGTAGGGAGAGTCATTACTTAGCTGCTCAGCTGTTTTTTCAATACTTTTAATCAGATTGAATATCTTTTCCGTATTGGATGCATTACTTTCTTCGATCCGTTTTAGTGTTTCCTTATTTATTTCGCAAACTTCCAGCGTTGGGCTAATGACGCTGCTTGTGGTATGCTGCTGGACAAGGAGAGCAGTTTTTCTTGTAAAATCCCGGTCAATAAGAGTTCCCCTGTCAAAATTTTCATGAACAATCTTATACATTCGTGAAAGGGTTTCATAATCATCTAAATAAAGACGCAGAAAATTATCGGGTGAGATAATCTCATACATCTGGGATAACTCTTTGAAATATTTGTAAAACTCCTGCCTTTCTTCTTCATTTCTGAAATAATCCAGAATAGATTCTACAGCTTTATCCTGAGTTTTTCCTACAATTAATATTAGATATTTTTCCTTTGCAATTTTCATTTCATTTGCAAATCTTTCTTTCAATACATCAATATCGTGGACAATTCCTTCAACATCCTGCGAATCGAAAGCAAGGGCTTTCTCGAGATTGTCAAAGATACCAACAAAGTCAAGCACAAAGCCAGATGTTTTTTTTCTTCGCTCGTTATCCTCATAGGGACGGTTCACGCGGGCGATCGCCTGCAGAAGCACATGATCACGCATTGGTTTATCAAGATACATACAGTAGAGAATAGGAGCATCAAAGCCAGTAAGAAGTTTTTCTGTAACTATTAGTATTTTTGGCAGTTCGTTCGATTTGCGAAAGGCTTTTCGTATCCTTTTTTCTTCTATTTCCGAAAGTCGATATTTAGCCAGTTCAGGCGAATCGTTGAAAGCGGAGCTGTACACTACCTCTGAATATTCCGGCGGTAAATATTTGTCGAGTTCCTCTTTGTAAAGCGCGCAAGCTTCTCTGTCCACACCTACCACAAAAGCTTTGTAACCCATTGGCTCAATGTAATTTTTGTAATGCTCGCAAATATATCTCGCAACCTTTTCCACCCGTTCTTTGTTCTTGAGCATGTTTCTGAGCGTTACCGCTTTCTCCAGCACCGTATTGAGCTCTTCAATATCGCTCATGCCTTCTGCTTCTGCAAGATTTAAGAATTCATTTTCAAGCAATTCTTTTTCAACTCGTAATTCATTTGGAGCAAGAGTATAATAGAGCGGGACTGTCGTGCCATCTTCTATTGATTCTGCAATGCTATATTTGTCGAGATAGCCTTTCGGAGGATCATCCTTGCCGAAGGTAACAAAGGTACCATTACCAAACTGTGTTTTATCTATTGGCGTCCCGGTAAAACCAATATAAGTGGCATTGGGAATGGCTCCCATCAAATAAGTACCAAGCTTTCCACCGGTAGTTCTGTGAGCTTCATCAACCAGTATAAAAATATTGTCACGTGTGCTTATGTTTTCTGGCATATTTTCAAACTTGTGAATCATGGTAACGATAAGGCCTCGTCTATCGTCTAAAAGCAGTTCCCGCAAGTCTTTTTTGCTCTCAGTAACCTCTACATTCCCAATACCTACTGCAGTGATGTTTGCAAAGAGTTGACTTTCAAGTTCGTTCCTATCCACCAGCATAATAACAGTAGGATTTTCAAAGAGTGGATTCTCGATAATCTTCTGTGCTGCAACAATCATAGTATAAGTTTTGCCCGAGCCCTGTGTATGCCACACCAGCCCCCGATGTTTTTCTGGATTCTTTGCACGTTCAACAATTTTGTCAATGGCTCTCATCTGATGCGGCCGCAGTACCACCTTTTTTAACTCATCGTCCTGACGGGTAAAGAGGATAAAATCGGTAATCAGTTTCAGAATTCGTTCCCTGTCGAAAAAGGTCTTGATGAGATGCTCAAAATTGCCTCCTTCTTCCTCCTTCCAGTTGAAGAGCAGCTTTTCGGAGGTGTTCCATGTGCCGCTGTAGTAATATTTTGAGATGTGGGTTATGGCATAAGCCTGCAGAACGGCAAGGAGCTCCGGACAATCGCGATGGTAGCGTCTTACCTGTTCCAGTGCTTCGCTCATTCCTTCTACTTTTGATGCTGCTTTAGTTTCTATGAATAAAAGGGGAATGCCGTTGATGA
>DHFQ01000072.1 GCA_002402325.1 Candidatus Aminicenantes bacterium UBA4820
CAAATCAATATCGGATTTTGGGACATTATTAATTATGTGCAAAAAATGGAAAAATCGTTTATAATCCATCTATGGAGGATTATAAAATGAAGAAGAGAAATTTTAAAAACGATTATCACAAGGAAACAAGATTGATTCATGGAGATTTTTACTCTGTCCACTGGGATTACAAAGACCATATGACTCCACCAATTTCATCATCCGCAGCCTTCAGGCTTGAAAGCGCAGAAAGGGGAGCGGAAGGCTTTATACAATTTGCAAACCCTGAATTTGATAGACATAAAAAACAGCCAATTTTAATTTATGAAAGGCTTGATGAACCATCCCGTTCTATGCTTGAAGATAACCTTGCCCTTCAGGAGGAGGGAGAATGTGCTGTTGCCTTCGCAACTGGAATGGCTGCAATAACCTGTTCGATTTTGTCTATATTAAAAAGTGGCGACTCAATTATTGCCCACCCAACTCTTTATGGTTGCACCTACTCTCTTTTGGCAAATTGGATTCCAAACCTCGGGATAAATGTCAAGTGGGTGGATTTAAAGGATACTAATAAGCTTTCAAAGGCGATTGATGAAAGTGTCAAAATTGTCTATCTCGAAACTCCATCAAATCCGACGCTTGAAATAATTGACTTAAAAAAGGTTAGAGATGTTATTGATTCAAAAAAGTCAAAAGAAAAAATTTATCTGATTGTTGATAACACATTTGCAACTCCCTACTGTCAAAGGCCTTTAAATCTTGGGGCTGACATTGTAGTGCATTCTCTTACGAAAGATATTGGAGGTTTTGGAACTGATATGGGGGGAGCGTGGATTGGTCCTAAAGAACTTGAAAATCGGGTTCTTCTTTTCAGGAAGGATTTTGGTTCTCCACTTTCTGCAAAAAATAGTTGGCAAATTCTCGTTTATGGCTTGCCAACCCTTGCAATTAGAGTTAAAAAACAGATGGAAAGCGCAATGGAAGTTGCAAAATTTCTTGAAACGCACCCTCTTGTGGAGAAGGTTATATACCCGGGATTGAAGAGCCACCCACAATATGAAATTGCAAAAAAGCAGATGGTAAGTTGCGATGGGGAGTTCGCCCCAGGCATAATGATCTATTTTGTTTTAAAAGGAAAACCAGAAAAGGCTCAAAAAAGGGGAAGAGCGATGATGAATCATATTGCAGGAAACGCCCTTGCAATAACCCTTGCTGTTTCGCTTGGAAACATCAGAACGCTTGTTGAACATCCCTCATCAATGACTCATGCTCCAATTCCTATAGAACGGCAACTGAAGGCTGGTATTGAGCCTGGTGGAATAAGGATAAGCCTTGGAATTGAAAATGTAAAGGATATAATTAAGGATCTTTCAAAGGCTCTTGAATATGCCAGAGATAAAGGCTAAAAGGAAAGAGGTCATTGTCTCCTCTTTATGGGATCATCACGGTCATCTATCTCAACTTGGAGCGGCGACCGAACAGATAGATTTTAGAGGGGTTTCATCTGTATCACAATTTTACTTAAGACTCAAAGAGGGGTTAAAGAATCGAAATAAAGGGGAATGGGTTTCTGGTTTTGGCTGGGATCAGAATCAATGGGAAAAGAAGACCACTTTGAAAGAAATTGATAAAATTGCACCAGATAATCCAATTTTTCTTGTAAGGATTGATTACCACTCGGCAATAGTGAACTCACTTGCAATAAGAGAGAGCGGACTTAATAACTCATCCACTATAGAAGGTGGCTTTTTTGAAAAAGTAAATGGGGAATTAACAGGTGTAGCGGTTGATAAAATGATGGAAAAAATAGCCTCTAAAATTAAAGAACCGTCAATCTCTACAAAAAAGAGGCACTTTAAAAAAGCAACGAAGATTCTTGAAGAGAACTTTTTATCGGGCGCAACAGATATGATGCTCACTAAATCTGAAGAGGAAATACTTTCAGAAATGGACAGAAAGGGGGAGATTGATCTTCCCCTTCTTGCCTTTTTAAAATTTTCAAAAGGGGATGAGTTTCCATCAAAACTATACAACGGTGATAAATTTAAGGTTCTGGGAATAAAAATCTTTCTTGATGGGGCGTTAGGTTCGGATGGGGCAGCACTTAGAGACCCTTATTTAACAAAAAAAGAATCAAAAGGACTTCTACTTTTTGACTCTAAAGAAATCAAGGAGATTATATCGGAGGCTAAAAAGAGAAAGTTCGAAATAGCATTTCATATAATTGGAGACAGGGCACTTGAGGAGTTTTTGAATGGATACGAATCATTAAATGGTGTAAAAACAAAAATCAGACTTGAGCATTTACAGGTTACACCTGATGATTTGCTTCTAAGACTTCATAAAACAAATTTGACATTTTCTCTTCAACCAACCCATTATCTTTCAGATAAAGAGTGGGCTTTAAAAAAATTGGGGGAGGAGAGATTTAAAAAATCATATCTTCTAAATTCTCTTATCAAAAACAGAAGAAAGGTTCTTTTTGGAACCGACTTTCCAATAGAAATCCCTGATCCTGAAAGAACTATAAATGTTGCAATTTCAAGAGATGATGGTGAAAAAATTTCCTTAAGGAGAACTCTTTCCGCCCTTAGAACTCCCAGAATGTTTAGAAATTATGAAAGGAAAGTTGCAATAACTTTTAAAAAAAATGGAAAGAAGGTTCTTGCCGAAAAGATGAGATACATCTATGAATAGCGTGAAACTTCTAAGTCAGAGTGAACTTAAAGAATTGCGAGAGTTTCTCAAAAAAAATTGTGGAATTGATATTTTAGATTACAGAGAAAATTTTTTATCAAGAAGATTTTTGGTAAGAGCAAATTCTCTTGGATTTGATGACCTTTCCTCCTATCTGAACTTTATTAAAAAGGATGAAAAAGAGAGAGAGTTTGCAAAAAAGAGACTTTTTATTCCAACGACGGAGTTCTTTAGAAATAGGGATGTTTTTGAAAAGATTAAAGAAATTCTATCAAATGACAAAACTTTAAAAAAAAAGAGATTTGTAACCTTGAGTTCCCCTTGTTCCAGTGGTGAGGAACCACTCTCTCTTGCAATGATGTTAAGTTCATTGTTTGATGATTTTATCGTCATTGCGATGGATAGGAATCTTTCTATACTCAAAGAGATAAAAAACAAAAAATTAAGTCAAAAATTAATTTCCCCTCTTTACAAAAATGAAATAAAGAGTTACCTTAAAGAGGTAGGTAACGCATTTTCTTTTAAGGAGGAAGTTCTGAATAAGATTCTTTTTTCCTGTTGCGATTTGCTTCAGACAATTCCTGCAAAGGGGATTGATCTGGTTTTAATAAGAAATTTCTTTATTTATTTGAAGGAAGAGGCGCAAATGAAATGTGTCTCAAATTTGAAAAAGTGCTTAAAAAAAGGTTCGCTTATGGTTTTAGGAAAGGTTGAAAGAATTAAGTTAAATAAAGATGAATGGGATGTGGTTGATATAAATTCAAGGATTTATCGTTTTAAAGGGAGTAAGGAATGAATATGAAAAGTAAACTCGCTTTAGCCTTCATACTTGCTGTTTTTATTCCAATAGTTATCGGAATTTTTATGGACCTTCTTAGCACATTTCCTCTTTTCTGGAACAACCTTTTGAGGGTTTTCATAGGGCTTTTAGTTGCTGCGCTATTTGCAATTGTGGTTTCTCAACTTTTAACAAAGAATTTGAAACAACTTGCAAAGGTGAGTGAAGAGGTTGCAGAGGGGAATTTAAGCGGCGAGGTGAAAGTGGAAAGTTCAGATGAGGTAGGAGTTCTTGCTAATTCTCTTAAGGTGATGATCAAAAATTTAAGGGATATTGTTGGTCAGGTCAAAAGTAGCACAACCTTAATAACCAATGCTACAATGAGCCTTTCAACATCAACTTCTGAAGTCCTTGCAGCAGCATCAGAAGTTGCAGCGAATGTTCAAAATACCGCTAAGGGGACTGAAATACAGGCTCAAACTGTTGAGAAATCCCTCTCTTTGAGTCATAACATTTCAACATCATCAGCAACAATTGCAGAAAAATCAAAAGAGACTGAAGAGGCGGCTAAAGATGCAGACGCAAATGTCAAAGATGGCTCAAAATCAGCCTACGAGGCTCATAAAGCAATGGGAGATATTCTGAAAAATGTTGAGGAAACAGCAACACAGGTTGACACATTCAAGGTTCATTCGCTGGAAATAAATTCACTCGTTGAAGCGATAGCAATGGTTAGCCATCAAACCCACATACTCGCCCTGAATGCAACAATTGAAGCAGCAAGGGCGGGGGAAGCAGGAAGAGGTTTTGCAGTGGTAGCAGAAGAGGTAAGGAGGCTTGCGGAAAACACCAAAGACCTCGCAGAACAGATTTCAAAACTTGCCCTCGAAATTTCGAAAAAAACTGAAGATGTTGCAAAATATATGGATTCAACAAAGGTGTCAGCAAAAAACGGTCAGGAAAAAGTTGAGGCGGTTGTATCAGCCTTTGACACTATTAGAGAATCAACCTCTTCAACAAGAAGTGCTGTTGTTTTAATTTCAGATGAGGCAAATACCCTTGCAACGATAGCCTCGCAACTTCTGGGAGCGATGGAGGAGATTCAGGAAATTGCAACAGAGAATGCTGCCGGGAGTGAAGAGGTCTCAGCAGCGACAGAAGAGATAACCGCAAGTATGGAAGAGATAAACAAAGAGGCTCAATCTCTTCTTGAGGAATCAAATATTTTAAAAGGATTGATAGAAAAGTTCAAGTTGTAAAGATGGCTAAACTAATTGTTTTAAAGGTTAACAATAAATTTATAGGCATACCTTCAAAAGAGGTGATGGAGATTGTGGAAGTTCAGGATGTTCATCAATCTCCATTCAGTTTTCCCTTTATAGTTGGAACGACATTCTGGAGGGGAGCAATTTTAACAATCGTTTCAATGAGTTACTTCCTTGGTGATTTAGAAGAAAGTAAATCATCTGTCTATGTTAGACTTGCAAAGTTTGACAATCTCCTTCTGGAGGTTGATTCCGTTGAAAGAATAATTGACTACAACGAACTCAAAATTGTTGAAAGAAAGGAAGAGGGAATCTATACGGGTTTGTACCCATCTCAAGATATTTTTATTTCCATTTTGAATGTTTCAAATTTTTGCGCTTTACTTGAAGAAGAGACGATAAGTGTAATAAGATATGGAAGAGCCGGGAGGTAAAATGGCTTATAAGGTTTTGATTGTTGATGACGCAATGTTTATGAGGGCTATGATACGGGACATCCTTGTAAATTCAGGTAAATACGAAGTTGTTGGTGAGGCGGCAAATGGTGAGGAGGCTATTGAAAAATATTCTTTAGTATCACCCGACATTGTAACAATGGATATTGTTATGCCTCAGATGGATGGGATTGAAGCGACAAAGGAGATAATAAAATTAGACCCTAAGGCAAAAATAATTATGTGTTCAGCGTTAGGGCAGGAAGCCCTCGTTATTGAATCTATCGCTGCTGGTGCAAAAGATTTTATAGTTAAGCCATTTTCGGCAGAAAAGGTCTTAAAAGTAATTGATGCTGTTGTTAATTCTCACCAATAGGTTAGATGGATTTAAAAAAATATATTGAACTTTATTTGAGTGAAGGCAGAGAACATCTTTCAAACCTTACAAAAGGTTTAAAAAATGAAGAAAATTTGAGCGGTGAGGCAATATCAAGCCTTTTTAGAAGTGCCCATTCGTTAAAAGGAATGGCTTCTTCTATGGGGTTTGAGGCAACTTCCAAAGTGGCTCATTCTCTTGAGGATCTACTTTCAAAATGGAGAAATGGTGAGAGAATTGAGACAGTTATGGTTGAAAGGGCTTTAAGAGGAACGGACATTCTTGAGTCTCTTTTTCAAGCGGTAGAAAAAAGGGGAAGTGATGAAGGTTTTGAGGAAGATGTTTCATCGTGGCTAAATGAAAAACAAAAATCCAATATTCCAAATGAACCTCTGGCAAAAGTTGAAGATTTAAAAAGAGAGGTAAAAGAAGAACCTCTCAAAAAAGTTTCTACAATCAAGGTTGAGATTGACCCAAATTCTTCCCTTCCTGCTGCAAGACTTCTCATTGTCTTTCAAAAAATAAAATCTTTTGAGAAGGATGCTGAAATTTTCCCAACCATAGAGGAAATTCAATCAAAAGGATTAAAATCAGCCGAATTTTATTTACAAGAAAATGCAGACTTAAACGCAATAGGAAAGACGGTTGAAACTCTTCCAGAGGTTATAAATGTTACAGTTGAAAAAAAGGAAGAAGAGGAGAAGGGCATTGAATCATCTCTTATCTCATACTTAAAAATACCTGCGAAATCTCTTGATGATTTTCTATTTAAAATTACCCATTTAATCTATCATCTAAACAACCTTGAAAGATCTCTTTCAAAGGAAGAGGGAAAAAGGCAGAAATTCTGGATTGAAAGCCACAGAAGTTTTCTTGAACAACTTTATAATGGAATCCTTGAAACAAGGCTTGTTCCATTTGATTCTCTGATTGAAAGATGTGAAAGATGTTTAAGGGATGTCTCAAACAAAACGGGAAAGAGAGTCAAATTCACGGTTGAAGGAAAAGGTGAAAAGGTTGATAAAGTTCTTCTTGAAAGGTTACTTGATCCCTTATCGCATTTGATAAGAAACGGTGTTGACCACGGAATAGAAAGTAAAGAGGAGAGAAAGAAGAAAGGAAAAGAGGAAGAGGGAAAAATTGTTCTTTCCATCAAAAGAGATGGCGAAAAACTTACAATAGCCTTTTCAGACGATGGAAGGGGACTTGACTATGAAGCAATAAAGGCAAATGCCATCAAGAATGGGCTTATAACGATAGAAAGGGCTAACACTCTTTCTGAAAGGGAAATACTTGATTTGATAACACTCCCATCATTTTCCACGAAAAAAGAGGTTTCACAAATATCAGGAAGGGGAGTTGGACTTGATGTTGTAAAGGCATCGGTTGAATCTCTTGGTGGAACTCTTGAAATGACGAGTGAAAAAGGGGAGGGGACAACATTCTATCTTGTGTTCCCGAGTGCTGTAACATTGACAGAAGTTCTCGTTTTTTCATGGAAAAATAAAACTCCTTTTGCAATTCCAACTTCGCAGGTAAAGAAACTTTATCCTTTAAAAGAGTATCCAGTTGAATGGGTAAAAGGGGAAAAAAAATTGAGGGTTGGAGATGGATTTATAGAAATCCTCAACTTTAGACTGTCTGCAGTCGGCAGGGATGGGACCGCAATTGGATTGAATTTTCCCGATATAGAGAAGGTCTTTCTTGTCGAAGAGGTTTTTAAAACAGAAAAAGTTGTCATTCTTCCTTTTGGAAAACCGCTTGAGAGAGTTCCAAACTTGATCGGTGGAGCGCTTCTTTCTTCTGGAGATATAGTCTTTATTCTGGATGGGTTATCTTTTACTAAAAATGAAGCGGAGGCGATGAATGTTTTTAAGGCTCAATGATAAAGACCTTGATTCTTTAAAAGAAATTAGCAATATTGGTGCAGGAAATGCTGTAACCGCCCTTCATCAGATGACAAATAAACTAATAATGCTTGAAGTTCCTACTGTTTCTCTTCTTCCCTTTAAAGATGTGGTTAAAAGACTCGGAGGACCAGAAGAGGAGGTTGTAGGCTTGTTGTTTAGAATTTTCGGCGACGCAAGGGGAAATATGCTAATTGCGATGCCAAAGAACTCAGCGGAACAACTTGTGAAAATCCTTTTCCCGGATAAAGATTTAGCCTTTGGTGAAATGCAGATAAGCGCTCTAAAAGAGGTTGGTAACATTCTTACATCAACCTACCTCAATGCTATGTGTTACATAATAAAAAAAATACTTGTTCCTTCAATTCCCTCGTTTTCAATTGATATGGCACAGGCAATAGTTGATCTTTTATTAATTGAGATCGCAGAAGTTAGCAATGAGGCACTTGTAATTGAAACCTACTTCAGGTCAAAAGACAACTCTTTTTATGGCCATTTCTTTTTACTTCCAGACCCCACTTCCATCAATGTAATTCTTGATGCGATTTCTATCTCAAAATGAAAGAGAAGTCCTCTCTTAAATTTTATGACTATCTTGGATATTCATTTTTGTTGATTTCACTTCCAATCATTCTCTTTTTAGCCTATTTGTTAATTCCTAAAAGTGGGGGAGTAGGAACTCATGAAGAATTGGGGCTTCCTCCCTGCGGTTTTTATTTGATGTTTCATAAACCCTGTCCATCCTGCGGAATGACGACTTCGTTTGCCCTTTTAATGCATGGAAAAATAATTCAAGCTATTAAAGCACAGCCCGCCGGGGTTTTTCTCTTTTTGTCTGCCATCTTCGTCTATATTACAATTCCATATCACTTTGCAAAGAGAAAAAAATTGGTTGATCTTCTTGAATTGCCCTACCTTCTTCCCATTCTCATTGCAAATGTTGTATTCATTTTAATCGTCTTTATAATAAGATTGTTTTTATAGAAAGCTCACTTCCCAGGGAAGGTGGTTCCAATCAAGACTGGGGGGAGGTTTCCTACGAGGATTTTCAAAAATAAAAACCCTACATTTTTAGTAAAACACCGTTTTCTTGAAGCCATTCCCTATATTTTTCATAATTTGGGATTATTTTTTTTAAAAGTCGCCAGAATCTGTCTGAATGATCATAATGCTTAAAGTGGCAAACCTCGTGAGCAACGACATAGTCTAAAACTTCTGGAGGGGCAAAGAGCAGTCTCCAATTAAAAGAAAGATTTCCTTTAGAGCTTAGCGAGCCCCACCTTGTTTTTTGATCTTTTATGCTGATTGTTCCAAACTTAACATTCAGTTTTCCGGCAAAATATTCAACCCTTCTTGAGAAAAAGAGTAACGCTCGTTCTTTAAGCCAGTTTGTTACTATATCGGATAAATTTTCCTCTGAATTTTTGGGCATAACCACTTTTATAGAGTTGTTTATGAGCCTTACTTTTGGTTTTGGGCATGCAACATTCTTGACTTTGATGTTGACTTTTCTTCCCCTATAAACAATAACTTTTGAATTTTCAAGAGAGGGGAGTGCACTTTTGAGTTTTTCCTCTCGCAATTTGATCATCTTTAGAACCCAATCTTTATTTTGCTTCAAAATTCGAGGAATGATAGTAGATTTTCTTCCCTTTGGCAAAATGACAACCAATCCATTTTCATCTTCCATTTTAAGCCATATAGCAGAAGATTTAGCACTTCTTTTAACGGTGCAAGAGACTTTTTTTCCATTTAAAATAATAGTCTTCATCTATATCACCATCTACTTTATATACTTTATTTTTACAAATTTATCAACTCCCAGAGATTGCGTTTTTGTTTTCTTTTACCGCAATATAAGGCAGTATTAAACTAAATTTGCCTCTTTTGCCCAGAGAAAAGCAAGATTTCTTATGGTTTCTGAAGATTTTGCAAGCCACTCTAATGAAATGTGCTCTTTAACTCCGTGGAAGCATAGCGCGCCGTTAAATATGTTTGGAGTTGGAAGCCCCATAAAGCAAAGTCTGCAACCATCAGTGCCACCTCTTATGTAACCTTCATAAGGTTCCACTCCACACATTTTTATAGCCTTTTTTGCGATGGCGACAACTTTTGGATATTTATCTAAAACTACCTTCATATTCTTGTATCCTTTTTCAACTTTTACTTCGAAAGAAACTCCTTCCCATCTCTTTTCAGTTTCTTTTGCGACTCTAATTAGTTCTTTTGTCCTTTCCTCCAATTCTTCATCGCTAAAGGCTCTTAAAATGAATTTTACGACAACCTGTCCGACCTCTCCGCTTAGTGCTATAGGATGGATATACGGCTCTTTGTTTTCGGTTGTTTCAGGAAGAGAGTTCTCTGGAAGGTTTTTTATAAAATCTGCAGCGGCTCTCACTGCATTTTTCATTTTACCCTTTGCAAGTCCAGGATGAATGTCGTATCCCGTTACCGTTACGGTAGCAGAATCCCCACAAAAAGTTTCCGTTTCTATCTCGCCAAGGACAGAGCCATCTACCGTATATGCTATGTCTGCACCAAACTTCTTTGTATCAAAAAAGTCCATCCCTCTACCAGTCTCTTCATCGGGGCTAAAGCAAATTCTGATTTTTGGATGGGGAATTTCCTTGTTGTTTATAAAAAATTTTGCCATCTCCATAATTGAAGCAATCCCAGCCTTATCATCAGCACCAAGGAGAGTTGAACCATCGGTTGTAACTACAGTGTGTCCAACAAACTGCTTGAGATATGGGCTATCATCCTCCGTTATAGTAATTCCATTAGTTGGAAGGTGGATAGGATTTCCATCATAATTTTCTATTATTTGTGGATTAACATTCTCACCACTCGTCCCGGGATATGTATCTACATGGGCAAAGTAACCAAGGACAGGAGCATTTTCAACCCCGTTGCTTGAATTAATTGTAGCAAAAAGGTAGCCGTGTTCATCCAGCGTAATTTCATCAAGCCCAATTTCCTCAAGTTCCTTTTTTAAAAGATTCAATAAATCCCATTGTTCTTTTGTAGAAGGGAATGTTTCTGAAGTCTCGCTCGATCTCGTGTTTATCTTGCAATATCTTACAAATCTCTCAAGAAGGTCTTTTTTTTCATTCTCGCTTAAAGTAAAGCTTTTATACTCGGTCATCTTTCCTCCTTTACAATCAATATAAAAAAAAAGTATAACACAATTTTAAAAAATTCAAAAAAATGGTTGGTAGCGCTGTCGTAGCCGCAGGCTTCAGTTATCTCCTCCCATCTCAGGGGAGGAAAAAGGTGGGGTTACAACTTTAGAAACCCCCTCTTTGTCTCCGGGGCTGTCCAAAAAGTTTTTTA
>DHFQ01000005.1 GCA_002402325.1 Candidatus Aminicenantes bacterium UBA4820
GTTGTTTCCTCTTAAGTCGATGATTAGTATTATCCTTTAACAATAAGGAGTTGATGCAATGGCGGATTTTGGGTTTACCTTGTCATCAAATTTATACAAGAGACAGGAAAAATTATTTTAAAGAGATGAGGAAGTGAACAACCATAGATTAGGACATTCATAGAATTTAAGAACATTGAACAAAATTATAATCCAATATCAAATTTGGGGATGCCTTTTCTCTTTTTTGCGTTAAAATATCTTCTGGAGGTTAATTTGAAGAAGTTTAAACTGGTTGCTCCCTTTGAACCTGAAGGTGATCAGCCTTCCGCGATAAATAGCCTTAAAAAATCTGTTGAGAAAGGGCAGAAAGTTTCTGTCCTTCTTGGCGTAACAGGCTCTGGAAAAACTTTTACAATGGCTAAATTGATTGAGGAGTTGCAAAGACCAACGCTCGTAATTGCCCACAACAAAACTCTTGCCGCTCAACTTTTCGGTGAGTTCAAACAGTTCTTTCCTGAAAACAGGGTTGAATATTTCGTTTCCTACTACGACTACTACCAGCCAGAGGCATATATTCCGACGACTGATACTTACATTGAAAAAGAGGCAACAATAAATGAAGAGATAGACCGATTGAGGCTTTCGGCAACCCGTGCCTTGAGGGAAAGAAGAGATGTTGTTATCGTTGCTTCTGTCTCCTGTATATACGGTTTGGGCGAGCCAGAGACATATTACGGAATGACAATAACTATAAAAAAGGGTGAAAAACTTGATAGACAAAAACTTTTAAGAAAGCTTGTTGACCTTCTTTACACGAGAACTTCCGCATTTCTTGAAAGGGGTCGTTTCAGGGTTCTTGGTGATGTGGTTGAGATATATCCTTCTTATGAAGAGGAAGTCTACCGAATTGAGATGTTTGATGATGATATTGAAAGAATCCTTGTAGTTGATCCTTTAACCGGGGAAATACGGGAAGAACTTGATGAAATAACGATCTATCCGAGAACCCACTACGCTACTCCAAAAGAGATGATTGATAATGCAATAAAGATGATAAAAAATGACCTTGAAGAAAGGGTTAAGGAGTTGACCGAAGAGGGAAAACTTCTTGAGGCACAAAGGCTTTTGCAGAGAACACAATTTGACCTTGAGATGCTTGCAGAGACAGGATATTGCAACGGTATTGAAAATTATAGCAGGTATTTAACGATGAGAAACGAGGGAGAACCTCCTCCAACCTTGATTGAGTATCTTCCTACGGATGCGATTATTTTCATTGACGAATCACACATAACGGTTCCCCAACTTCACGGTATGTATAAAGGCGACAGGAGCAGGAAGACGACTCTTGTTGACTACGGCTTCAGGTTACCATCAGCACTTGATAACAGACCTTTAAGGTTCGAGGAGTTTTTTGCCCTATCTCCCCAAATTATTTGTGTCTCTGCAACTCCAGCGGTGTGGGAAATAAAGCAGGCAGGAGGAATCACAGCAGAGCAGGTTATAAGACCAACTGGGCTTATGGATCCAGCAATTGAGATACGAAAGGCGGAGGGGCAGGTTGAAGATTTGTATAATGAGTGCATGGAGGTACTTAAAAAAAACCAGAGGGTTCTTGTTACCACACTCACAAAAAAGATGGCTGAAGAACTTACGAAGTATTTTAAAGAGTTGGGTTTAAAAGCAGAATATCTTCACAGCGATATTGATACAATTGAAAGAGTTAGAATTTTAAAGAAATTGCGGAAGGGGGATATTGAAGTTTTAGTGGGTGTCAACCTATTAAGAGAGGGGCTTGATCTGCCAGAAGTAACGAGGGTTGCAATCCTTGATGCTGATAAAGAGGGATTCTTACGAAGTAAGAGTTCTTTGATTCAGACTATGGGTAGATGTGCAAGAAATGTAGAAGGGAAGGTAATTTTATATGCCGATAGGATGACTGATGCAATTAAAGGGGCTATAGAGGAAACAAACAGAAGAAGGGAAAAACAGAGACTTTACAATGAAGAAAATGGAATCACTCCACAAAGTATTGTCAAAGAAATTGATTCCGTCCTTTCAAGCATATTTGAAATGGATTATGTTGATATAGACAAAGTCGCAGAAACGCAACTTCCCTACGATGCAAAGGAACTTGCCAAAGAAATAGAAAAGACAGAAAAAGAGATGTTCAAGGCGGCAGAGGAGTACAGGTATGAGGATGCTGCAAGGTTCAGAGATAAGTTAATAAACTTAAGAAAAATCTTTGTGGAACCTTGAACGAATTTACTTTTTTTCTTGAAAAATTGATTCCTACGGCGATCCTGAAGCACTCGCAATTGCAAATAAAACAATAAAATATCTCTGGAAGAAAAAGTAAAGAATTGCACCAAGCAAACCAGTTACTATAAGGATGGAAACTGCAACAGTTTTTGTCTTTTCCTCTATTTCTTCATCGTGATGACTTTCGTATTGGAATTACAAAATTAGTCCACCATCATTTTTCAGTTCTATAGCAAATTTTATTTTTCATCTTTGAGTGCCTTTACTTCCAATTTTAATGTTTTTAGAGACATATTTATATCGGCAAGAAAGTAAATAAGTGCACCGATAAGGCAGATCATACAGGTTATAAAGAGCCCCGCAATTATATTTGGAAAGCCCAACTGCCAGAAGGCACAGATGAAAATTGTTGCAACCATAAGTGCCGTAAAAAAGACGCTCAATGCTGCAAGAGTCAAAGACATTCGTATCATCCTTGCCTGTTTTAAAAGATACTTAAGTTGCGAAGCAAAGTTTGCATACTCATCTTTTGAAGCCTGAGACAATCTTTGTGAAATGTAATGTGTTCTATCAAATACCCTTGCATATCTGTTTGTAAGTGAAAGGACAATAAGCCCTATTCCCGAAATTAAAATAACAGGACCAACAGCAGTTTGTAATATCGGTACTAAATCCTCAAACAATATCGCATTCACGAAAACCTCCATAAATTTAATTAAGTTAAATTATAACAGGAGGAAATTATAGATTCAAGAAAATGTTCATCCCCCAAAATC
>DHFQ01000043.1 GCA_002402325.1 Candidatus Aminicenantes bacterium UBA4820
GCTTCGCTTCACTGAATACCCCCCACAAAGTATGCGTTTCGCACGGAATGAATCCGATGCTCAACGCTTTATTTCTTTAAAGGATTTGAAACAGCAGCATAAAAAGGGGGTTTCAGGGGGAAAGAGCGGTTCTCACCCTTGACAAAGGGAGAGAGTAGAGAGGGTTTTCCACTTACCGTTTTTCTTACAAAGTGGCGAAGGAGAGAAAATCTCCTTCCATCTCAAGGGAGGCAGTATAGGAAATCCCCTCTTCTTCTCCCCCTGAGAGGGAGAGAAAGTGTCAAGGAAACCTCCCCTCNNTCCTGAAAGGAGTGGAGATTCATTTTGCAATCTGTAATATCAATATTTTAAATGCTTCCAATTGGCATAAGGATTATCGGTTCTTCGTTATCCTTTAAAGAAAAAATTTTCTTTATTTTTACTTCGTCAAAAGACCCAACGGCACAGGTTCCAAGCCCCAAGGATTCAGCCATTAGATAGACATTCTGCATAGCGGCTCCACCTTCTAAATAAACAAACTTACCGCTTCTCTCTTTATATTTTGACTCTGTCTTTGATTTGACCGATGTTATTAAGATAAGCGCAGATGCCTCTTTAATCCACTCCTGCCTTACAGCATTACCAATTATCTCCTGCCTTTTATCGCCGTCTGAAATAAGTTCAATTGCATTTTTCTCTCTTGAATAACGATAGACGCCCGGTTTTACATCTTTTACATTTGAAATATGGATGTAAATTTCTAAGGGATGCAAAGCCCCAGCGCTCGGAATTGTTCTATGTTTTCCCGAAGCCGTTATCCCATCTGCAGACCACAAAAGGGTAGAAACATCTGTTAAAGTTAAAGGCTTGTTTGAGAAATTTCTTGTTGACATTCTTCCATCAAGCAGTTTTGATAGAGAGTAATATTTTGCTGGCTCTGTAAGGGAAATGTATGTTTGGGGCAATTCAGCAAAGACAAGAACAATTGAAAAAAGAATTAAAAATGAGACTACCTTTTTCATTTTATCTCCTCCTCTAAAAATGATTTTAAGACTCTATTAAATTTTTCAGGATTTTCCATAGGGGTTAAATGGCCACAATCTTTGATCACTTCAAACCTTGAATTTTTGACCTCTTTTGCCATCTCCTCCATTTCTTCTTTTGTGGTAAGAATGTCCTCTTTCCCGCAAACAAAAAGTGTTGGGACATCTATTTCTTTCAAGATATAACTTCTATCCTTTCTATCTTTCATTGCAGTAAGCGCTTTAATAATTGTCTCTTCTTTTTGATGAGAAATGATGTCTCTCAACTTTGATACAACCTTTCCTTCTTTTAAAGACTTTTTTGAAAGAAGCGTCGGAGGCATACTTTCAATAAAAAACTCTATTCCTTTATCAAAAGTTTCATTTATTGAAGAATCTCTTCCTGCCTTTGCTTGAGGGGAATCATCCTTAGCCTTTGTATCAACAAAAATTAGTTTCTCAACTTTCTCTTTGAAGAGTTCATAAAAAGCAAAAGTTATGTATCCACCCATTGAAAATCCGCAGAGAATTGCTTTGTTTAAGTTCTGTTGTTTCATAAATGATTGGATGTATTCTGCAAATCCCTCAATTGAATTTGGTGTTTCTATTGAATTTTTTCCGAAGCCTGGAAGATCCACAGCAAAAACACTATACTTTTCTTTAAAATAATTTACCTGTTCATCCCACATTGAACTATCAAGCGGAAAGCCATGAATAAAAATAACAGGTGCCATCTTTCACCTCCATAGATAAATTATACAACAAAAAAAGGGGCAGTATTTCTGCCCCCTTTAATAGACTTTTTTAGCAATTATTTTTTTTGTTGCTGTTTGTTTAAAATTGCCTCAATTTGATCCATTATCCTATTCATCTGCTCCATCGCAGCCTTAAAAGGTGCGGAGGTTGTCATATCAACCCCTGCATCTTTTAGAAGATCAATAGGATACTTTGATGAACCAGAGGAAAGCATATTGATATAGGCATCTCTTGTAGTGGTTACAGGCTTTTTCATTGATGCTTCTTCAAGGATTTTCTTTGAAAGATAACTTGATGCAACTTTAGAAGTGGCATACTGATAAACATAAAAATTGTAGTAAAAGTGAGGGATGTATGCCCATTCATTTGAGTAAAGATCATTTATTTCGCAAATGCCCTGATCGTGCCCGTAATAAGTTTTCAAAAGATTGAGATAAATTTCACTGAAAGTTTTTCCAGAGAGTGGCTCACCCTTTTCAGCAAGTTCGTGGGTTTTTAATTCAAATTCTGCAAAAAGAGTTTGTCTGAAAAGTGTCAGTCTTAAATCGTCAAGAGCACTTCCAAGAATGAACAGTTTTACATTATCATCCTTTGTGTTTTTCAGCATATAGTCAAGAAGAAGACTCTCATTCAAAGTAGATGCGACTTCTGCAACAAAGATTGAGTAATCAGAAGTTACATAAGGTTGTTTTTTGTTTGAAAGGAAACTGTGCATTGAGTGTCCCGATTCGTGGGCAAGAGTAGAAACATCCTCATAGTTGCCGTTGAAGTTCAAAAGTTGGTAGGGGTGAACATCATAGACCGAACCGTTACTGTAAGCACCAGACTTTTTCCCTTCTCCGGGATAAAAATCAACCCATCTATTTTCAAAACCCGATTTCAAAATGTTCACATAATCCTGCCCTAAAGGTTTTACTGCTTCAAGGGTAAGATGCATCGCATCGTCTGCGGTGTAATGTAAATCAACATGAGGAATTATTGAAGCGTAAAGGTCTTCATACCTTAATTTATCAACGCCCATCATCTTTTGTCTTAACTTAAGATACCTGTGCAAAGTTGGAAGATTGTCGTGAACATCGCTTATTAACTGTTTATAAACAGAGGTGGGGATGTTGCTTCCTGATAAAGCGGATTCAAGACAGGAGTCATATTTTCTTAAATCTTTTGAACAGATGTGGGTCTTGATGTGTGAGTAGAGCGTAGTTCCAAGTGTTAAATTAAACTTTGAATATGCACCCCAGAATTCTTTGAATACGAGGTCTCTATCCTGACGATTTGGCAAAGATCTGTAATAAGTGTATGCGGAATTTGATAGTTTAACTTTTTCCCCCGTTGAAAGTGTTACCTCTGGAAAGGGCATTTCGCCATCAACAAAAATTTCAAAGACAGATCCTGGAGCTTGAGCCATATCGCCAAAAGTCTTTGCGAGGATTTTTTCTTCAGATTGGGACAATGTGTGGTCTTTGAGTCTTACGATGTTATCAACAAACATCTTAAATTCTGAAAGTTTTGGCTCCTCTTTAAAAAATTGATCTATTTTTGCTTTATCGAGAGACAAAATTTCAGGCCTGATGTAGGAAACTGCCATTCCATATTTTGTCGCAAGCGTTTCTCCCTCCTGCAATAGTTCAAGATTCTCCGCAATTTTAGTGTTTTCATCATAAAGCATACTTGCATAGGAGAGGAGTCTGCTTAACTCTTTGTCCACATCTGAAAATTTTCTCAAGGCTTGATAAAAAGTTTGTGAGGAGTCACCAAGATGTCCTTTGTAGGATGCAAGAACAGGAATTTCATTCTCTATTGACTCTTTTGCCTTTCTCCATTCACCTTTGTCTTGGTAAATCTGGCTTAAATCCCATTTGTACTTTTCTGGCGCGGCGTCTCTTGTTACCTGTTGAGCAACCATCGGCATTGAAAGTAAAAATAAAACCGTGATCAACAAAAAATTTCTACACATTGAACTGCTCCTTTCTAAAAATAGTAATTAAAGTTATACGAAAAAAATTTATTTTAGTTTCAGTTCGCTTTTTCTTCCTTTTCTTGATAAATCCACGCTGCAAAAAAGCCCGCTATTACATATTCAATTATACCTGCGACCATGTGAATGAGTGGGAGAAGTCTTCCCGTTGGAGCCCAGCAAGCCTCTGCAAAGTTGTAGGGGCAGTGAACCATAAGTGCAAGAATAAAACTCACAAGGAGAGCGGTTCGTGGTCCTGCACCCAATCTTGGTCTTGCAACTGCATAAAACCATGCAAGAAGACATCCCATAACAAACATTCCCAGAATCCAGAGTGGAATAAAAGGAAGTCTTGGTTCTGAAGCAAGAAGTCCCTTAGTCTCAAAATTCTTATAAATTTTGTTAGTCAAAAGAAATGCCACAATGAAATCGAGCACATTGATTATTAAACCTGCGACTATTCCTCCAAGAAAAATCTTTTTCCAGTTCATTTGTCACCTCCATTTTAAATTATAAAACTAAACAATATCTTTAGTCAACGGGAAAGTCTTTTCCCAAAATCCGATATTGATTTGCA
>DHFQ01000165.1 GCA_002402325.1 Candidatus Aminicenantes bacterium UBA4820
AAACTTCACCGCCATTTTGTGTCCAGGCAAGCCCGACTGATGCACCTACTTCATCCTCTTTTAAAAGTGGGGTATTTTTGAACCTTTGTGTTCCCAAAAAGTCTCTTACCTTATCTGGTGTCATAATAATTTTGGGATGGGTTTTATCCCTTACAACAATATGGGCTGTTTTCCTCATTATTGAGGCAATCTCCCTTTCAAGATTTCTTACACCAGCTTCCCTCGTGTATTCGCTTATTATCGTTGAGTAGGAATCCTTGTTCATTTCAATATCTTTTTTTGTTAACCCGTGAAGTTTTAACTGCTTTTCAAAAAGGTGGTTCTCTGCAATTGCCACCTTTTCCTGAAGGGTGTAACCTGAAAAATAAATTACCTCCATTCTGTCAAGAAGTGCAGAAGGAATTGTGTGTGTAACATTGGCTGTTGTGATAAAGAAAACTTTTGAAAGATCAAAGGGTGCATCAATGTAATGGTCAACAAACTCAATGTTTTGTTCCGGGTCTAAAACTTCAAGAAGCGCAGATGATGGATCTCCCCGATAATCCGCACCGAGTTTATCAATTTCATCGAGAAGAAAAAGTGGGTTTTTTGTTCCTGCCCTTTTTAAGAGTTGGATAATCTGCCCTGGAAAGGCTCCAATATAGGTTCGTCTATGACCCTTTATCTCCGCCTCATCTTTAACCCCACCGAGGGAAAGCCTTACAAATTTCTTGTCCATACTCCTTGCAATTGACTTTGCGACGGAAGTCTTTCCCGTTCCAGGTGGTCCAACAAAGCATAAAATATTTCCCTTATTTTCTTTCGAGAGTTGTCTTACAGCAAGAAACTCAACTATTCTTTCTTTAACTTTTTCAAGACCGTAATGGTCTTCATCAAGGATTTTTCTTGCCTTTTTTATGTCAAGGTGATCTTCTGATACCCTGTTCCATGGTAGAGAAATCAACCACTCAATATAAGACCTTGAAACTGTTGCTTCAGCAGAAATCGTTGGCATGAGTTCAAGCCTCTTAAGTTCGGCGATAGCCTTCTCCTTTGCTGATTCTGGCATATTTGCTTCATCAATTTTTTGTTTGAGAAAATCAACATCAGAGGAGTTATCATCTCTTCCCAGTTCCTTCTTGATCATTTTCATCTTTTCTGTTAAGTAATACTCTTTTTGTGCCTTTTCAATCTGCTTTTCAACTTCTCTATCAAGTTTTTCATCAAGGTTGATTCTATCAATTTCAGCGAGGATAACCTTTCTCAACAAGCGAAGCCTCCCGGTTAATGTTCTTGTCTCAAGAATTTTTTGCTTTATCTCTGTTTTTACGGGAAGGACGCTTGCAACCTGAAAAGAAAAAGCATTAAGGTCATCCTGATTGAAAATTATAGCAGATAGTTGATTTTCGGTCGCAACCAATTTCCTTGAAAGTTCTTCAAAAAGTCTATGCACATTTATTGCGAGTTCTACAGGGGCATTCTCAACTTCAACATCTTCAAAAATTGAAATCGTTGCAAAAGGGGATTCTGCATCAAAAAGGTAATCTTCCGCTATTGCCCTTTCAGTCCCTTCAACAATAAGTTTTATGTTTCCATTTGGAAGCCTTACCGATTGAGTTATTTTTCCTATTACTCCAATTCTATAAAGGTCTTCGACCCTCGGATTTTCTATTAAAGGATCTTTTTGTAAAACCAGAAAAACCTTTTGATTGGATTGAAGTGCAGATTCTATTGCTAAAACAGAACTTTTCCTCCCTACGAGAAAAGGCTTTGTCGTATAAGGGAGGATGAGCATATCCCTTAATCCAATAAAAGGCAAAAGTGTAAAACTACCTTTCTGCATAAAAACCTCTACACTGCCTTTTCAACAACTATGATGGGTTCAGATTTTCTCAAAACTGTATCCTTTGTTATTACTATCTCTTTCACATTCTTTTGCGAAGGGATATCATACATCAATTCGAGCATAAGTTCCTCAAGAATCATCCGAAGTCCTCTTGCTCCTATTTTTCTTTTGATTGAATCATCGGCTATTGCCTCAAGAGCCTCAGGGGCAAAGGTGAGTTTTACTCCTTCAAGGTCAAACAATTTTTGAAACTGCTTGACGAGGGCATTCTTTGGCTCAGTGAGAATTAACATTAAGGCGTTTTTATCAAGATCGTGTAGCGGAGCAACGATGGGAACTCTTCCCACAAATTCAGGAATCATTCCATATTGAATAATATCCTGAGGCTGGACCTGAGATAAAAGCTCCCACAAATTGTCAGATTTGTTTATGTTTGGAGTTCCACCATATCCAATTGATGATTGGTGAATTCTTTTCTCAACAATTTTCTCAAGCCCAACAAAAGCACCTCCACATATAAAAAGAATGTTTTTAGTGTCGATGGGAATAAACTCCTGATGAGGGTGCTTTCTACCACCCTGAGGTGGGACATTTGCAATAGTTCCCTCAAGTATTTTTAAAAGTGCCTGCTGAACTCCTTCGCCGGAAACATCTCTTGTTATACTCGGGCTATCGCTTTTTCTTGCAATTTTGTCTATTTCATCAATATAGACTATTCCCCTTTCAGCCCTTGACTTATCTCCATCCGCTGCATTTAAAAGTTTAAGGAGTATATTTTCAACATCTTCGCCAACATATCCCGCCTCGGTCAGGGTCGTTGCATCCGCTATTGCGAAAGGAACATTCAAAAATATTGCAAGGGTTTGAGCAAGGAGGGTTTTTCCCGTTCCAGTTGGTCCCATAAGAAGGATGTTTGATTTTTGAAGTTCAACATCGTCAGTTTTTTTAGGAAAATAGATTCTTTTGTAGTGGTTATAAACAGCAACTGCGATTCTTTTTTTTGCAAGTTCCTGACCAATTACATACTCATCAAGGTATTCCTTAATCTCTCTTGGTTTTGGAATTCTTCCACCAAGAGAGTCCTGCTTTTGAGGAGTGCCTATATCTTCAGATAAAATTGCAATGCAAGTGTCAATGCACTCATTACAGATAAAAACATTTGGTCCTGCAATTAGTTTTTTAACCTCCCTTTGCGATTTGTTGCAAAAGGAACATCTGTGGTCTCCGTCAATGTATCTTTTATACATAAAACCTCCAACTTATTTACCTTGAGTATGTTGTGTTGAAATTGTATCAATGATGCCATATTCAAGAGAATTTTCTGCAGTCATTATAAAATCTCTATCACAATCGCGCCTGATCTCTTCAATCGGTTTACCTGTATGTTTTTGAAGAATATTAAAAAGCAACTCTCTCATTCTCAAAATTTCTTTAGCATGAATATCTATGTCAGTCGCCTGACCGCTTACTCCTCCTAAGGGTTGATGCAATATAACTCTCGAATGTGGTAACGCAAATCTCTTCCCCTTTGTTCCCGCCGCCAGAAGAATTGCTGCCATAGAAGCAGCCTGACCAATACAGATTGTGTTTATATCTGGCTTTACAAACTGCATTGTATCATAAATTGCAAGCCCTGCTGTTATAAGTCCTCCCGGGCTATTTATATAAAGCCATATATCCCTTTGGGGGTCTTCTGCCTCAAGAAAAAGAAGTTGAGCAATCACGAGGTTTGCAAGGTGGTCATCAATCTCATCTCCAATAAAGATTATATTGTCCTTTAAAAGCCTGCTGAAAATATCATAGGCTCTCTCGCCTCTATTTGTTTGTTCAACGACTATCGGAATCAGCATTTTCTCCTCCTATGTTGTTAGGGGTATCCTCCACATACTCAATTTTAACATTTTTAGAAAAAATTTCAAGTGCCTTTTCTTCCCTGAGCCGGAATTTTATCTCTTCAAGTTTATTACTCTTTTCAAGAATCTCTTTTACCTTTTCAACATTTAAATTTTCCCTCTGTGCTATCTTTTGAAGAAATTCTTTTAGTTCTTCATCTTTGAGTTCAATATGTTCTTGTTCAATAAGTTTTGAAACGAGAAAATACCCTTTAATTCTCTTTTCAACAACTTTTTTTCTCTCCTCAAAGAATTTTTCCCAATCAAATGTATTGAGATCAATGTTCATATTTGAATTCTCAACCGATTTTACGAATTCCTCAGCATCCTTATTAAGTTGACTTTCAAGAAGGGATGGGGGGATAGGAAAATCATATTTTTCAATAAGGGCATCAATCAATTTTGCATCTCTTTCCTCTTTTATAAGCATTTCATTGTCAATTTGTGCCCTCTCTTTTGAGTTTTCCTTTAGAGCATCAAGAGTCTCAAAGCCACACACCCTTGCAAGATCATCGTCAATTTCAGGCAGAACCCTTCTTACAACATTAGAAATTGTAACTTTGTATTTACCCTTTGAAATATCCTTTAAATCTTCCTCCATTTCAAAGTCATAACTTTCCCCACACTTTTTTCCCACTAAAAATCTTTCAAGAGGGTTACTACTTTCATCACTACAAGCTATAAACTTTGTCTTATTTTCCTCTTCTCCCTCTTTTGAATAACTTATTGAAGCGAAATCACCATCCTGAATCTCCTCATTTTCCATAGTTACTACCTTTGAGTGAGAAAGTTGGTATCCCTCATATATCTCATCAATCTGTTCTTCTGTAACTTCCCTTTTTGAGACCTTGATTTTAATGTCCTCCGCCTTTATCTCTCCAACTTCCGGGTAAAGTTCAAAGTAGAATATCCCATTGAAACTATTTCCAAAATTGATTTTTACTCCGTCAGCGAAAGGGTTTGAAAAGACTTTTAAATTCTCTTTTTCTATTATCTCACTTGCTATTTTAGGAAGGTAGTGGTCAATGAATTCAGTCTCAATCGGATTCTTGAATTTTGCTCTTACAAGTTCAAGAGGGGCTTTCCCCTTTCTAAATCCAGGCACCTCAGCCTCTTTTGCAACCTCAAGGAGCGCCTCATTGTAAGTGCCTCCACACTCTTCCCACTTTACAAAAAATGAATACTTCTTCAAACAGCCATTTTGTTCCTCAAACTTAAATTCCATCTTCAATCCTTTCTACAAAACATTTCTGGCGCGCCCGAAGGGAGTCGAACCCCTAACCAGCGACTCCGAAGGCCGCCGCTCTATCCAATTGAGCTACGAGCGCCAACAGAAATTCCTTTTTAACATAAAAGGACAAAAAAAACAAGAAACCCATTGACACCCTGTCAAAACTCTATGATAATGT
>DHFQ01000076.1:0-197 GCA_002402325.1 Candidatus Aminicenantes bacterium UBA4820
TCAAATTCAATGCACATCGCTCCAAGATGAATAAGTTCAGATGATTTTGGACCAACTATGTGGAGTCCAAGAAGTTTTTTGTTTTCCTCCTTAACTATCACCTTGACAAAGCCATCCTCTTCAAGCAAACTCTTTGCCCTTCCATTCGCTTTGAAATATGACTTTCCGCTTTTCACTTTGATTCCAGGATTTTTCGC
>DHFQ01000076.1:210-347 GCA_002402325.1 Candidatus Aminicenantes bacterium UBA4820
TCCTCTTCAGTCATTCCAACCTGTGAAAGTTCAGGATTTGTATATACAACATTGGGGATTGCATTGTAATTTATCTTTGATTTCATTCCCGCCATTTTCTCAACCGCCGAGACCCCTTCATAAGATGCTTTATGGGC
>DHFQ01000076.1:375-15651 GCA_002402325.1 Candidatus Aminicenantes bacterium UBA4820
ATTCTTCCCTTCTCATCCAATTTTATCCCTATCTCTCCAAATCCCTGTCCCCTCGTGTTTGGAATTCTTCCAACAGAGACAAGCACTTTATCAGATTCAAGAATCTCTTCACTTCCATTTTTATCAACAATTGTTAGAAAAACTTTTTCCCCCTTTATTTCTCCCTTTACTACCTTCCTTTCAAGTTTAAATTCCATCCCTTGAGAAGAGAGATATCTTGAAAGCATTAAAGAGGATTGACTTTCCGCAAAAGGGGCAATCCTGTTTAGAAGTTCGACAAAAATCACCTTACTTCCAAGCCTGTTATAAACACTACCGAGTTCAAGCCCGATTGCACCCGCCCCTATCACAACCAATTTCTCCGGGATTTTATCAAAAGTTAAAGCATCTGTAGAATCTATTACTCTTTTATGATCAAAGGGAAGGAAGGGCAACTCAATCGCTTTGCTTCCAACTGCGATTAAAATCTTATCACACTCAATCTTTTCCTCTTTACCCCCGTTTTCAACTGAAACGACGCCACTTGAAATAATTTTGCCAATCCCTTTAAAAACCTTAACTCCATTTTTTTTCATAAGGAGCGAGATTCCATCTGTCAACTCCTTTACCACAAAATCTTTTCTCTCCATAAGTTTTTTATAATCAAAGGTTAAAGAACCAAATTCCATCCCGATTTTTTGAAAATCGTTCTTTGCTTTATAATAATTTTCAGTCGCTTCAAGAATAACCTTTGATGGGATGCAACCGACATTGAGACAGGTTCCCCCCAAAGTGTTATCCTTTTCAATCAGGGCAACCTTCATCTTTAACTGTGCCGCCCTTATTGCTGAGACATAACCTCCTGGACCGCTACCAATTACA
Source organism: Candidatus Aminicenantes bacterium UBA4820 (assembly GCA_002402325.1). Classification (GTDB taxonomy): domain Bacteria; phylum Acidobacteriota; class UBA4820; order UBA4820; family UBA4820; genus UBA4820. The sequence goes on from DHFQ01000076.1 coordinate 1,237, forward strand.
ACAAGATCAAATTTTTCCATTTCAAACCTCCAAAAGATGTAAAGATGGTTTTTCAAGATAATCTTTGACTATTTTCAAAAAAGTTGATGCCTCTTTGCCATCTACGACTCTGTGGTCGTAGGTTAAAGCAAGATAACAAAGTTTTCTTATTTCAATTCTTCCTTCAATTACCTTAGGCTTAGTCTCAATTGTATAAACCCCGAGTATTCCACTCTGGGGCGGATTTAATATTGGTGTTCCAAAGAGTGCACCATAACTTCCTGGATTGGTTATCGAAAATACTCCACCCTGTAACTCTTCAAGAGTTATCTTTTTTTCTCTCACTTTGTTTGATAGAGTGAATATCTCCCGCTGTAAAGTTACAATATCCTTTTTATCCGCATCTCTTAAAACAGGAACAACAAGCCCTTGCTCTGCGGAAACTGCGATTCCTATGTCAAAGTAGTTGTTTTCAATCAGTTCATCCTCAATAAGAAATGTTGCAAGTTGTCTAACCTCCTTTAAAGCCCTGACTACAGCCATTACAACAAAGGGGAGATATGTAAGATTAAAGTTATACCTTGCTTTGAATTTTTCCTTGACTTTTTCCCTTAAATGATAGAGTTCTGTCAAATCAGCCTCGTCAAAAGTGGTCAACTGTGCTGTTTTACTTAAACTCATCAAAAGCCTTTCGCTTATTCTTGCTCTTATTGGGGAGATTTTTCTTCTTGTTTGCCTTTCATTTTTTACATCATTTGTAGGAGGCTTTTTATCACTCTCACTATCATCAAATATTCTCTTCCTTTCTTCTTTTCTCATCATCACCGTTTTCACATCATCAACCGTTACTCTTCCATCTTTTCCACTTCCTTTAATTTGATTAATATCAAGCCCGCTCTCTTCTATAATCTTCCTGACGAAAGGCGAAGTGGGTGGAGCTTCTTCAGGCAAATTTTCTTCAGGAAGGTCTGGTAGATTTTCACTTGAGGTTTGCTCAGAATCTGTCGAAACAACCATTGGCGGACCTTTCTCTGCTGATGTATCAATTAACGCTACAACCTGATCAATCAAAACCTCTTCACCCTCTTTGACCTGTTTTGTTAACCATCCTGTGTAATTGGCATTTAGAGTCAGTGTAACTTTATCAGTTTCAAGCACATAAAGAGGCTCATCCTTCTTAACAAGTTCACCATCTCCTTTGAGCCATTCAACAAGAATCCCTCTTTTGATTGACTCTCCAACTGCCGGAACCCTGATTTCATAAAGCATTTTTATCTCCCTATCTTAAACGCATCTTCCAGAATCTTTTCCTGCTCCTCTTTAAAAAGTTTGTAACTTCCACAGGATGGGGTTGACGAACTCTTTCTGCCGATATATTTAATTTCTCTTTTAAAAATATTAAAAAGTTTATCTTTTATGAAGGTGTATGCACCCCTGTTCTCCGTCTCCTCCTGAACCCATGCAATCTCATTCACATCTTGATATTTACCTGCAATTTTTAGAAATTTCTCCTCATTGAAGGGGTAAATCTGTTCAATTCTCACAATTGCAACATTTTTGATATTTTCTCTCCTTCTTTTCTCATAAAGGTCAAAAAATATCTTTCCTGAACAGAAGATAACCCTTCTAACACTTTTTATTTCATCGCATTCATCAATAAACTCATTAAAAGAACCGCTTTCAAAATCCTTTAAGTCTGAATTCATAAGAGGATGCCTTAAGGTACTTTTGGGAGCCATCACAAAAATAGGTTTTCTAAAATCTCTTAAAATCGCTCTTCTCAAAAGATGAAAATATTGGGAAGATTTGGTAAGATTGATAATTTCAATATTCTCTTCAGAAGCCATCTGCAAATACCTTTCCAGATAGGCGTTTGAGTGCTCAGGTCCCTGTCCTTCAATACCGTGAGGTAAAAGAAGAACAATCCCGGATGAATTTCCCCACTTTTTAAAAGAGGAAGTTATGAATTGATCGATTATTACCTCGCCCCCATTTGCAAAATCACCAAACTGTGCCTCCCATAAAACAAGCATATTGGGATCGACAAGGCTATAACCGTAGTCAAAGCCAAGAACTGAATACTCCGAAAGCATTGAGTTGTAGACACAAAATTCCCCTTGTTTTTCCGACAGACTATTTAAAGGAATATAGGGTTCTTCGGTTGCAATGTCCCGATAAACGGAGTGGCGGTGAGCAAATGTCCCCCTTTGAGAATCTTCGCCTGAAAGTCTCACTCCTCTCCCCTCAAGAAGCAAGGACCCAAAGGCAAAACTTTCAGCCATCGCCCAATCTGCCTTTCCCTCACCAAAGAGCATTTTGATCTCTTTAAACCTTCTTATAAGTTTTGGGTGAATTGAAAAATTATCTGGAACTGTTACAAGTGCATTTACAATTTTTTCAAGTGTTTCCCTCTGAACTGAACTAGTTACCTCTTTGAAAGAGTAAGGGTTTATATAGCCCTTCCACCTTCCTTCTGGTTCGACTACCTTTATAAAATTGGAATTCTCTTTTACCCTTTGTAAGGATTCTTCAAGACTCTTTTCAAAATTGCTGGCAGAAACTTCAGCCTCTTCTTTCGAAAGAATCTTCTTTTCAACAAGAGTATCTGTGTAGATTCTTCTTATTGATTTTTTTCCTCTTATAATTTTATACATCTTCGGCTGTGTAAATGATGGATCATCAACTTCGCTATGACCATACTTTCTATAACCGATGATATCAAGAACGACATCTTTCTTAAATTTCTGCCTGTACTTTAAAGCAAGAAGAGAGTAGAAAGCAACCAGTTCAGGCTCTTCAGCGTTTATATGGAAAATTGGTGCCTCTAAAATTTTTGCCACATCCGTTGCATACCTCGTTGACCTTCCCTCTTCTGGTGCGGTTGTGAACCCAATCTGGTTATTTGCAATTATATGGATTGTTCCACCGACAGTGTAGCCTTTAAGTCTTGAGAGATTAAAACACTCAGCGACAACCCCCTGCCCTGAGAATGCGGCATCCCCGTGAATGATCATTGGGAGAACCTTTTCTCTTTTCTCGGTATCATCCCTCAACCTTTGCTTTGCCCTCGTTACACCAAGTGCAACCGGGTCAACGGCTTCGAGATGGCTTGGATTGGGAGTCAAAACGATTTTAACGCTCCTTCCCGTCTTATTTATGTGATTAGATGTAAAGCCCTTGTGATATTTGACATCCTGAGACAAGGCAATGCTCTCTTTTGTTACTATATCCTCAAATTCAGAAAAAATTTCCTCGTAAGGTTTATCAAGAATATTTGCAAGAACATTCAGTCTTCCCCTGTGGGACATAGCCATAACTATCTCCTCAATGTCAAATTGGGGACATTGTTCAACTATTGTGTGGATTGCAACTATTAAAGATTCAAGCCCTTCAAGAGAAAATCTTTTTTGGCCCGGATAGCTTTTTTGAAGATAGTTTTCAAAAAGTTCAGCATCCCTCAAATTTTCAAGAATTGAGATTCTCTCTTCTTTAGAAAGTTCAATCCTATTTTTCAAAGGTTCAATCAATTGCTGTATGAACCTTCTTTCCTCTTTGTTTTGAATGTGGATATATTCAATTCCAACCTTTCCGCAGTAAATTTCTTTTAAAGTCTCAATTATTTCTTTTAGCGTTGCCCTTTCAACTCCGTAAAGATGCCCTGCATCAAATACAGAATTGAGGTCATTCTCTTCAAGGTCAAAATTGTTCAAAGATAGAAATTCCGGTTCCTCAGAAATCTTTGGTGACAAAGGATTTGTATCGGCAATAAGATGACCGAGACTTCTGTAAGCATAAATTAGACTTGAAACATTTGACTGTTTTCTTGCCCTTTCTTCTGAAACGCAAGAGCGCGGACACATTGAGAGGGAAAACCCCTCAAAAAAAATCTGCCACTCCTTTGAAACCGAATCTGGATTTTTCTTCCAATCAGAATAAAGGGAATCTAAAAATTCACCGTTTACCAAAAATTCTTTCCCGTTATTAAAATTATCCATAAAATCTCCAGAACTTATATTAAATCATATAACACAATTTTTTAAAATTGTATTTAAGAAGATAAGATGAAAGGATGAATTTAAAAACACTTCGTTATTCTTAAAAGTATTCCTCTGCATTAAGTTCACAGACTTCACCAAAATTAAGTTGCTTTAATTGATCTTTAAAAACATCTCCAACTAATACAAAAGTCAACTTATCTTTTGAAAAGAACTTCCTTGAACTTTCTATTACATCTTCAAGTTTCAAATTGACCACCCTGTTGTAAGTTTCTTCATATAAGTTTGCCCCAAAATCCATAGTAAAGAGTTTTGCAAAGTTGGTCGCTCTCAAATTTTGTGTTTCAAAGTTTCTTATGTAGTTTGCAAGAAAACCATTTCTCGATTCAAGAAACTCCTCTTCAGTTGGTGGATTTCCATTCAATATCCCGTCAACTTCAGCAAAGATATCTGAAATAGCAAGGGCTAAACTCTCCTTTTCAACTGTTGAATTTAAGAACCACCCCATTTTTCCCTTCTTCAATGAAAAATAGGTCCTTACTCCATAAGTGTAGCCTCTTTCTTCTCTCATCTTTTTGTTAAGTCTGCTTGTAAATTTTCCACCCAATATTAAATTGAAGACGCTTAAGGCGGGATATTCGACACTTGTTCTCTCTACAGTTTCAAGGAAGGCAAAGATTTCAATTGATGGAAAGTTCTCCATCTTAACAATGTTAAATTTAATTTCATCACGGTTCTTTGTTTGAATCACACCCTCATTTGAAGAACTTTTTTTTAGGTTACTAAAACCTTCTTTAATCACATCAAAATCTTTTTCACCAAATTCACCGATTGAAAAGAAAGCACCTTTATCAAGAGTAAATTTATTTTCGTAGAATTCTAAAAGATCAACCCTTTTTATCTTTTCTATGGTTGTGATTCTTCCGGAAGTTGGTTTTCCGTAGGGGTTTTCTTTCCCATAAAGTATTGCTCTTGAAACTCTTCTGCCAACTTCAAAAGGATCTTTCATATCCTTCTTTAAGGATGAAATCTTAAGACTTTTTAGCCTTTCAATTTCGTTTTCAGGAAAATCGGGATTAAAGACAATATCTGAAATTAACTGAACTCCCCTTTGGGAAAATTTTGAAGGAAGTGAGATTGTGATCATAAAGTCATCGTAACCAACTTGAGTTTCATAGAATGCACCAACATTTTTTAACTTCTTTGAAATTTCAAGATTAGACATTCCCTTTGCACCCTCTTCAAGCATATTGACGGTTATCTCACAAAGTCCTTCCTTTTTAGAAGGGTCTTCGTTTGAACCATTTTTAAAAGATATAAGGTGAGTAACAAAGGGAAGAGTCTCCTCTTTTGAATGAAAAATTTTAAATGAATTTTTGGAATCTATCCGCTCCCACTTACTCAAAGAAAAATGGTTTTTTATCTCAAAATTTTGATTTACATTTACATCAACTATCTTTTTAGTCTTAGATTTCACTGTCAATTTTGCATAATCTTCAACTGAAATTAGTTCTTTTGCAGATTTTGTGATTTCTTCCCCTTTTATTTCAAACAAGTTCTTATAATCTCTTTCAAAGTATTTTGGGTCTCCATAAAAGAGTTGGTAGTGGTTTAAAAAGTCTGAAAGCCCGCCAAACCCACCGAGAGTTTCCATATTCCTTATCATTGATGATTGTATTCCGGTAAAAATTGAGTCTAATTCCTCCTCCTCAAATTTTCCTTCCCTCATTTTTTCTAACTCTTCAAAAATTATCTCCTCAACTTTCGTTTCATCTTTCTCATCTCTTAAAGTTACCGTTATGTAAAAAAGACTGCAAACTTCACCACTAAAAAGCGACGCTGAAACTGATTGGCAGAGAGGATTTTCAACCATCAATCTTTTCTGTAGAGGAGAATCTTTTCCTCTTGAAAGAATTTTTGTTAAAAGATAGATATCTTTTTCCTTTTTTGAAAAAAAGTTTGGAACAGGAAAAAGATAATAATTCCTTTTTAATTCAACATTACTTTGAACCAACAAACTTCTCTTTCCATTTATTTCTGGAACCCACTCTCTTAAGGGAGGATGATATTTACCCTCATCAATGCTGCCAAAAAGTTTTTCAAGGAGATTGAGAGTCCTTTCATTATCAAAATCACCACAAATCGCAATCGCGCCATTTCTTGGAACATAAAATCTTTTAAAAAAGGATTCCATTTTTTCGATTGTTGCTCTATCTATATCTTCAAAGAAGCCTATCACAGGATGTCTATAGGGATGTCCTTCGGGAAAAACAATTTCAGAGATTGCTTCATCCGCTATTCCATAAGGCTCGTTTTCAATCACCTGTCTCTTTTCATTTTTAACAACATCAATTTGATTTTTTAATCTATCTTCATTGACGAAAGGAAAGAGATTTTTAATTCTGTCCGACTCAAGGGATAAGGTATAGTCAATTGCATCCTTTGGAATAACTTCCCAATATACGGTTTTATCTTCAGAAGTTCCACCATTTATTGAGGCACCATATTTTTCAAGAGATTTAAAGTAATCGTTAGGGAAGTTTAAAGAACCTTGAAACATCAGATGCTCAAAAAGATGGGCGTATCCTGTTTCCCCCTCTCTTTCATCCTTACTTCCTGTATGAAATGAGATGTTTATGGCAACTATAGGAAGCCTTTTTTCTTCGTAAAATAAAACGGGAAAAGAATTAGAAAGTTTATAGGTTTTTATTCTTTCGCTTATTTTTGAAAAATCACTTTTAAAATTCATCTACTCCTCCAAAAAGTTTAATTATAGGGTAAAATAGTTTAATGAGCAAAGATGACCTTTTCCTTATGGTGCAAAACCAGATTATTTCAAGAAAGATTGGTGATGAAAAAATTCACAGGGCTTTTCTTGAAGTCGAAAGGGCAAATTTTGTAAGGGATGAAGATAAAAAGTTTGCCTATGGGGATTCACCTTTGAGTATAGGCTTTGGGCAAACGATCTCTCAACCTGCGATGGTGGCTGAAATGCTCTATGAGGCAAAAATTGAGGAGGGACAAAAAGTTTTAGAGGTTGGAAGCGGAAGCGGTTATCTTCTCGCTCTCCTTTATAGACTTAAAGCCATCCCATACGGAATTGAAAGAATCAAAGAACTTGGAGAGAAAATTGATGAGAATCTTTCAAAAGAGGGAATAAAAGGGATTAAATTCAAAATTGGTGATGGTTATTACGGTTGGAAAGAGTATTCCCCCTTTGATAGAATAATTGTTTCTGCTGCAACTTTCAAAATTCCGGAGCCTTTAATTGATCAACTAAAAATTGGGGGGATTCTCGTGGCGCCTGTTGGGGGGGAATCTGTTCAATATCTCACGGTTCTAAAAAAAGAGACAGACAAAATAAAAATTGAAAAAAAAACTCCCTGTGTTTTTGTTCCGCTTATAACAGATGGGAAATAAGAGACTCAAAGGGTAACAAGAAGCGGTTTAATAAATTTTTTATCTTATGGTGCAACTTTGTTTTCTTCGAGAAAACTTTGAGCCTTATTGAGGGCTTTAATTGCCACCTCAAGCATTGAGTCGTCAGGTTCCCTCGTTGTGAAAAAATATTGAAGCCATAAACCAGGCCAGAGAAGCGGTTTCAAAAAAATGCAATTCTGAAATTTTGCCGTAAGTCTAATAAGTTCATAAGAGGTTCCCGCTATAAGAGGAAGAAAAACTATCCTTGATAGAGCCTTTGCCCAGAAAGGATAGGAATGGGGAACTATTGTAAAAAAGAAAATTGATACGACCATCACAAACAAAAGAAATGATGTTCCACATCTTTCGTGAAGTCGTGAATGCTTTCTTGCATTTTCAACACTTAACTCCTCTTTTGCCTCCCATGTGTGAACAACTTTGTGCTCTGCCCCGTGATATGCAAAAACTCTTCTTATATCTTTTAAAAAAAGAATGAAAAAGAGGTATAAAAGAAAAACTACGATTCTGAAAATTCCATCAATAATGTTGAAAGAGAAGGAATTTCTTCCAAACTCAAATGATTTAGAAACCAGTTGTGTCGCAAAAAGGGGTAGATAAAAGAAAAGTAACAAACCAATAAGAAGGGAAATTGCCACTGTGATAAAAAGATAAAAAGGAGTTTCCTTCTTTTGCTCTTTTTCTTTATTTTCCTCCTCCATCGCTACCTGAGCGGAGTAATTTAGTGCCTTTATACCAAGGGCAAGCGATTTAAAAAGAATGATGTTTCCTCTTACAAAGGGGATTCTGGAAAAAAGACCTTTTCCCAATTCAGGCGACTTTTCCGCAAGAAACTTAATTTCGTTCTTCGGTGTTCTTACAGCGACTGCCCAGCTTTCAGGGATTCTCATCAAAACCCCTTCAATTACAGCCTGACCCCCAACCAGAACCTGACTTTTATCACTTTGTAAAATCAAGGATTTTAGGCTTTTCATAAAAAGCGGCTATTTTATGCTTTCTTTTTTGTGGTCTTTGTCGCTCTTTTTTTTGTTGTTGCTTTTACCTCACCCTCAACCTTTGCCTCTTCTGTCCCGCTTTTTTCCTCTTCAGTTTTCTTTGCATACTTCTTAGTGAATTTTTCAATTCTTCCTGCCGTGTCGATAAACTTCTGCTTTCCTGAGAAGAAGGGATGGCATTTTGAACAGATTTCCACCTTCAACTCTTTTTTGGTAGAGCGGGTAGTAAATGTATTTCCGCAGGCACAGGTTACCTTTACCTCTTGATACTGTGGGTGAATCTTTTCTTTCATAAAAATACCTCCTAAAAACAAAACTAAAAGTGGCGTCCCCAGGGGGATTTGAACCCCCGTCGTCGGCGTGAAAGGCCGATGTCCTGGGCCGGGCTAGACGATGGGGACGCTCTGGTGGGCCGTACTGGACTCGAACCNNCTGCTTAAAAGGCAGATACTCTGCCGCCTGAGTTAACGGCCCATGGCCTAAGCACTTTAGTATACACGATTTCTCTATTTCGGTCAACCTACTTGACCACCCCAAAATCCGACATTGTTATAAGGTCTTGTTATCAAAAGATAATGGCAGTAAGAATGTTACATCAAAACGAGAATCACTTATCAGGTGAAAGACAAAAAAAGGGATGGTAGGGAACATAGACTTAGATGGGTAAGATGCGAGGAAGACAAGGGTGGGCAAACCAATGCCNNGGCGTAAAAATTCAAGGAATTGAAGCAATTTTTCAATTGCTTCAAGCCGTAGAATTTAAGCCGGTAGTGAACTTCTGTTCATTGAGGATATTACAAGAAAAAATATGAAAATGGGTTGATAAAAAATAGATTTTTAAGCAATCACAAAAACATCAATAAAGATATGCTATATTTCATCCAGAGATTTTCTGTGAATTGTTTTTTCTTTTCTTCCCTTTTTCTCGTTCGCTATTTTCAAAAGTTCTTCTGCATAAGTCATTGCGTTATCCGTAATTTTTTCTCCCGAAACCATTCGCCCAATCTCTTTTACTCTCTCTTTATCATCAAGCAATTTTGCCAATACACCCGTCTTTTCTTCAAAAGTCAACTTCTCAACCTTTATATGATTTTCAGCATAGACGGCAATTTGAGGAAGGTGCGTTACACAAATGACCTGTCCATTTTTTGCAAGTTTGGCAAGGTATGAACCCAACTTTTCCGCAGGCTTTCCTCCGATTCCTGTATCAATTTCATCAAAAACAAGAGTCCGATCCTTTTTCTCTGATGATATGGAGCATAAAATTGCAAGCATAACCCTGCTTAGCTCACCCCCCGATGCAATTTTTGACAGAGGTAGTAACGGTTCTCCTTCATTTGCAGAAAAAAGAAACCTGCATTCTTCAAGCCCGCTTTCCGAAACATCTTCAAAATCTTTTATATTATGATCCAGAAATTGAACTTCAAACTTTCCTTTTTCTATTGCGAGTTCGTTAATTATTTTTTCAACCCTTTCTGAAAGAATTGTTGACTCTTTTTTTCTTAATTCACTCAACTTTCTACCTTTTTCAATATAATTTTTGAATTTGTCCTCTATTCTTCCCTTTAGTTCCCCTTTGTCAAAATCTTTTCCCTGCAAGTTTTTCAACTCTTCTTTGCACTTTTTATAGTGCAAAAGAACATCATCAAGTGTAGGACCATACTTTCTTTGAAGCCTTTCAATCTCATAAAGCCTTTCCAGAACCTTATTCAAATCGTCTTCGGAAAAATTAAAATTCTCAATTTCTCTTTCAGCAGATGATGCGATTTCTGAAAGAGTTGTTCTCACGCTTTCAATCTCCTTAGAAAAAAGTTTCCATTCTGACTTAATTTCTGATAACTCTTCACTACACTTTATAACATCGTTGAGAAGTTTTAAAATAGAATAATCATCCGAATTTAACCTTTTTAAAATCCCATTCAAGTTTTCAACTATTTTTGCCCTATTTTCGAGGGCATATTTTCTTCCCTTTAACTCTTCATCTTCGTTTTCTTTTGGATTTATCTTTTCTATCTCTTTAATGTCAAATTCAAGATTTTCTATCCTTTTTTTTAACTCTTCGCTTTTTCCCTCAAGAAGTTTTAAAATCCTCATCTCTTCTTTTATCTCTTTTGCAACCATAGAAACATCATCAGATAATTGCTGTAGTGAACCAATTGAATCAAGAAGTTTTATATGATTAGAGTCATCAAGAAGCAGGGAACTCTGGTGCTGGCCATTTATTTCAATTACTTCCTTTGCAGCACTTTTTAATGCTTGAAGGTTTACCTGTTCATTGTTTATAAAAGCTGAGTTTCTTCCCTTTTTATCAACTTTCCTCTTTAAAACTAAAAAATTTCCTTCCTCTTTTGATTTGTTACTTTCGTTTGTAAAAGAGAATGTTCCCTCTATAACCGTCTCATCCTCTTTTGATGACAACAAAGAGGCATCAACCTTGTTGCCAAGAAGCAAAGACAAAGCACCTATTAAAAGTGATTTTCCTGCACCTGTTTCACCCGTCAGGACGGTAAAGCCTTCTTTAAAATCAAGTTCTAAAGACCTGACAAGGGCAAAGTTTTTTACAAAAAGTCTTTCAAGCATAAACTATTTGAACCAGCAAGGAGAAGAACAATCGGGCTGATTTGATATTCTCTTAACCCCACTTCCATCCGCTCTCATAATGAAAACCTGAGAAGACCCGAGCCTTGTGGAAACAAATGTTATATATCTTCCATCTGGAGACCATGAAGGAGATTGGCTATCGCCCTCTCCTTTTGTCAAAATCGTAACTTGATTCGTGGATAAATCCATTATCGCGATGTTAAATTTTCCATCTACAACAGTTGTGTAGGCAATTTTGTCTCCTCTTGGAGACCATGCGGGTTGATCGCACCTTTTTGAATCATCGGGAGAAAGTCTTTTGACATTTGAGCCATCTTTATCCATCACATAAATTTGCGGTGCACCTCCTCTTGCTGATGTAAAGGCTATCTTTGTCCCATCGGGAGACCAGCAGGGTGCGGTATCAATTGCGGGTGAAAAGGTTAATCTTGTCAAATTTGTTCCATCAACTCCAATTGCCCATATATCGGGGTTGGACGAACGGGATGAACAAAAGGCGATTGTCTTTCCATCAGGTGAAAATTTAGGGTTTGAATTTAATCCTTCTCCTTCACCATAAAGTTTTGTTCGTTTGCCATTTCTGTCAAGGAAAAAAAGTTCCTGCCTATCCTTCAAAATTGAGGTGAAGACTATTTTATCCCCACCCGGACTAACATTGGGAGTTACATTTAAAAGTCCAAGAGCCGTCAACCTTATTAAGTTCTTTCCATCGTAATCCGCAAGATAAATATCCTGAGTCTCACCAACCTTTGAGGCAAAAAGAATTTGACTCGTCGGAAAAACTCCCGCACCAAAAAGGTAATCAAGAACAATGGCTGAAAGGTTGTGTGCAAGAAGTCTAGGCTGATTTACTGAAGCCCGTATCCTTTTACCCGTAACGAGTTCCTTCCTTTTTATGTCATAAAGTTTTCCCTCAAGAATTAGCAATCTCTCATTCTTAAAAATTTTTGTAAGAAGAAGATAATCAGCCCCCATTCCAAGATATGCATCATAATCAACCTTCTCACTTATCTGCATATTTGCATACAAAGAGGGATCAACCATGTTGAAAAATCCAGAGAAATCAAGGTCATCGTTAAGTGTGATATGAACTTCTTTTGATTCTACGCTCAAATCTCCCTCATAAATCGTTTCAGGCAAAGCAAGTTTTAATGCGCTAAAGCCGCTTTCTTTAATGACTCCAACAATTGTTTTATCCTCACTCTTTTCCTGAGAAAAAACAAAAAATGAGACGAAAAGGAGAGCAAAGAGAAAAACAAAACCTGACATTTTTTTCATAATAACCTCCCTGAAAGGAGTTCCTTTACAAGTTCACTTTTTGGAGATGGAATTATTGCGAAATTTGTCAAAAGCCCTTTCTCTGCAAGAACCATCTTTCCTGTATCAACAGCACTTTTTACAGCGGAAACGGAACCGCTTAAAATTGCAAAGGCTTTTCCACCTAAAGCCATTGCTATTCTTATTTCAAGAAGTTTTACCTTTGATGATTTTACAGAAGCATCCGCAGATTCAATTAAAGTTGCAACATCAAAGCCCTCTAAAATACCGAGTGCTTCAACCTCCTCAATCAAAGACGCTTGAGTTATAGCAGGGAATATTTGCTCAGACAAGTTTGGAATTAAAACTGAATCCACGACACAATCTTTTCCAACTTCTATTCCAGCATTAAGCGATGATTGGCATGCGGCAACATCGCCTCTTACCATAATGAGATATTTTCCTGAACAGATTGACCTGCTAAAAAGAAGTTCAACATCTGATGCTTTGAGCATAAGGTCGGAGGCTTCAATCCCCTTTGCAATTGATGTTAATTCAAGCAAGCCTATTGCATTCTTTTCTTTTTTTATCTCCATCAATTCTCCCTATTTTCTATCACAATAACCTCTTTACTCAACTTTATTACAACTCCTTCGACTGATGAAAAAATCCTGCTTCCAATCTTTCCCTCTTCTGTCTTCGCAACAAGTTCTCCCTTTTTTATTTTATCACCTTTTTTAACAACGGGCTTTGCGATTTCCCCTCTATGCTGATTTAATTTCAATAAAACAACCTTCGGTTTTAACACTTTTTCAATAAATTTATGAGGCTTTAAATACCCTTCAAGCCCCAACCTTCTAATTAAGAGTTTTGTTGGAGTTCTTCTGTAATCATAAAGTAAAGATGGCTCAACATTTACCTTTTGAGGTTTTAAGCCCTCTTCAAAAAGTTTCCTTTTGCTCAAAATCATAACATTTGATGGGTCAAGTTCCTCCGGGCAGGAATAGAGCGAGCAAAGCCCACATTCACAACAATATAAAGAGGAAATTTGAAATGGGGTTTTCTCTTTCAAACTCATTGAAATTGAAATCATCGCTTTATGCGGTTTTACATCGTGTCCGAGCAAATCCCTCGGGCAAAGATCCGAACACCTTGTACACTGGTCACATGTGTAGGCAATTTTTTCAATGTTTCCTCTACTTCTACTCTTTTTTAAAATGAGTGGATGATTTTCTGGTAAGATGACAACGCCAGAGTCGCACTTCGTTACAGGAATATCAAGAGTTGGAGAAAAGTAGCCCATCATAGGACCTCCAATGATAAACTTTTTTCCTTCAACCTTAATCTTCAACTCATTTATCACATCAAGAAAGGAAATTCCAATTGGAACTTTTAGTGTAATTGATTCATCTATATCCCCGGAGATTGTGATAAATTTTTCAATGACAGGTTTTTCTCTTCCTATGTTATAAACCGTCTCAACATTTTGAACAAGTACTCCAACATCAAGAGGGATTCCTCCCTTTGGAATCGCCCTTCCTGTAACATCATAGGTAAGTAAAAACTCATCAATTAGATCTCTATGCTTCTCTTTTATCCCGATGAAGCATTTTTTAGCCTTCACGCACTCCTTTATAGATAAAACTCCCTTTTTAAAATCTTCAAAAAAGTTTTTTAAAATCTCTTCATCTTTGTAAAGGAGAGGCTCGCACTCCGCAGCATTGACAATGAAAAAATCAACGGTTGATGAGAGTTTTACATAAGATGGAAAACCCGCGCCTCCTGCACCAACCACTCCATTTTGAAAGGCAATTTCTTTTGCTGACGCCATTAAACCTCCTAAACAACTAACAGGGAGTGGTGCCGAAGGGGGGAATCGAACCCCCATGGGTGTTAAAACCCGGCGGATTTTGAGTCCGCTGCGTCTGCCTGTTCCGCCACTTCGGCAAGGGAAACATTTTATCAGAAAAGAAAAAAAACTTAAATAACCTCTATCGCCTACAATTTAGCACCAATTAATAAGCAAATTCCCTGTAGCCTCAGACTCGTAGCCGCACCCTAATCTCCTCCCATTTCAGGGGAGGCAGGGACAGAATGTCATTCCGATTGCCACTTCAAAGCATAAGCCCTTGAGGAATCTTCCTTGTTGA
>DHFQ01000098.1 GCA_002402325.1 Candidatus Aminicenantes bacterium UBA4820
TGACGCAGGCAAAAAATCGTAGATTTTTTGTAATGCGTAGCATTTACCTGCATCAAATCAAGATGCAAATCAATATCGGATTTTGGGGAAAAACGAACATTTGACCAAAATTAAAATGCGTGATAATTTTAATAGGAGGAGGAACTTTGGCGAAGGTTGTTTCGGATGTTTTTAAAGCCATATTAAAGGGCGATTACAAAAAAGCGGGAGACTCTTTTAAGGCTCAAGGAAAATACACAAAAGCCTTAAAAATGTATCTTCGGTGTGAGGATTATATTTCGGCATCTGAAGTTGAATCCTTAATGGGGCATCCCGATAAGGCGGTTGAATATCTTTTAAGGGCAGGGGAGATTGGAAGCGCAGCGAAATTTTTGATTTCGAGAGGAAATTATAAAAAAGCTGCCGAAGTCCTTGCAAATGCAAATATGCTTCTTGAAGCGGGAAAGGTAGCGGAAGAGGGAAAATCGTATCAAATTGCTGTCTCATACTATGAAAAAACGGGACATTTCCTTGAGGCGGGTTTTTGTGCCTACAAAGGAGGAATGAAGGAAAAGGCTGTCATCCTTCTTTTGAAGGCTTTGAGGGATTTCCCTCTGGAAGAATCAATCCCTCAAAGTGAATCATTTGTCTTTAGGGAGAAAAAAAAGGAGATAGCGAGGATATTTGAAGAGGGCGGAGCTTATGGAAAGGCAGCTGAACTTTATGAGAGTTTGGGACTTTTAGAAGCAACTGCAAGGTGTTATGAACTTTCAGGAGATCTGGATAGGGCACTGGCTCTTTATAATAAACTCGGTTTTGTTGAAAAGGCTCAGGAATTGGTCGGAAGAGAAGAGAAAAAAAGACTTCTTGATGAGGCAAGAAAACTTGAAGAAGAAAAAAAATATGAAGAAGCGGAAATTATTTATGAAAAATGCGGTTCAAAAAGAGACCTTGCAAGGGTAAAGGAAATCTTAGGGAAGTATATAGAATCAGCCCAGATTTACAGGGAAATTGGAGAAACAGAGAAATCAGCACACCTTTTTTACAAAGGTGGGGAGTTTGAAGAGGCAGGAAATGCTCTTGAAACGATCGGGGACTACTCAATGGCAATGCAGGCATACAGAGAGGGAGGTTTTTATTATGAGGCATCAGCTTCAGCGGTTAAGGCTGAAAAGTGGGAAGATGCAGTAAATTTAATTTTGAAAAGAAGGGAGATGATAGAGGAAATCATCCACCAGTTCGAAACTCTTCCAAAAGAAAAAAAAGAACTTCCCCGTGTAAAAGCAGCCCTGGCGAGGTTGAGAGTTGAGACTCAGAACTTTATCTCTGCTTCTAAACTACTTTCAAATGTCGATCCAGACCCTTTGTTTCTTCAAGAACCGTGGGTTGACTACTTAAGGGGAAGGGTTTTTGAGGCAATGGGAAAAAATAGAGATGCTGTCGCCTTTTACAACAAAGTCCTGAGGAAAAATTATGCTTTTGAAGATACCCAGGAGAGGCTTCACAATCTAATCTCAAAATCCCCCAAACCATTTTTAAGGTATGACAAAATAGAGACTATATGTGAAGGAATCTTCGGAAAGTGGCTACGGGCGTTTGATACTATTTTGAACAGCAATGTGCTTTTGCACCAGTTAAAAAAAGAGTCCTATTCAAATGAGGAGTTGAAAGAAATTGCAAACACGGTTAAGAAACTTTCCCACCTTTCCCACAGAAATATACTGTCAATAAAAGATGTTATTTCATTTCAAGATGATCTTTACATCGCTTATGAAAATTATGAGGGAAAGCCTCTTATTATGATTAAGGACGGTTTGACTTTTTCCCTTTTTGAAGCTGTTGATTTGTTGAGACAAATTGTTGAAGCTGTTTATGAAGCACATTATAAAGGTGTTTTCTCACTATGCCTGTGTCCTGAGACTGTCCTTATTGAAAACAAAAGGAGGCTGAAGATTTGCGGTTTTGGGTTTCCCTTTCCGACAGAAGTTTCTCTTGAAGAGAGAAGAAAGTTTCTTGCCTACTTTTCTCCTGAAGCAAGAAGAGGAGCGCCTCTTACTCCATCGTCAGACCTCTATTCAGCAGGTGCAATCTTCTATTTGATGCTTTTTGGAGAAGAGCCTCCGCTTGAGGGCTTTGAAGGTTTTCCTTTAAGAAATAGAGAAAAATTAAAAAGTTTTCCGGGTCAAATTGAGACAATCCTTAAAAAACTTTTTTCATCTTCTCAAATAGAGAGATATGAAGATGCAGGGGAGGTTTTGAGAGATTTAAAATCACTTGAGTTCATAAAAGGGGCAATTATTTCCGAGAGATATGAAATTCTGGAAGAAATTGGAAAAGGTGGAATGGGTGAAGTTTTTAAAGTCAAAGACCTTGAGCTAAACGAAATAGTCGCTTTAAAAATGCTAAAGTCAAAAAGTTCTATGTCAGAAATTTCGAGAGATGCGTTTTTGAGAGAGATTAAAATCACAAGAAAAATTGTTCATCCAAACATAATAAGGATTTATGACCTTGGTATTTATAATGACCTCATCTATTTGACTATGGAATTTGTTGAAGGAATATCACTAAATGACTGGGTAAAAGAGAGTTTTCTTATAGATACAACTTTGAAAACGAGACTTTCAATTTTGATTCAAATTGCAAAAGGGCTTGAATCTGCTCACCTTCTTGGTGTCATTCATAGAGACTTAAAACCGCAGAACATAATTCTCACAAAGAACCTCACTCCAAAAATCCTTGATTTTGGGATAGCATATACAAAGGAAGGAGAAGAGTTGATGAAAGGTAACAAATTTGTTGGTAGTCCAAAGTATGTCTCTCCTGAACAAATCAGGGGGAAACCCCTTGATGCAAAAAGCGACATTTACTCTTTTGGACTTCTTGCATATTTTGTCCTGACGGGAAGGGAAGCAATTACCGGTAAAAGCGTTGATGAAATATTGAAGAATCACTTAAGCAATGAGCCTATAAAATTTATTGAAAATAGCAATTTGCCCGAAAAACTTATAAATATAACTCTTAAATGCGTGGAAAAAGATCCTAAAAATAGACCACCATCGATAAAAGCGGTTGCCCGGGTATTGGAGGAAATAGAATGAAAAAGACCTTTGTCATTGATACCAATGTTCTTTTACACGATCCAAAAGCCATTTACAGATTTGAAGACAATGAAATTATACTACCCATCTGGGTTGTTGAGGAAATTGACAAATTCAAGAGGGAAGTAACTGAAATTGGTAGAAACGCAAGAGAGGCTTCAAGGGAACTTGATGAGTTGAGGCTGAAAGGGGAGATAGCAAAGGGCGTCCCAATAAACGGAGAGGGAGTTCTTGCTATAAGTATGGAAAGGGTTGATGATGACCTTCCACCCACTCTTACAGATAAAAAGGCTGATAACCTTATTCTTGGAGTTGCCCTGGCATTCAAGAAGAAAAGGAAGAGGGTTGTTCTTGTTTCAAAGGATACAAATTTAAGAATAAAGGCAAATGCAGTTGGAATTGAAGCACAGGATTATGAGAGAGGAAAGATTCATTTTGAGGAGTTTTATTCAGGATTTACTAAAATACAAATAGCGAATTCTGAAATAGATAAAATCTATGAAAAAAGGAAACTTTCAATCGCGGAACTCAATCTTAATCAAACTTTTCATATAAACCAGTTTTTTATTTTCGAAAGCAGTGAACAGAGTTCAAAGAGTGTGCTTTGCAGGCATGATGATGATGGAACCATTTCAGTAATTGAAGACATCAAACCTGTTTGGGGAATAGTGCCAAGGAATAAAGAGCAAAGATTTGCATTTGATCTTCTTTTGAACGACAAAATATCTCTTGTAACGCTCGTTGGAAAGGCTGGAACTGGAAAGACACTTCTTGCGATTGCAGCAGGTCTTTACAAAGTTACGGATGATAAACACTACAAGAAACTTCTTGTTACGAGGCCCATATTCCCTATGGGAAAGGAACTGGGATTTCTCCCGGGGGAACTTGAGGATAAATTAAAACCGTGGATGCAACCAATTTTTGATAATCTCGACCTTCTGCTTCACCTAACCGATTCTCAAAAAGTGAGGACTCCTTACAAAGAGTTATCAAATCAGGGACTTTTGCAAATAGAGGCTCTAACATACATAAGAGGAAGGTCTATTCCCTGCCAGTATATAATCGTAGATGAAGCACAAAATTTAACTCCCCACGAAGTCAAAACAATTTTGACGAGGGCGGGTGAAAAGTCCAAAGTGATTTTGACCGGAGACCCTTATCAGATAGACAACCCTTATGTTGATGCATCCTCAAACGGACTCACATATGTTGCAGAGAAGTTTAAAGACCATCCTCTTGCTGGACACATCACCTTGACCAAAGGAGAAAGATCACCGCTTGCTGAAGCAGCGGCTAATTTGTTATGAAGAAATTTTCCCTATTTTTTATTTTTGTCCTTATTCCGTTTTTACTCTTCTCAAAGGGTCCGGAAATTTCCACGATTTCTGCAGAGATAAAAAATCAGCATCTTTTTATAGATGTCATTATGGATAAAAGCTTTGCAAATCAGGATGTAGTTGAGGCTCTTAATTCAACCAATCCAATAACTTTTACTTATGAAGTTGAACTTTTAAAGAAAAGATATGTTTTGCCCTCTAAAACAATGGTAAAAATAGCATTTAAAAAGAGAGTTCAGTTTGACAACCTTACAAACCAGTATGAGTTAAAAGTCTATAAAGAGGAAGAATTAATTGATAAAATGACCTTAACATCAATTGATGATGTCATAAAGGAATTATCCGAAATCAAAAATGTTGACCTTGGGGCGGTGGTTGATTTAGAACCGGGTGAAAATGCCTACTATTTAAGGGCAAGAATAACCCTTTTAAAGACTTTCTTTTTATGGATTTTTCCAAAGGATGTTGATACGGGATGGATGGAGAAAGACCTGAAAACACCTTAAAAAAAAGAAGGATTGTACTTCTCAATATAACAATTGTCCTCATTGTTTTTGCAATAATAATAATTTCTT
The DNA here is from genome assembly GCA_002402325.1 of Candidatus Aminicenantes bacterium UBA4820. GTDB lineage: Bacteria > Acidobacteriota > UBA4820 > UBA4820 > UBA4820 > UBA4820. The sequence continues at coordinate 4,990 of DHFQ01000098.1, forward strand.
ACCTTTCAATAAAAGGTTCACAGGATTATCAAACTTCAAGTCTTCTTTTTCTTTCTGTTTTAAACACCTTTCTTCTTCTTGCCCTTATGTTCCTCCTTTTCAGACAACTTCTAAGAGGCTACCTTGGGTGGAGAAGGTCTAAGGAAGGTGCGAGGATAAGAACAAGGCTTCTTTCAGCATTTATTCTTCTTGGTGTGATTCCATCCTCTCTTTTACTTATTGCAGCGGTCTTTATTTTTGAATCTGCCATAGAAAGCTGGTTTAGACTTCCAGTCCACACGATAAATCAGGCAGGACAGAAACTTGTTGATGAATCTCTTGATATTTTAAGGGAACTTTCACTTAAAAGGGCAAAATCCATAGCAAATCAACTTAGCGAGGTTCCTATAGACCTTCAAACCTCTTTTTTAAGACATTCAATCAAAGAGCCCGATTTTGATGTTATATGCCTGATTGATAAGTATAGCGGGATCGTTTATGAATACCCTTCCCGTTGTCTTACAATAGATAAATTCAGGACAGAGAAAATTTTTTCGAAGGAAGGAGTGAAAGGATACATAATTCTTGGTGAGAAAAGTTATGTAATTTCAAGTGTCTCCCTTTCTCAAGAAAGGGCAATTATTGCAGGCTATCTTTTGCCTGAAAAAATGCTTGATGAGGCAAGATTCATTTCTGACAACCAGAAACTTTACCTTAAAGCAAGGTCTCAAAGAAAAGTTTTTAAAATAACAGTCATTTCTTCTTTCTTAGCCCTGACCCTTGCGGTTATCTATGCATCAATCTGGATAGGGACAAGGTTGACAAAGGAAATTAGCGAGCCTATGCAGCTCCTTCTTGAAGGAACGGAAGCGGTTTCAAAAGGAAACCTTCAGCATAGAATTGAATATAATGCCAGAGATGAGATTGGACAGGTTGTTTCAAGTTTTAATCAGATGGTAAAAGACCTTCTCAAAAGCAAGGAAGCAATAGAAAAATCAACCGAAGAGCTAAGGAAGGAAAAAGAATCTTCTGAGGAAAAAAGAAACTACATTGAAGTTCTTGTTGAGTCTTTGAATGTTGGAATTGTCTCAATAGGTAAAGAAGGTGAAATCTTAAGTCTAAACAAAAAGGCAAGAGAATTTTTTAATATGACTCAAAAAGATCCACCTCAAAAATGCGTAACTTTGCCCTTCTTAAAAATATTGAGGGAACACTTAGGGGATTTTCAAAAGCCACGCGGTGAAAAGGAAGAGGTTGTTTTAACACATAGAGATGAAGCGAGGGTTCTTATCGCTGAAGCGATCCCTCTTATAAAAGAAGGTGGCGAATCTCAGGGTAGCATTTTAATTCTTGAAGATGTTACAGATTTAAGCAGAACACAGAGAATAGCCGCATGGCAGGAGGTTGCCCAGAGGCTTGCCCACGAAATAAAAAATCCACTTACGCCAATAAGATTGAGCGCACAAAGAATAAGAAAAAAATTGAGAGAAAACTCTCCAGATTTGCAGGAGATAATTCTTGAAGGAACAACAACAATCGAAAGAGAAGTTGAAAGTATGATGAATATGGTCAATGAGTTTTCAAGGTTTGCAAGGCTTCCTGAAACAAAGTTGAAAGCAGGAAATATTGAGGAACTAATAAGAGCATCTGCGCTTCCCTACCAGAATGGTTATCCGAAAGTCTCTTTCTTTTTTGATTTTCCAGAAAATATTCCCAATATCCTTTTTGACTATGAGCAACTTGAAAGGGTATTTAAAAACCTCTTTGAAAACTCAATTGAAGCAATGAAGATGACGGGAAAAATTTCTGTCAAGGTTGAATTTGATGAGAAGAATTTGATTGTCAAAATTAGAGATACAGGACCGGGAATTCCAAAGGAAATAAGAAGCAAGATGTTTCTACCCTATTTTTCAACAAAAAGAAAAGGTACTGGACTTGGGCTTGCAATAGTGGCAAGAATAGTTGATGAACACGGTGGTAAAATAGAAGTTGATGAAGATTACAGTGAAGGAGCAGGAACTAACATAACATTTCCGAGGCAAAGATGACTTCAGGTAAAATTTTAATTGTTGATGATGAAGAGAACATTCTAATTAGTTTGCAGGGAATCCTTGAGGATGAAGGATATAAAGTAAAAACTGCAGGGGATGCAGAAACAGCCTTGAAAATACTGGATAGAGAAGAATTTGATGTTGTAATTCTTGATATCTGGCTTCCAAATATGGATGGATTGCAACTTTTTGAAACGATGAAAAATCAGAAAAGAGAGGAGGAGGTGATCTTTATCTCAGGGCATGGCACAATAGAACAGGCTGTAAGGGCAACAAAAAAGGGAGCCTTTGATTTTCTTGAGAAGCCCCTTTCTCTTGAAAAAGTGGTTGTAACGGTTTCAAACGCAAAAAAGCAAAAGGAACTTATTGAAAAAGAAAAAATACTTTCACAAGAATTGAGAGGGGATGTTGAAATTATTGGAAACAGCCCTCTTATGATGAAATTGAAAGAGCAGATAACCCTTTCCGCGCCATCGGAAGGAAGGGTTTTAATATTTGGTGAAAATGGAACGGGAAAAGAACTTGTTGCAAAAAAAATTCATCAATTGAGCAAAAGGGCAAATGCGCCTTTTATAGAAGTCAACTGCGCTGCAATCCCCTCAGAACTCATTGAATCAGAACTTTTTGGCCATAGGAAGGGGTCTTTTACAGGAGCAATTGAAAATAAGAAGGGGAAGTTTTTACTCGCGAACGGTGGGACACTTTTTCTTGATGAAGTCGGAGATATGAGTCTTATAACGCAGGCAAAGGTTTTAAGAGCGTTAGAAGAACAGACAATTGAACCCGTTGGAGGAAGTGAGTCAATAAAGATTGATGTGAGGGTGATTGCGGCAACAAACAAAGACCTATTAAGTGAAATTAAAAAGGGTAACTTTAGAGAGGATCTTTATTACAGGTTGAAGGTCATAGAGATAAGCATTCCACCTTTGAGAGAAAGAGGAGAGGATATTATCCTTCTTTTTGACTATTATCTTGACTACTTTGCAGGGAAATACAGAAAGGGAAAGAAAGTTCTTGACAAATCCGCAAAAGATGCCTTATTAAACTACAGTTACCCCGGAAATGTGAGGGAACTAAAAAATATTGCAGAAAGAGTTATAATAATGCATCAGGGAGATGTCATTTCAAAAGAAGACCTTCTCCTTCAGCCTACAGAGGCGAACGCAGGGGAATTTGACAATTTTACCAGGACTCTGAAAGAGGCAAGAGAAGAATTTGAAAGGAAATATATTTTGAATGTTCTTAAGAAAAATAGTGGAAGAATTTCAAAAACTGCGGATGAACTTGGCATTGAGAGGAGGCATCTTTACAGAAAACTCTCTTCTCTAAAAATAAAAAGGAGGGTTCCAGATGGTGATGATTAACCATGCAACGCGTGAAATTACCGCAAAAATTGTCTATTATGGGCCTGGACTGTGTGGAAAAACTACCAATCTTGAATACATTTACAAAACTGCGACCCCAGAAAAAAAGGGGAAACTCTTAACCGTTGCAACTGAGACAGACAGAACCCTCTTTTTTGACTTTCTTCCAATGGAACTTGGAAGTATAAAAGGGCTCAAATTGAGGACTCAACTATACACGGTTCCGGGACAGGTTTTTTATGATGCCACAAGAAGAATTGTTTTAAGAGGTGCTGATGGAGTTGTTTTTGTGGCAGATTCGCAAAAGTCAATGATTGATTCAAATATTGAAAGTCTTGAAAATTTAAAGACCAACCTTAAAATAAACAACCTTGACCCGGAGACCATTCCCATTGTTTTTCAATACAACAAAAGAGACCTTGAAAATTTGATTGATTTAGGTGAACTGGATAAAGAGTTAAACTGGAGGAATGTTCCCTCTTTTCCCGCATCGGCGATAAAGGGAATGGGCGTAAATGAAACATTAAGAAAAATAATTGAACTTGTCATTATAAATCTTCACCAAAAAGAGGCATCTTTAAAAGGAACAAAAGTTTCTGCTCCTGAAAAGGTATCCCCGCCTCCCGAACCTCCCAGGACAATTCCACAAGAAAAGCGAGAAAAAGAAGAGGAAGTTGTTTGTAAGGTAGAAGAAAAAGTTGAAGTAGAAGTTGAGGAGATTAAGGAAATAGATGAGGTTGACAACCTTGACATAGTTGAAGAGGAAAAAAGGGAAGACCAAATTGAAATATCAAGGGAGGAGGAGATTGGGGAAGAGGAAGAAAAAGAGGAGATTTCCTCAATGGCTCCTTCTGATGGCGACAAAATCGCGGAAATAATAAAAAAGGTTTCAGATTTACAGGAAAAAATTTATTCCGCATTAAATGAACTTGATGAGATCAAACAAAGAATTAACGAATTAAAGTGATGAACCAAAATCCGACATTGACAATTGTAAATTATAAATTGCAAATTTCAAATTGTCATTCTGAACATTCCTTCATTGCTGTAGCCCTTGAAGAATCCTCACATTTCCATTTGAATTAATGCAGAAGGACAAAAGAGCAGTCGT
>DHFQ01000010.1 GCA_002402325.1 Candidatus Aminicenantes bacterium UBA4820
TAGCGATAGTTGGTCCCTCTGGTTCAGGTAAATCGACATTGATGAATCTTGTTGGATGTCTTGATGTGCCAACAGAAGGGATTTATGAACTTTCGGGAGATAAGGTTTCTATGATGAACAGGGAAAAACTTGCTGAAATCAGAAATAGAAAGATTGGCTTTGTGTTTCAAAACTTCAACCTTCTTCCGCAGTTAACTTCACTTGAAAACATTGAAATACCGATGATTTTTGGGAAAGTGCCACCTTCTGAAAGAAAGGCGAGGGCAAGAGAACTTCTTAAGAAGATGAATCTTGAAGATAAAGAGTTTGCAAAGCCGACAGAACTTTCTGGAGGACAGATGCAGAGGGTCGCAATAGCGAGGGCTCTTGCGATGAATCCAGATGTTGTTCTTGCTGATGAACCAACGGGAAATCTTGATACCTCTTCAGGTTCTGATATTATGAGTTTATTTACAGAGTTAAATTCAACTGGAAGAACTGTTATCATAGTAACCCACGACCTTGCCCTTGCAAGGAGGGCAAGTAGAATTATTGAGATAAGGGACGGAAAGATGGTTAGCGATAGTTACAATAATTGACCTGTTTTATTTGCTCTTGCTTGTGGGGAATAAATTTAGGAAAATAGTGTATGGAAGAAAAGATGAAGAAGGAAGAAATTGTTAAGAAAATCTTTAAGTTGAAAAAGGAAAAGGATGTGGTTATTCTTGCACACAACTATCAGCGTCCTGAAATACAGGATATTGCTGATTTCATAGGGGATTCTCTTGGTTTATCTCAGGAGGCAAGAAAGGTAAAAGAGAGCGTAATACTCTTTTGTGGCGTTCATTTTATGGCAGAGACTGCGTCAATACTCTCTCCAGAAAAAAAGGTTTTGATACCAGATTTAGAAGCGGGTTGTTCGTTAAGCGATTCTTTAACATTGCATCAGTTAAAAGAGTGGAAGAAAAGGTATCCCGATGCAGTCGTTGTTACTTATGTCAACACCTCAGCAGAGGTAAAAGCCTTAAGCGATTACTGCGTAACTTCTTCAAATGCAGTAAAGGTTGTCAATTCAATCCCTGAAGACAAAACGATTCTCTTTGGTCCCGATATGTTTTTGGGGGCATACGTTTCAAGAGTTACAAAAAGAAAGAATATAAGACTCTGGGCTGGAGAATGTCATGTCCATTCAGCAATCAAAGAGGAAGATATTATAAGGGCAAAATCAAATCACCCAAATGCAAGATTTTTGATTCATCCTGAATGTGGTTGTGTAACCTCCTGCATGGTTGATGCTTATGACAGGAAAAAGAACGACTCAATCATTCTTTCGACGGAAGGGATGATAAGAGAAGTCGAGAAAAACAAAGAGGGTGAATATGTGATTGCAACTGAGACAGGAATACTTCATAGACTCAAGAAAATTTCCCCTGCTTCAAAATTTTATCCCGTTTCTGAAGAGATGGAATGCAACTTTATGAAAATGATTACGCTTGAAAAGGTTTTAAATAGCCTTAAAAATGATGTTTATGAAGTTAAAGTCAGGGAAGAAATAAGAGAGAAAGCAATCATTCCCATTGAGAGAATGGTCTCAATCTGCTAAAAAGAACATTTTTAATTGGATTTTTGTTAGTTTATATTTAAGTATCGTTGCGTTTTCTCTTTCAATCTCTCTTTTCTTTATTGATTCTCTTTTGTCAAATACTTTCTTCCCTTTGCATAGAGAGATTTCAACTTTGATCTTTCTTCCCTTCTGGTAAAATCTTAAAGGAATTATTGTTAACCCCTTTTCTTCTGATTTTCCCTTTAATCTTCTTAACTCCAATTTGTGCATTAAGAGTTTTCTTTTTCTTAAGGGGTCTATAGGCGTTAAAGTTGCGTGCGTATGGTGGGAATATGGTGATATGTGGCAGTTGTATAAAAAAAGTTCGCCCTTTTCAAAACCTGCATAGGAATCTTTTATCTGCACCTTCCCTTCTCTTATTGATTTAACCTCAAAACCACTTAGAACAATTCCCGCCTCATAATTTTCAAGGATTTCATAGAGGTGTCTTGCTGAACGATTTGTGGCAAAGACTCGCTCTTTATCTTCCATTTTTTCCTTTTTTTATGTTCTTCATCACCGCGTCCTTGAAGGAGGGCGGAACATTTATTAGTGGGATTGTCTCAAGTTTGTCTATTAAAGCCTTCATTGACTCATATTCCTTTTTACATCTTTTACAGGTTTTAAGATGCTTTAAGATGTCATTGTATTCCTCTTCTGAGAAATCGTTTTCAATAAATCTTGGCAAAAGTTCAACAACTTTTTTGCAAATCATTTTTTCATTTCCATTTTATCAATACGCTTTAAACCCCGATTTTGTTTCATTTCAACTTTTTGCAATTTTTTCACAAGTTCCTTTCTTGCCCTAAAAATTCTATTTTTTATGGTTCCAAGGGGAAGGTTTGAGATTTTTGCGATTTCTTCGTAAGACCTGAAATGTATGTGCCGTAAAATGATGAGTTCTCTGCTGTGAGGGTCAAGGCTTCTAATCGCATCAATAATTTCTTTCCCCACGATTTTTTTTTCAAGTTTTTCTATCGGGTCTAACTCTTCTGATTTTACATCTATCTTCTTTTCATCATCTTCGTTAAGTTCATCAAGAGAGTCTGTTCTTGGATTACTTTTTCTCAAATGGTCTATCGTTAAATTGCTGGCAATTTTATAAATCCATGTTGAAAATTTGTAATTCCTGTCGTAAAGGTCAATGTTTGAATAAACTTTAAGAAACACTTCCTGACACAATTCAAGAGACTCTTCGTAGTGCCCTATCATATGGAAAATGAAGTTAATAAGTCCCTTTTGATACCTGTCAACGATGAAGCAAAAGGCGTCTTTATCGCCTTCCTTAATTTTCTTAACAATTTCTTGATCTGTAAAAAATTCCTCTTTTATGCTCTTCATCAAATAAAAATTATACCTTAATTTCTATATAAAACGCATCAGGAAAGTTTATCCCAAAATCCGACATTGCTATAAAGCCTTGTTAACAAAAGATAATAGCAGTAAGAATTTAACATCAAAATAAGAATCACCTATCAGGGGAAAGACAAAAAATGGATGGTAGGGAACATAGACACCGTC
>DHFQ01000002.1:0-2549 GCA_002402325.1 Candidatus Aminicenantes bacterium UBA4820
AAGTGGTTTTAAATGCAAAAGGAAAAGGGTGTGGAAATGAAGATTCATAGAAAAGTCTTTGACTTTTGAACCCATCCTAAAAAAGGAAATTGTAAATAACGAACTTTCAAGATTAAAGAAAAAAATGAAAGCAAAAACAAAAATTAAAAAGTCAAATTCGGTGTCATCTTTAATTCCTCAACAACCCCATTTTCGGTGGGCTACTTAACTTGCTTGACAAGATTTTCGCGTTGTCCCAAAATCCGACATTGATTTTGGGTAGGGTGGTGAAAGAGGGTTTTAGGCTTTATTTTTTGATGAAATTGTTAGACCTAAAATTAAAATACCGTTTTTACTTCATATTCGGCTAAATTATGCCTCCTTTCTTGAATAAAGGTGCTTTTTGAAAGACACCTCTCCTTATGTCCTGGTGGAGATTCTTTAAGGGCTACAGCAATGAAGAAATGTTCAGAATGACAATTTCCATTTTGCAATTTACAATTTTCAATGTCCGATTTAGGGTAAGAACTAAAACAGTAACAAATACTTAAAAGGATTGGTATTATTTAAAACGATCTATTACCACCAGTTTTAAAAGTTTTTGTTTGTTGTTGAAGCCCAGTTGTCATACTTTTCAAAGTAATCTTTTAAAACTTTTTCTGGAGGGAGTTTGAGATACTGGGCGATTTGCTTTAAAAAGCCTTTAACATACATCCTCGCTGGAAGTGCATCGTACCGTTCTGCCTCAATTGATTCAATATACCATGTTCGTATATTTGTCTCAGAAACTATCTCTTCAACCGATATTTTCTTTAAAATGCGAATTTTCTTCAGTCCTGGGCCATCGTAGTACGCCACATCAGAAATATCATTTTCTTTTTCCTCAACAATACTCTCTTTTGATTCTTTTTCTTCTACGGATTGAGGTTGGGGAAAATCCCCTTGAGTCTCTTTGTAGTCAGAAACTCTCTCCTCTTCAAAGATGATTTTTTTTGCTATTAGTTCCTCGTCATATTTTTTTCTTGCCTCGTTGTTAATTAGAAGTTTATAGTTTTGTTCAAGTATATCTCTTTCCTTTTCCTTATCTTCTTTGGTCAAAAGCCCAAAGGGGATAAAAGAGTTGTCTGCGAAAACTTCTAATTTTCTCTGATAGGCTAATTGAATTTCTTTAACAGTTGCATTTGGTTTTATATCAAGAATATCGTAAGCGGTGTTAATTCTCTTTGAAGACCTTTTAAAAGTGTCAATTTCTTCTTTTTGAAGTTTTGTAATTCTATTTACAAGTTTTTCAATAGATAGACTGAATTTGCATATTGGGTAATTTTTGGAGATTGGTTCTAAAGAAAGAAATCCACTTTCAGCAATGGGGTCCCAGTCAATATTTCCTAAAAATTCAATTTTTATTTCAAAAAAATTTTTAATCAGACTCTCTATTTGATTTCCCATTCTTGAATCTTTCTCAGATGATCTTGTAAAAACAAAACTAAGACGCCTTTTTAGAAGCGAAGTCTCAATCTCTTTTATATCATTTTCATCAGTTTCTTCAAGTTCAGTAAAACCTTTAAGAGGAGAGAGAAAAGCAATTTTTGATTTTAAAGATTGATATCTTTTCTTATTTAGAGATAAAACAAGTAGCCTGTTTATAAGTGCCCTTATGTATCTATAAAATGGCTCAAGTGAATAAGGAGTTGGAGAGATGACGAAAGTTGAAAAATCTGCTGAAAGTGTAAAATCAAGAGAATCATTTCCTGTGCCCGAACCAGCGTCAATGATAATGTAATCAAAGGCAAGATTTCTCATCTCTGAAATTATTTTTGTTTTGACGAGGTATGGCATATTTGAAACATTTAAAAAATCGGGTTGTCCAGAAATTAAAGAGAGATTTGAAACATTGGTAGAAACGATACAATCCTTTAAGTCCACACCTTTTGAAGTTGAAAGAAGAGAGAGATTTTTTTCAGGAAGGGAGAGCCCTAAAGCAAGATGGCAGGTTGCCTTTGAAAGGGCAAGATCAAGAAGCAAAACATTATGCCCTTTTTTGGCAAGTTGAATTGCTGAGTTTACAGAAAGAAGTGTGGTTCCTATTCCCCCTGATGGAGACGAAAAGGAAACCACATAAGTTTTATCATTCACTGAAAAGAGTATCTCCTGCATATATCCCCTTTAAAATTTAAGGATAACTTTAAAGGGAGAAAAAAACAAGTGCTATCTTCTTCCTTTCTTCTTTGAGAAGAACTTCTCTATTCCCAACTTATTCCAAAATAAAACGACAGGTGCTGCCATAAATATGGTGGAATATGAGCCAATAATGATTCCCCATGTCATAATGAAAGCAAATGAGTGAAGAGTTTCTCCTCCATAAAGTAGCATCACGAAAACGACAAAGAATGTCAAAAAAGAAGTAATGATGGTTCTTGAGAAAACTTCATTGATTGCCCTGTTGAAAAGTTCCTCGTCTTCTCTCTTTCTTAAATTTTTCATGTGTTCCCTTACCCTGTCAAAAATGACAATAGTGTCGTTGATTGAATAACCAAGCAAAGTAAGGAGTGCTGCTATTGCTGGTATATTTA
>DHFQ01000002.1:2581-5415 GCA_002402325.1 Candidatus Aminicenantes bacterium UBA4820
CGGAACCATGCATAAACTAAAATGGCAAGTAAAGACCAGAAGATGAGCATAAAAGACTTACTCTTAAGTTCTTTTCCTATTGTAGGACCAACGGTGTCAATCCTTAAAATAGAATAATTGCCAAGAACGGTCTTTTCTTTAAGAAAATTGATGACCTGATCATTTAAAAGGGGATTGCTTTTAAGGACATCGTAATTTTTTAAGATTCCTCCTTGATTCTTCTTAACTTCCATTATTGCATCCGCAATATTCTTGCTCTGGTCAATAGAACCGCCGAGTTCTCCAGCAGTTATGGCATTTGAAATCATATCCGCTATTGTAGTTTCATTTGTATTGTTTAAATCAACCTTTCCAGCTTTTACACTACTTGCAACTTGTTCGTCTGCAAGCGACTCCCTTATTGTGTTAAGGGATTTTGTAAGTGCCTCTTCGGATAGAAGTTGCCCTTTCTCATCCTTTGCATCAACCCTTATAAGAACCTCGTTGTCTGCAATATCTCCGTATCTGACGACGGTTAGTGAATAGGGAAGGTTCTTTTTAAGGAGAGATTCTAATGCTCTTGGTTCGATCTGTGATGCAAATTTGACTTCAACCTCCTGACCTCCTCTGAAATCGATTCCCCAGTTGAAACCTTTTGTTCCCACGCTATACATTCCAACTACTATTAAAATTAGAGAGAGTCCAATAAAATAATACTGGTATTTTAGCCAGGGGACTTTTAACCCTCTGAAAGATTTTGTTGATCCTATTGAAATTGTGTTTATAGGCTCTTTTCCGCCTTTACTCCTGAAATAAATTGAGACATCATAAAGATACCTTGAGACAAAAACGGAGGTGAACATTGAAGCGATCAAACCTACGATAAGAGTTACTGCAAACCCTTTTATTGGACCTGTTCCAAATTGAAAAAGAAATAGTCCAGAGATTATTGTAGTTAAGTTAGAATCAAGAATGGTTATAAATGCCTTTGAGAATCCGTTTGCAATTGCTGTAACTACTGTTTTTCCTTCATTGAGTTCGTCCCTTATTCTTTCATAAATTAGAACATTTGCATCCACAGCCATACCCAATGAAAGAATGATACCGGCAATGCCTGGAACGGTTAAGGTCATACCAAATGTTGACATAATTCCAACAATCAAAACAAAGTTTAAAAGCAAAGCAACTATTGCGTTTATACCCGCAGCTCTATAATAGGCGAGCATAAAAACGAATATTAAAAGAAGTCCAATTATTCCTGATATTGTCCCTCTTCTTATGGCATCAAGCCCTAAAGAGGGACCAACTGTTCTCTCTTCTCCAAACTCTGGAATTGCAGGTAAAGAACCCGATTTTAACTGCAAGACAAGCCTTTTTGCTGCATCAGGCGTGAAGTCTCCTTCAATTACTCCCTTTTCTCCAATTTCAGATTTTATTACAGGATTGCTAATTGCAACATTATCAAGAACTATAGCTGCCTGATTACCAATATTTGCCCTCGTAAATTCCCTGAATTTCTTTCCTGCAGATAGTGTTAACTCAAAGGCAACCGAAAGCCTTCCAAGGTCATCTCCAGATACCCTAACATCCTGAATATCCCCGCCTGTAACAACAGGAACCTTTTTTATGAGAAGGTAATATTCCCCTTCAGTCCTTTCGCTCCTGTAAGGTACTATCATTGCATCTTCTGGGATTTGACCGTTATACTTTTTGAGGATTTCCTCTTTTGATGGTGCTCCCTCTTTTGGTTCTAAAGTTAGATGCCATCCAAGTTGGGCTGCCTTTCCAATAAGAGCCTTTACTTCAGTAGAATCGGAAACTCCTGGAAGTTCAACAACAATCCTATTGGATTTTAATCCCTGTCTATGAATTGCTGTCTCAGCGACACCATATTTGTCAATTCTGTTTCTAATTATTTCAACAGATTGAGTTATTGCTCTATCTCTTATGTCATCAATTTCTCTGCCGTTAAGTGTGAGGAAAAATTTACCTCCACCTGCAGCGGAGAATGTGTAAGCGGTAAGAAGTCTGTCTGCTATGTCTTTTACTTCAACACCAAGGTTTGGGTTCTTTCCTTCTACAACAATTGTTGCCTCTTTTTCACTTGAGGGATAAATGTTATCAAAAAGAATATTTTTTGCCTTGAGTTCATTTTCAAGCGTTTGAATGTCGTTTGTAAGCCTTTGCGAAATCGCGGCATCGGTATTCATCAAAAGAAGGAGATGAACACCACCTTTAAGGTCAAGTCCTCTTTTTAAATTACCATCTTTATTAAAATAGGGTTTTTGCGGTGTGAAAAAATAAAAGAAGATGCAAAGAATCGTTACTAATGCGATTAAATAACCTCTCCAACTAATATTTTTCTTCATTCCTGAACCCCCTTACGGCTCGTCGTTGCCAGGAAGCATACCGGCAATTGCGGATTTATTGAAAGAAATTTTTGTATTATCGGAAACCCTCAAGACAATTTTTGAATCATCAACAGCAACCACTGTGCCTCTTATTCCTCCGACAGTAAAAACTTTGTCCCCAGCCTTTAACTGAGAAAGCATCGACCTGTGCTGTTTTGCCCTTTTTTGCTGGGGTCTTATCAGCATAAAATAGAAAATCACGATAAGCAGTACTAAAGGCAGAAAAGCGACTATTGGATTTTGACTTTGCCCTTGTTGTTGTGCCATTAAAAGATAATTCATTCCTTATTCCTCCTAAAAAAAGATAAAATGTAATTCTATGAAATTTAAGACATTTTGTCAAATTAGGCAGATTTGTCCATATAATCTATGATTAAGAAGAATGCAAAGAAAATTGGTCTACAAATGTTATGGAACCTAAAATCCGATATTGATTTGCATCTT
>DHFQ01000144.1:0-32568 GCA_002402325.1 Candidatus Aminicenantes bacterium UBA4820
TCGGGAGGGACATCTGTAACCCATCTATTGGTCAGTCAGATTCGTGTTGCAGGAACCAGCGATGATTTTGTTGAACTCTTCAACCCAACTTCAAATGCAATCTCTTTGAGTGGTTACTCAATTCAATATTTTGCCGCTAACGGCAATTTTGGATTTAAAGTCAATCTAACTTCAACAAAATCTGTTCCCGCTTACGGATGGTATCTTGTTGCAGGAAGCGGTTACTCTGGCACTCCCACACCCGATGATACATTCTCAAGTAACGCTTCTGATAGTGCGGGGCATCTTGCTCTTGTTCAAAGCACTTCAAATTCAACTTGCTCTGCGACCAATGTAATAGACAAGGTCGGATACGGAACTGACGCTACCTGTCCAGAGGGAAGTCCCGCAACAACACCTGGAACAGGACTTTCAATAACAAGAAAACCAGATGATTCTACTGGTAATGGGCAGGATACGGATAACAACTCAGAGGACTTTCTCTCTCCTGCATCACCTGTAATACATAATTCTCAAAGTAGTCCGGCATCACCGCCTTTTCCATCGCTTGGAGTCGTTGGACCAACTTTGATGCTCAATTCTGGAAGTTCAGCAACAAACCTTGTCTGGGGAAAAGCACCGGGTGCGACTGAATACCACATTTACAAAGGGGACACCGCTGATTTTATGAGTAATTCGCCGACATATCAAACTTCAACGACAAACAGTTTTTACGATTCAGAAACACCGGGATATGTAATTTTCTTTAAAGTTTTAGCAAGCAACGGAACTACGGAGTCTTCGGATTGATTTTCATCTTGCCGTGAATTTTGATTTTGCTATTTTGCCCGATTTGTCTATCGCTTTAATCGTGTGCTCGCCTTTTTGAAGTGGAAGGAAAACTTTTTTGAACTCATCTGATTCATCATAGATTTTATCATCAACAATCCATCTGATTTTTCCAACTCCGTTTTCTGCTTGAAGATAAATCCCCTGATATTTTGGAGGAATTGATGGGTCTATCAAATAGACACTATCGCAAAGCGGTGAAACGATTTTGAATTCTTTGTCTGTACTTTTCGAAACCGCTTTTATTGGAATCTCTTTTAAAAGTCCTTCATTGTTAGCCCAGGCTCTATAACTTTCTGGAAAGTTTGTGTAAAGGGTTCCATTATATTTTATATGCCAATCGCACTCTTTTATTTCACCTTTTGTGTATTCTCTTACCTTTGATGGACACTCCTTCTTTGCCTTCATCTGTGATAGGAAGCAAACATCAACTTTCTTAAAATCTTGAGGCTTTTCAAGGATTTCTTCAAAGGGATATGGCTCTCTTCCAATTATATGTTTTAACGATTCCTCCATAACATAGTGATAAATTGGCCCTGCACCAGAGATTCCGCTTGAATACTTTAGAGGTTTTCTATCAAAGTTTCCAACCCATACCCCAACTGTTATTGCTTTTGTATAGCCAAATGCAAAGTTATCACAATATCCTTCAGAAGTTCCCGTCTTTGAGGCAACATTATAGGGAAATTCAAGGTAGTTTCCCCTTCCAAAGGCAATTTCCCTTGCTTTATTATCAGAAAGAATATCTGTTACTAAAAAGGCTGAATCGTAACTGAAAAGTCTAACTTCTTTAAAGGACATTTCATTTAGGGTTTTGGCTGGCTTTACATAAACCCCGCCTTTTGACAAAGAGGAATAAAGGGCTGAAAGTTCATCAAGCCTTACCTCTCCATTTCCAAGTGCGAGCCCAAGCCCGTAATAGTCGCTTGAATTATCAAGTGTTGATATTCCTCCCTTTCTTAAAAGATCAAGGAAATTATTTACTCCAATTTTATCGAGAAGATAGACAGCGGGAACATTGACAGAGTTTGCAAGTGCAAGGCGAACTGAAAGAGGACCTCGAAATTTGTTGTCATAATTTCTCGGGGAATAGAGTGCACCAACCTTTGAAGTTTTAAATGAGCAGGGTATATCAGGCAAAACTGAATTTATTTTTAGTCCATTATCAAAGGCAAGGGCATATAAAAATGGCTTTAATGCTGACCCTGGTTGTCTTTTAACCATTACTCCGTCAATTTTTCCACCATTTTCATCATCAAAAAAATTTCCCGACCCTTCGTAGCCTACTATTTCGTTTCTTTCATTGTCTATGACTATCACTGCAACATTATTTGCACCGATTTTTTTTAAAACATCGGATTTTGATTTTATGATATCAAGAATTGTTTCATTCAAGTTGTTATCAATGGTTGTGATTATTACATTCTGTTTCGAATTTTTATTTTCCTCCTTTATCCTTTCAACAAAATGGGGACATTTAAAAGGCTCAATATTTTTTGAGACTGAGATTCTTTCTTTCAGGGCAATTTTCAGTTCTTCTTCGGGGATGAATTTCAAATTTCTCATTCTTTTTAAAATATTGTCCCTTCTTTCTAAAAGTTTTTGGGGGTTTTTTAGATAGAATGTTGGAGACTTCGGAATTGAGCAAAGATAGGCTATTTGAGAAAGAGAGAGGTTTTCCGGTAAAGCGTTAAAATAGACTTCAGAAGCCTTTTTTACCCCAACAATGTTTCTTCCATAAGGGACAAGGTTAAGATAAAGTGAAAGAATCTCCTTCTTTGATAGGTGAACCTCTAACTTAATTGCAAGAAGGGTTTCATAGAGTTTCAAAAAAAGATTTTTGTTTCTTCTCCCAACCAAAAGTTTTGCGGTCTGCTGGGTGATTGTTGAACCTCCCTCTTTTAGAGAGAATGTTTTTAAATTGACCATCATAGCCCGCGTTATGGCAAAGGGATCTACCCCTGAGTGTTTATAAAACCTTTTATCCTCTGTTGCTATTACTGCGGATTCAATGTAGGGTGGAATTGATTCTTTTGAGATATAAAGTTTTCTTTTATCGTTAATCCCAAGAGTCTCATAGAGGAGGATTCCGTTCCTATCGTAAATTTTGACTGAATTTTCCTTTTCACCCTTTAACTCTTTTATTGGGGAAAAGAGATAAATTAAAAGAAAAATAAAAAAAAGGAGAGTCAAGAAAATTGTGAAATAGACAACTTTTCTCAACTCTCCCTCTTTCATTTTTCAACTGTTATTTTGCAGGATGGAGCCGTTCCATAGACCTCCTCGTTATACATTTCGCTGCACCTTGTTCCTGCTGAGGTAAATTCACCTTCTGATGTCGCTCTTACAAGATAACTAAATGTCGTCGTCCCCTTTTTAATATAATCACCGAAGAGGAGAACCCTGTCATCATACTTTTCGATGTTGTTGAAACCGCTATAAAGCCAATAATCGTAATCCCATTCATAATCTTCATAATCGCTGTCGCTATCTCTATTCTGGCTTTTTTGAAGATTGATTCTTTTAGCAGTTGTTGCAAAGGCACTATCGAGAATTTCAAAACCCGCTGGAAGTGGATCTAAAACTACAACATTAAACCTATTTTCATCCGATTTTATGGCAAGTTTTACTTCGATAAGGTCTCCCGCTTTGAAGGTTGTTTTTTCCTCCTTTGACTTGAAATCAAAATATTTTCTTTCTACTGAAAAGCCCTGATTCTCTTTGATATTGTCAATTTTATTTTTGTAAGTTTTCAAACTCACCGTGTAATGAAAAGGTTTTCCCTCATCACATTTTATTTCAAAGGAAACCTTATCTTTATTGTATTTCAAAAGTTCAGATATAGGGATGATTTTCTCTGATTGAAAGGAGTTCTTTCCATCAAGTTCTGCTTCAAAAACCTTCTTTCCTTCAATTTTACAGATAATGTTCATTGGGAGGTCATCTCTATTCTCACTTCTTGCATACTCACTCAAGGCAGAATATATATACGAACTTGAATGAGTATTGTAATTTAGCCACCTAACGGTTCTTAATGTGTCTATCAAATATTTGCATAGTGCTTCAATCAATTCGCTATTGTCATCTTTACTATTAAGAAGAAGAGTGTTTAATAAAGCAGAAGTAGAGATTTCTTTTGAATACCAGTAAGAGAAATAAAGATTATCATAATTCCCTGTATTGGCATAAGCTTCATTACCTGTCAGGACTACCCTTTCTTTTAGCATTTTTTCTATCTTTTCTGAGATGTCATTCTTCTTAGATTTTGTAGTTGCATCCAGAAGGTGGCAGAGTGAGAGTGTAGGCAGGATACTCAAATTTGATGAAAGCCTTGAAATGATATTGTCTGCATTATCATTGTTTTGAGTTATAACCTTTGCTGTCAGAGACAAGGCTTCAAAATTCTCATATTGGTTATTAATGTTAATTGATACTTTCCCTGAGTAGTCCTTTAAATATTTGAGAACATTTTTAAGCATCTCTTCATCTTTAAGCAATCCCTCTTTCTTTGCTTCTGTTAACAAGTTTGCTATGTATGCGCTGAGGTAAGGATATGAATGAGTATCATTTTTCCATACTCCGAATCCTCCATCATACCTTTGAAAGGGTTCAAGATCGTTTATTCCTTTAATAAGCACTTCTCTTGCCTCTTTTCCTTTATCCTCAAGTTTTCCAACCTGTCTGGCAAATTTGTAGTTGCTCAAAAGGGTATAAAGAATTGAAGACCTTTGTTCAGCACAACCATAAGGATAGGTAATAACAAACTCATAGAGGTTGGAAAGTTCACTTATGATTGATTTTGAAACATCTACTTTCAACTCTCCAATTTCTCTTAAAACATCTTTTGGAATGGTTAGATCAAAATTATCTTTCCCATCGCATCTATTTGATTTTGATGAAATATCAAATTTTTGAGGGAAATTCACAGGAATTACAATCTCAAAGGCATCGCTTTCATCAATTCCTGAAATATAAACCCGTATCTTTGCCTTTCCAACCGAGAGGGCGCTTATGTTGAATTTGTATTCCAACTTTCCTTTTGGTTTAATTTCAAATTCACCTTCCCCATTATCAATCTTCAAGATGTCAGGCGTCAGGCTTTCTGCTTTGATTTTAACTTTCCCTCCCACATCAACCCTTGAATTTACTAAAACACCACTGAATGTTTTGTCTCCCTTTGTAAGAAATCTTGGGAAATATGGATTGACAAAAAGATTTTTTGAAATTAGAAATTCCTTTTCACCCTTTCCAAAGAGATTATCCTTTGTATGGGCGACTGCCATAATTCTGAATGTTGAAAGGGTTTCGGGAAGATTAAATTCACCTTCATAATAACCATTCTTGTCTGTTATAGCACTTCCAACATAGAAGGCAAGGACTCTGAAATCTTTTCTTATCTGATCAACTCCACCAAATTCAACTCCTCCTCCGCCTCCTTCATCCTCTCCCTTTGGTTCGGTAACCCTCGCTGAAATAAGTTTTTCTCTTGAATCTGCATTGAAGACTGACAATCTTTTTTCTGAATAGAAGGATGCTTCAATGTTGGGAGTTTGATAGTTTGTGAGATTCAAAACTCCGACATCAACAGCCCACAATGTTACCTCCGCATTCTCAACTAAGTTGTCTTTGAAGTCTTTAACTTTAACACCCACCTTGATTGTCTCTTTGGGTTTGTACTCTTCTTTGTCGGTGGTTATTGCAATATCAAGTTTTTTCTCCCTATTTTCAACTTTGATATTAGCATAGCCAAGTTTTATCTGAGGTTTATCCTGCTCCTCTTCTGACATCCTTCCTTTAAGTAAAATGATAGAGACAAAGATATTTGGAATATCGTTTTCCTCTATGGGGATTTCAACGATTTCCTGTGTTGATTTAACCTTCTTGAGGTGATAACTTCTTATATTTTCCCTCTCTTTTGTTATGAGCATATCGCATTCCTGCCAGGGGGATTCAACGAATATCCTCACGGTATCGCCAACATTGTAGGACTCCTTGTCAAGGTGAAGTTCAATCTTATTGCTTGACTCAACTCTCCACGGTGTATATCCCTCGCCAAAGAAATACCAATCATCACTTGAAGCGTAGGTAATTCCTCCCTCTTCATATATTGCCTTAACTAAATAGTGACCTCCCTCTTTTAGTTCAAAGAAAATGTCATTCCCGTTTTCCCCTGTTGTTATATTCTTTGTTTCTATCTTCTCCAATTCCATTGTTGAATCCCAATCGTAATAGTAGTCTCCCGTCATATACCTTGAACTTCTATAGACAACTTTACAAAGTTCAACAGTTAAGTTTTTGTTGGGAACAGGAGTCCCTTGAGAATCAAGAAGAATCACTTTTGTTTGAAGCCCATCCTTGAAATTCTTGAATGACCATTCGCCATAATAGATACCGATAAAATAGTCGGGGTATATATTTAATGTTTTGCTTGCAGAAATTGTCTGCCTTGTAACATCCTTGACTTCAGCCTCTGCAAAAATTTCCTTTGTAAATTCTACCTTTTTAATGTCGTAGGAAAAGGTGAACCTGCCATTTTTGTCAAGTTTTCCCTCACCCTCATTTTTATTAAAATATTCTTTTCCATTTTCTCTTTCAAGATAACTTTTTGAAAATCCCCATCTTTTATATTTTTGAGAAATATTTTTTGGGAGTGAATACCCTTCTCTCTCTTCAAAAATATATTTTACCTCTCCCTCATCAATCGGAGCACCAAACAAATAATTACCTTCAATTTGTCCCTCAACCTTTCCATCATTTTTTTTGAGTTCAAGGTTAACTTTAAAATCGGGCTTCCTGTATGATGCCACAAGGAAACTTCCGTAAATGCTCTTTTTATCCAATTGCAATTCTATGCTGTAATTCCCCAACTGCCAACCTTTTTCAACCACAAAACTTCCATCAACACTGCTGAAAGAGGAGGTCTCAAACTCATTTTTAAACTTTATTTTTCCTTTTGAATCTTTAAGAAGAACATCAATCTTTGTCCCTTTTTCAAATAGAGAAAAGTTTCCACCCACAATTTTTCTTAAAATAACTTTGAACTTTACCTCTTCCCCCAATTTATAGACTCCTCTATCTGTAAAGATAATCCCTGTAAGGTTACTCGCTTGAGAAATATTGTAATTATAAGGAATACCAAATTGCCACGGTTCAAGCCCCTCAGTCCAGTTGTTGACTATGTAGGTAAAATCATCTCCCTTTTCTGCAAATACAACAAATTCATTTGTGTAGTAAGAGGAATAATCATCTTTCGTAGTAAATAGAGATTCATCTACCTTGCAAATTCCCTCTTCATTTGTTGTGCCTTTATAAATGACCCTATTTTCAAAATTTCTAATTTCTATTTTGCACTTTGAAACGGGCAATGCAGAAGAAAGGGAAGTAACATAGACCAAAAAATCTGTGGGACTATATTTTAAAGTTATTCCAAGGTCTGTAACCTGAATTATAGATTTTTTTGGTTCTCCATAATAACCACCATAAGATGGCGCATTGCCCAATGTTGAGAGGAGTTCTACCTCCGCCAATACAACTCCCTTGCCCTTCTCATTTAGATAATCCCTCAACTGAATACCGTAGTTATACTTTTTTTCAGCCTTTGCTCCCTGCAGTTCTCGCTCATATCCACCCGCTATACTTAAAGTGCGATAGGTGTAATCATCAAACCGGGTAAGGAGTGGAATGATTTCCTCCTTGCTTAATTTTGTTATCTTTTGTCTTATCTTAGAGACATTCTTTGCATAAAATGGAACAACACTTCCCCTTTTACTTTCCCATACCCCTTCACCTTCTCCAAACGAGATATAAGCCCTTGAAAGGGTTACTTCAAATAAAGCATAACCTGTGTAACCAAGCTTTTCTCCATCATATGATTCAATATCCTTATCAACACTTACAACATACTTTTTGAGTGGTTGAGGTTCAAATCCAAGTGAATCAAAAGAAATATAAGGAGAAGTCCCTTTTAAGGTTTTTGAAAGTTTTAAAGGGATCTCCTCATTTGTTTCTACATCAAATATCTTTATTTTTCCTTCTAACCCTTCAAGCTTTATGGGCTTTGAAAAGGATAAACTATTATCTTTTCTTAATGCCAATTTCTTGTAGAGTGTGTCGTTGACTCCCAGGAAAAAGAGCGCCTTTTCAGAACCTATATTTGACATTTCAAATCTTTGCGATGATACAGAGTCAAAACACTCTTTTTTAATTCTTAAGATTATTTTTGATTGCAAAGGAATACTCATCGTAGTTTTTAAAACCATACACCTCTCTTCTGAATATCCGTATTGGTACTTTAAGTGTTTATTCATAAACTCCTTTACACTCTTTTCTGATTTATCCATTACACTAAAAGGAACTGACTGAATATTCGCATCACTTCGGATTTTTAGCTTTTTGTCAAGGTATTGAGAATACCAATTCTTATCTATATTGCTATAATTCTTTTGATAGTTTAACAATTCAATGCCACTAAGATTGGGTTCATCAAATTGGGTTGAGAGTTCAATACATTTTTCTAATGGAAGATTCAAAACATCTCTATCAAAGATTATTCCTATGAGGTAAGGAGAATCAATGCTGTCAGCAATTTTAACCGCAAGGGAAGATTTGATTCTTAATGGGGGAACCACAAAACTAAAGACAAAATCATCTTTTAATATTTCTCCATTTTGGCTCTTCAACCCTTTTTTAATTGTTACTTCAACTGTCGTTGAAGGCGGAAGAGTATCTATACCTTTTGGAGCAATTTTAAGCAGAGTTGAAGAGGAAAAGTAGATTTCAAAATCAAGAGGAGGGTTAATTGAAATGTAATTTCTAAGCCACTCAACCTTTGTTCCTTCGTCAGAAAATGGGTCAATTATGTCCTCTGAAAAGACAACCTGAACTGAGGTAAATTTGCTAAAATCTTCAATCAAACCCTGCGGAGAAGCAAGGTTAATTTTTAATTCAGAAGCCATTGTCAAACTGAATACACATAAAGCAAGTAGAATTGTAAAAATAAATCTTTTTCTCATTTTACCCCTCCTCTAAAACTTTTATTTGTTATTTCGTTCAAATCGCTTTGTGAAAAGTAGGGCGGAGAAAGGTATAAAGTAAGCCCATCCTCTTTAAAAACTTTTGCAACTTCAAAAGTAAATCTGCAATTTAAAATTTTCCTTGAAAACTCCTCCGGTCTCTCGTGTGAAACATTCATTGCAACTCCCTGAGCAAGGTCTCCTATTGCGTCATTTAGAATTGCAAGTTCTGGAGAATCAACATCAACAACTATGTTTATAAATTTTCTTCTAAAAATTAGAAGTTCCTGCAAGGAGTGAAGTAGTTTCTCCATTTTCAAATCAAGGGTGTAAGCCATTTCAATAACCCCCTATCAACATCATTTTAACTTAAATTTTATTTTACCTCAAAAACTTAGTTTTTGGAAGTGAAGCAAGATTTCCCATCACATCATAAAGAGAGCCACTTACAAAATGTTCACCCTTTTTTATATCTGTTAAATCAATTCTTATTGAAGATTCATCAGAATCCCAATCGGGATAAACCCTTTCATCATCAATATAAATTTTCATCGTTTCTGCATTCACATAAGAAAGATCATCTTTGACAATTAAAGATAATTCATCTTCATTTATATTTGGGATTTTTCTTTTGAAAACTTTAACAAATTTAGGGGGATTTTTATCCTCTTTTATCTCATACCTTCTATTTTTGAAAAGCCCTTTCGTCTTTCCTCCAGAATAATTAAAAAAGTAACTGTTTGTAAAAATTGCCTCCTTTGGTTTTTCTTTTAGATATCCTCCCAATTTTACAAAAGGTCTCATTCCTTCGGGTGAAACATCTATGTCTATTGAATTTAAGGATGTTTTTATTTTACATAGAACCTCCTTTGGAACTTCAACAATAAATCTACCAATCTCAAAATCGTTTTGAGAAGTGTAAAAGCAGGGTAAAAGATTTTCACCAATTTTAATTTTGGTCAATTCCCCCACAAAGAAACTTTTGGGGATTAAAATCTCCCACTTCCCATCTTTTGTCTCGTGACCAAAAAAGGATGCCTTATCATCCTCCAAAAATATTTTCGTCTCACCTTTATTTGATAAAGGCTTTATTTTAAGCCCGACTCCATTTTTAAAAATATCCTCTTTCTCTATTAAAAAACTATCAAAGGGAAGTTTCTTTATTTGCTCTTCTTTATTTTCAAACTCAATATCAAAAGAAAGAGTTGTTTTTTGGTTTGACCTATTTGAAACAGTTATTGCAATTTTGTGCCTTGCATTTAAAATGGGCAACCCCTCTCCTCTTATTTCATCAAGGATGACATTTGGGTCTTTTCTTAAAACAAGAAAAACTTTGCCATCAACAATATCAAAAAGGAAAGGACTTTTCTTGTATTGCGATAACGAAACCCCTTTGAAATTTAAGTAGAAAAACTCCTTCCCATCAATTTCGCCTTTGATTTCTGAAGGAAAGGTTTTGTAGGTTTGTGACCCCATTTCGTCATAAGTGGAGAGATAAATATCATTTTTCCCTGACACAACAACACAAGAAGAGAGAGTCAAATCACCATTTTTTAACTGAACAATCTCTTTTCTTTCCGGGAAAAAAGATGAATCAACCATTGCCCCCTCATCTTCTGGAACAAAATAAATTTCATCAATTTTTGGCTTTGCCATTTCTACAAGTGGAATTCCCTCAAAAAATGGATCTCTTAACTCATCCCCCCTCCTTATTTCAAGGTGTAGATGGGGTGAACCAATCCCTAACTGCCCTGAAAAGCCTATAACATCACCTTTCTTGACTTTTATAGGCGGATCAAAAATTATATCCCCCGGAAAAGATGTTCCCTTTTCTTTACATTTGAGTTGAAGTTTTTGTTCAATTCCAAGTTCTCTTGAAAATCTTATTAGATGACCGTAGACAGCACTTCTTCCATCGTTTAAATCGAGGTAAATCACTCTTCCATAGCCAACTGCCTCTCTTCTGACCCTCCTTATAACTCCATCTCCAACCGCAAGGACAGAATGCCCTTCTTCACCTTGAGTTGAAAAATCGACTCCTCCGTGAAAGTGGGTTGATCTATACTCTCCAAATGATGATGTGCAGTATGTTACCTCTTTAAGAGGATTTCCAGGTTCAATGTTCTCGTAACTTGAAGAAAAAAGGCAAAAGAGGAGAAAAAATATTGAAAGTTTTATTTTCATTTTTCATTTAGTAACTGTTTTAGATATTTTTTGAACTCTTTTCCAAGATCTTTTCTTTGCAGTGCTATTTCAACAGTTGCCTGCAAAAAGCCAAATTTATCCCCTATATCATATCTCTTCCCTTTGAATCTGTAAGCAAAAACCTTTTCTTTTTTCATCAAGGATTTTATTGCATCTGTAAGTTGAATTTCACCTCCAACGCCCGGTTTTGTCTTTTCAAGTTGATCAAAAATCTGTGGAGTTAAAATATATCTTCCAATTACCGCTGTTGTTGAGGGTGCTTTTTCTGGCTCAGGTTTTTCAACGATGTCTGAGACTTCAATGAGAGAATCGCTTATTTTTTTTCCTTTTATTATTCCAAACTTTGATGTATCTTTTTTAACAACCTCAACGACTCCAAGAACAGTGGCTCTCTTTTCCTCAAAGACTTCTATCATCTGTTTTATACAGGGAGTTTTTGATATTATTATGTCGTCTCCTAAAAAGACAGCAAAAGGTTCTCTTGAAACCCAGTTTTTTGCACACAAAACAGCATGACCAAGTCCTAACGCCTCTTTTTGTCTGACATAGAAAAAATCTGCCATATCTGCAATTTTTTTTACTATTTCAACCTCTTCCCTCTTTCCCCTTTTTTCAAGTATGTTTTGAAGTTCGTAAGAGTAGTCAAAATGGTTTTCTATCGCCTCTTTTCCCCTTCCTGTGATGATTAAAATTGATTCAATTGACGCACTTTTAGCCTCTTCTATTACATATTGAATAGCAGGTTTGTCAACTATCGGAAGCATCTCCTTAGGAGAAGCCTTTGTTGCAGGAAGAAACCTTGTTCCCAAACCAGCCGCAGGAATTATAGCCTTTTTTAGATCCATTTATTTCTCCTTTAATCTATGTTTAACTCTTTTATTTCCGTTTTTTCTTTCCTTATAAAAAGATAAAGATAATTGTCATCAATAAGAATATCGTTTGCTTTTGTCCCATCTTCAACTGCTACTTCTTCAAATGTCGCATTAAAATTTTCACTGAATTTCAACCTGTAAATTTTTCCATCTTCACTCAAAGCAAAACACTTCTCATCTCTACCATTTATTTTTTTGAATTTCTTTTCTGAAAGTAGAGGAAGACTCTCTATCAAATCTCCCCGTATCATAAATAAATTTCCATCTTCCTTAAGACAGATTAGCAATGTAACCTCGTTAGCAAATATTCTTACTATCGAAACAAAATTTCCAAGTTCATCACCCTTTCTGTCGTAAATTGTGAACTTTCCATTTTCCCAGACAACTGAGATAAATCTTGACATCTTTTCCTGAAGAGGAAATTCCCCGCTTTTTACAACCTTTAATTTTTCTCCCTCCTTTATTATTTTTCCCTTTTCACCATTGTCATTGCAGAAATAGATTAAACCCTCACCAAGGTCTGAGAAGATAATTTTTTCGCAGGGGGTTAAATCAACGGTTTTTTCAATTCCCTGAGATAAATTAACTTCAACGATCTTTTTTCCATCGGATGCGATTATCCTTTTATCATCTAAAAATCCAGAAGAAATTACATTGCAATCTATGGAAAAAAGATTTTTGACTTTATTCTCTTCCATAAGAAATGGGCAGTCAAAAACAAATTTTTCACCCTCTCCATTTTTTGTTGAATAAAGGTTTAATTCAAATTGATTATTACCCAAATCCTTTATTTCAACTAAATTTGTAACATCTCTTGAATCAAGTTGAGAAATTGCATCAAGAGGATTTTTACTTTCAATTCCAACATCCTTGAGAGAAAAAGATTTTTCAATCACTCTCAAAAGTTCGTTACAAAGTTTTAGCGAATATTTCCCATTTGAAGTCATAAAAGCAATTTTTCCACTATTTAAGTAAAGAGCACTGCTTCTTATCTTTGCTTTAATATCATAAACAGAATTCACTTTTAAAGATTCAACTTTGCCTTCCTTTTCAACTTCTACCTGTCTATTTAACTCTGTAATCTTTCTTCCCTCTTCCGCACAACCAAACAAAAGAAAAAAGAAGACAAGATATAAAACTCTCTTCACTTCTCACCCCCTGCAAATTTCTTGAATTTCTCAATTATAATCTCTTCATCTTCCTCAAAAAGAGTTCTAAAATGGATGAAAATAGCATTTTCTTTGACATTGCAAAGAATTGGAATTTCACCGTTTGTTCTTAAAAACTTTTCAAGTTTTGTTGTAGAACCTTTTTTGCAACTTATTTTAAGCGCAGGCGAAGCAATCGCATAGTTCGGGAAACTTCCTCCACCCACTCTTCCCTCTTCATCTTTTAACTCAACTTTGTAAAAATCTTCTGATGAACATTCAATTTTTTCCTTGAGTTTTATAGCCCTCTCTTTCAAATATTTTTCATCTTTACAAATTAAATCTAACACGGTAATTTCCTCAAAATTACCTTTTAAATATTCCATTGCCATTTCTGAAAGGTAAAAATAGACGAATTTATCAACCCTGAGTGCCCTCAAAAGATTATTTTTTCTAATCTTTTCGCTCAACTCTTTTTTAACAACTATAAATCCTGCCTGACATCCACCAAAAAGTTTATCGCCGCTGAAGGTAACTATATCAGGGTTAATCTTAAGGATTTCTTCAATGGATTTCTCTTTTTTAGAAGCGTTTTTCTTAAAGAGAAGCCCCGTTCCAAAATCAAAAACCACCGATAGATTTTTTCTTTTACCAAGTTCAACTATTTCTTCTAATGTAGCTTCCTCGCTAAAACCGACTATTTCAAAGTTTGAACGGTGAACCTTTAAAAGAAGTGCCGTTTTTTCATTTATTGCATTTTCATAGTCAGAGATGGAGGTTCGGTTTGTTGTCCCCACCTCCCTTAAAATTGCTTGAGAGGATAGCATCACCTCCGGGATTCTGAATTTTCCCCCTATTTCAACGAGTTCTCCTCTTGAAACAACCGTCTCTTTTCTTTTTGAAAATGTGTTTAAAACAAGCATTAACGCTGATGCGCAGTTGTTGACAACAATTACATCTTTATCAGTTTTAAATAAGGTTTTAAATAGAGGTTCAATTTTTTTATCCCTGTTTCCTCTTTCTTTACTTTCTTTATCCCATTCAATTTCAACATAGTAAGGAAGAACTTCAGCAGATCTAATAAGAATTTTTCTGGATAGTGGTGCCCTTCCCAGATTTGTGTGTATTATAACTCCCGTTGCATTTATAACCCTTTGAATTGGGTTTTTAAAAACCTCCTCAAGTTTTTTCGATACGAGTTCAAAAAAATCTGCTTCATCTAAAATATCTCCGCCATTTAGCCATTTTTCTTTAACCTTTTCAAGGAGTTCTCTTATAACCCTTTTCGCCTGATCATCCCCATACTTTTCTCTTAAATCAAGGGCTTCCTTTCTGTGTAAAAGATAATCCATTTTGTAGGGATGATTTTTCTTCATTTCAGAGTATCCAGAAAGTTTGGTGAGGTCAAATCTCTTAAAAGTAAAAATGGTTCAAGAAATTGCAACTTTTCATAGGGGGCAAGCCCTGTTGCAACAGAAATGACCTTTATCCCCGCTTTCCTTCCCGCCTCTATATCCCTCGTCGAATCACCAACAAGAAAAATGTTCTCTTTTTCGAACTTTTTAGAGTAATATTTTTCAGCCCTCTCTATCGCTATATCCACGAGTTGCCATCTCTCATCAGCATCATCGCCAAAAGAACCAACCTTCAAGTAGTTATCAAGTTTGAGAGATTTCAACTTTACAAATGCTGCCTCTTTAATATTTCCTGTCAAAATTGCAAGATAAAAGCCCTTTTTTTTAGATTCTTTTAAGATTTGAGGAACATTTGGGCAAAGCCACTCTGTCGCATCATCAGGAATCTCCTTTTTGAGGTTTTCAACATAACACTTTAAAATTTCATTTTTTTCTTCTTGAGAAGCGGTTACTCCCATCATTTTCAAACTTTTTTCGACTATTTGTCTGTCAAGAAGTCCATCAAAAGAAAACTCTGAAAGTTTAGATAAATCTCCAAATTTTTGCTTTATTGCCTTTAAAAAAGCCCTTTTTCCAACACCGTTTGGTTTGAGCAAAGTTCCATCAATGTCAAAAAGAAGAAGTTTCATCCTAAAAATTGCCTTTTTGAAACTCCTCAAGAGTTGTGAGCCCCTTTTGAACTGCCTCAATCGCTTTCTGTCTTAAGGTTTTTAATCCTCCTTTGATCGCCTCTTTTTCAAGGTTTTTGTCTTTTGGATTCTTCAAGAACAATTTGAAGAACTCTTTTGAAGGATACAGAATTTCAAAAATTGCAAATCTTCCTTTATACCCAAGTTGAGAACAATTGGCGCACCCCTGTCCTTCGCTAACCTTCTCAATTTGTTTCGCCTCGTTTGGAGTGAGCCCCATAAGGAACAATGCCCTTTCAGAGAGTGATACTTCATGCTTGCAATCGGGGCATATTTTCCGTATCAATCTCTGATTTATAATTAAAGTTACATCTTTGGCAATGTCCGATGGTGAAATATTTAAAGAGATTAGTTTATCAAGGACTTCAAGGCTATTTCTTGCCTCAATTCCTACAACAACAAGAAAACTCTGGGCAAGTTTTACCGCCTCTTTTGCAAGAAAAGAAGAATCAATTGGGTCGGGAAAGAAGCAAACATCAGGTTGAATCGTCGATAAGGCATTCAAACCTGTTGAAATTCCTGCCTCATCATTTTTTTGACCAAGAGAAATTTGCGAGACATTGGGAACGGGGCAAATACTTTCAAATTCAAGACTCACAACCCTTCTCCCACCCTCTTTTGAGAGTTCATTCATTATGCTGTAGATTGTCGTTGTCATCCCGTGAAGTACAGGGGCAGAGACCAGAACAAGCCCTGTATTTGCTGAAAGAACACTTCTAATGTGCAGAATTTCATCATTACTTAGCCCCAATTCCTCGTAACTCTTAAGAAATGTTGCTCTGTTGATGATTCTAAGCGAAATGTTCTCTCCATACCTCGTTGGAAGGCTATGTGCAATAACATCATATTTTAAATCACCGCTTTTCATAACCACCCTGCTCTCTTGAGGCTTATCTTTAACAAAAGGGTCGAGTTTTAAAAGTAGTTTAAGTTCATGGGTTAGTAACCCCTGCATATCTTTTGGGAGAGGCTTTGCTTTGTAGAGAATTCCATCTATTCTCATCTGTATTGTTATATCATTTTCAGAAGGTTCAATGTAAAGGTCGCTCGCACCTTTTGTCAAAGCCTTCCTTATGACAGAAATACCGTGCTGGGTGGTTTCTGTCTGTTCATTTCTCGTAGTTTCATTGCCATTTTTCTTTGATATAAAAGGAGTCAAATAGGCAAGTATCTCTTCTTTTTTGCTTTGAACAGGCACAACCTGACAGCCAGAAACATTCTGGACATAGTCAATTGTCTCGCCATCAGAAGGCTGAGCCATAGCAAGGGTAAGAATCTCTTTTTGAGATAAACTTTCCCTTGATACTGGAATTACAGCCTTTTCGTAACAGAAATCAGCGCCTATTGAAATTATCAACATCGGGTCAATTTCTAAATCCTTCAAAGACAATTGCATAACACTCTTCTGATGTGACAAAAAATAGTTCAAGGTCTCATCATCAATAAATCCGAGTTCCACAAGAGCCTCACCAAGTTTTTTACCGCTTGTTTTTTGATATTTTAACGCAGTTAGAAGCTGGTCTGAAGTTATAGCCTTTGCTCTTACGAGGGCTTCTCCCAGTGGACCTCTTGAATTGGAAAATGTCTCAAAATCTTCTATCAGCTCCTTTGGGGCGTTTTGAAAGAATTTATCTTTATAATCTTTCGGGGCAGAACAAAAACATTGAAGGCAGAATGGACACACTTTTGTTGGGTGAGTTGGGTTGCAGGAACACCACACCGCAGATAGTGCATCGTATTCCCCCAGACAATTCCAACAATAGACGATATACTCTTCCAAAAATTCCTCCGTCCACTCATAATCTACCACAAAAACGAAATAGAATAAATAGGTTGTCAAGTCCCCTTGACAAAATTGACTTGAAAACATATATTAAGAATGAAAAGGAGGATGCTTTCTTTCCGCGATACGAAGATATAATAGACAAAGTTAAAACCTACAACCCTTCAACAAATGAGAACCTTTTAAAAAAGGCGTATCTCATTTCAGGAATGGCACACGACAATGTTTCAAGAAGGGATGGAACCCCATATTTGAGCCACCCTCTTTCTGTCGTCAATATTCTTGCGGATCTTAGAATGGATGATACAGGACTTGTCGCAGGATTTTTACACGATGTGGTGGAGGACAATCAAGTCGTTAAGATTGAGAAAATTAGAGATTTGTTTGGTGAAGATGTCGCTCACATAGTAAGTTCAGTAACAAAAATTGAAGCGGATATTAATTTCCACAGAGACCATTCAAAAGATGAGGCACAGATTGAAAACATAAGAAGACTAATTCTTGGAATGGCAAAGGATATAAGGGTAATTTTTGTCAAACTCGCCGACAGACTGCATAACTTAAGGACAATGGATAGTATGCCAGAGGATAAGGCAAAAATTAAGGCGGAGGAATGTCTTAAAATCTTTGCTCCGATAGCAAACAGGCTTGGACTTGGAAAAATAAAAAATGAATTAGAGGATTTATCCTTCAAATATGCCTATCCTGAAGACTACAAAAAGCTTACAGAAGCATTAAAAGAAAAGAGAAAGTACAGCGATAATTTCATCAATGAAACAAAAGAGCAGATAATAACATTGTTAAAAGAAGACAACATTGATGCTGAAGTTACAGGAAGGGTAAAGCATCTTTACAGTATTTACAGAAAGCTAATAAAGCAAAATATAGATATAAGTCAGGTTTATGACTATATGGCTTTCAGAATTTTAGTAAATGAAGTTTTTGAATGTTACGCTACTTTAGGA
This sequence comes from Candidatus Aminicenantes bacterium UBA4820, assembly GCA_002402325.1. Classification (GTDB taxonomy): domain Bacteria; phylum Acidobacteriota; class UBA4820; order UBA4820; family UBA4820; genus UBA4820. The sequence goes on from DHFQ01000144.1 coordinate 17,918, forward strand.
AATCTCCACAGTAAATGGACTCATATTCCTTACAGACTTAAAGATTTTATAAGCAATCCCAAAGAGAATGGTTACAGATCCTTGCACACTTCATTACTTTCAAAATCGGGAGAGCCATTTGAGGTTCAAATAAGAACCTTCAAGATGCACGAAGAGGCTGAACAGGGAATTGCTGCCCACTGGAAATATAAGGAAGGGAAAGTAATAAACGAAGATGATAGAATCCTCGAAAAATTCAGGAAAGACATTCAGGAGTTAATGGCAGACCCTTCTTCAAACTTCGCTTCTGAATTACCAAATGACTTACAGGAGAATAAAATCTATGTCTTTTCTCCAAAAGGAGACCTTTATCACCTTCCCGTAGGAGCAACCGCGCTTGACTTTGCTTACTATATCCACAGTAATCTTGGAGACCATTGTGCAGGGGCAAAAGTTGATGGAAAGATGGTTCCATTAAAAACGCCACTAAAAAATGGGCAGAAGGTTGAAATAATAAAAAGTGGAGATGTGCATCCAACTTATGAATGGCTTGATATAGCGGTAAGTTCAAGGGCAAAAACCAAAATCAGGAATTACCTTACCAAAAACGAAAAGATATTCGCAATAGAAAGAGGAAAAGATGTTTTTGAAAGAGAATTGAGAAGATTTAAGAAAAGTTTGAAGTCAATTGAATCAGACCCAAATATAGTAGATGAGATGAAAAAAAATGGATATCAAGACATAAACACCCTTTTTGCTGAAATTGGCTATGGTAAAGTTGATACCCGTTCATTCCTAAAAAGAGTTTTAGGAGAGGAAGAAGTTAAACCTCTTGAGGTTCTTCCATCAAAGAAGAAGGTATCACTTCCTTTGTCCTTAAATGGCAAAAGTGATTATCTATTCAATATCGCCCGCTGTTGCAATCCCGTTATGGGAGAGGAGATTGTTGGATATGTTACTGTTGGAAAAGGGCTTGTGATTCATCGCAAAGGATGCCCAAACATAAAGAGACTTTCAAACATTTTTCCTGAAAGAGTAGCGGAAGTCAATTGGAAAAGCGGGGAAGAAAAGAATGAAAACGACTTTGAAATTCCGCTCTCTATAGTCGTTACAAACAGGGCGGGAGTACTCGCCGATGTTACGGTATCAATCTCACAGGAAAAGGCTGACATAACGGCTTGCGATGCAAAAAGTTTAAAAAAACAGGGAAAAGGCAAAAAAGCGATTATTAAACTCAAACTGCTCGTAAAAAACAAGGAACATCTGAATAAAATTCTAAAAAATCTAAGCGAAATAGATGGAGTGATTTCTATAAATAGGAGTTAACCCTTGCCCTGTCCTGAAAGCAATCCTTTCGCCGCATATCTTTAGCCTCAGATAGTTTGCAATGAAAAAGTAGTTGTAAAATAAATTGGTAGTAGCCGCACCCGTCTGCTTTTTTGATAAAATTTTATATTTTATAGCCCTGTTCTCTTAAAAACTGGATATATCGCCACGCTCTTTGTGAGGTTGATTCTATTTTTACTGGCAAGTTCAACTTTGAGCCAATTTCAATTGTTGGCACGAGTTGGTCGAGGTCTGGACCCGACATTGAGGATGAAACACAAATTCTCAAAGGATGATACAAATTTTTTCCTTTTATCTTTGTCTCATTTTTTATTTCATTGACAAGTGAAATGTAATTTTCTCTTGTGGTTAAATCTCTCTTCTCAGCCTTTAAGGCATAAGAGAGGATAACCTTCAAACAATCTTCCTCCTGCAAAACTGCCTTAATTTCATCATTTAAAAGAGATGGTTCAAATTCAAAAATAACCTTTGCCTGCTCCACTGCTTCAGTTAAAAGGCTTATCCTCTTTTGAACGATTTCTGCAACCTTTAAAAACCATTCCTCTTCTTCATCTGAAAAACTTTCATTTACAAGTCCCTCTTTTACAAAGTAGGGCTTTATCATATTTGCAAAGTCTTTTAAAGGAAGACAGAGAATGTGCTGTTTATTTATATACCTGAATTTATTTTCATCAAAGATTGCAGCAGATTTGTTGACTCTTTCAAGTGAGAACCTTTCAATCAACTCATCCTTCTTCAGAATTTCCCTTTCCTCAGGGTCTGACCAGCCAAGAAGTGCAAGGGCGTTGAAAAGCCCCTCCGGGATAAATCCCCTTTCTCTAAATGCCTCAACAGAAACATCTCCGTGTCTTTTTGACAGTTTTGCGTTATCCGGTCCTAAAATCATTGAAAAGTGGCCAAAGTTCGGCTTTTCATAACCAAAGGCTTCATAGAGTAGAATCTGTTTGGGAGTGTTTGATAGATGATCTTCACCTCTTAAAACATCTGTAACCTTCATCAACGAATCATCTATGACTACTGCAAAGTTATAGGTTGGTGATAGGTCCTGCCTCACAATTATAAAATCACCAAAAAGATTTGTGTGAATTGAAACATCACCTCTTATCAAATCTTTGAAAGAAACGATGTGTGGAGAAACTTTGAGCCTGTAAGAAGGCTTTACACCGGAAGCCTCTCTCTCTTTTCTCTCTTTTTCTGTAAGCCTTCTACAGGTGCCCGGGTAGATAAAGTTGACCCCTTTTGCCCTTGCCTCTTCTCTCAATTTATCAAGTGCTTGAGAAGAACAATAGCAGGGATAGGCTTTGTCCTCTTCAAGAAGTTTTTTTAAGTGATTTTGATAAATGTCGTATCTTTCAGTCTGCCTGTATGGTCCATAATCGCCGCCAATTATAGGACCCTCATCCCATTCAATTTGAAGCCATTTTAAATCTTTTATAAGACCCTCTATGCTTTCATCTGTGGACCTTACTGCATCTGTATCTTCCAGCCTTAAAATGAATGTCCCCTTTTTGTTTTTTGAATAAAGGTAGTTGAAAATTGCGGTTCTAACATTTCCAAGATGAAGTTTTCCAGTTGGCGAAGGGGCAAATCTCACTCTAACGCTCATTTTCAATCCTTTTCATAGTTTGAGATCTCCTGTTCAACGACCGTTCTTGTTAAAGGATGCAAAGACTCTTTTGTAATTTCAAAAATTTCCTTCGCAAGTTGCCTTGTCTCCTTATTTGTTCCCATCGCTTTGTAGATTGGTTTTACAAACTTCATCCTTCCAACCTCTAAAAGAAAATTTCTTATCATCTTAAAAGTGGGCTTGTAGTTTGAAGTAGCAGAGATTATGAACCACTTAGAGAGGATTTCAGCATTAGTCATCTCTCTTAACTCAAAGTTTTTTTCTAAAAACTGGCACTCCTCTTCTGATAGTTTTTTCGGAAGCCCTTGAAAGTAGACAAGTTTTTCAGCAGGTTTCATCAAGCCTATCTCCTCTTTTGTAGGATATGTCCCGAATTTAAAGCCATCGCTCAAATTTTTGATATACTCAAGCCTGCTTGAATAAATTTTTGGACAATTTTCGGGAATCCCAGGTTTGTAAAGCCACTTATCAGCATCGACCTTTTCAGGTAGCCCTTCAAAATATTCATTTATAAAGGAGACAAGTTCATCGGTACCTATAGATGAAAATCTGAATTTCTCGATGTATGCCCTTATAAATCTGTCAAAAGATTTTCTTGAAACTGTCTCCTCAAGAAGCCTCAAAAATAGACTTCCCTTTTCATAAGGAATATCAGAAAAAACTTCATCTGGATCGACCCCTTCAAGGTTTGTAACAAGGCAGGTGTATGGAGAATCCGCTCCAAACTCTTTCATTGCATTTTTTAAAGCATAAAATCCCTGAGCGTAAGCCATCGTTGCCGCCTCAACGCCATACAAAGCCTCTGTTATTCTTCTTTCAGCCCAGACTGTGAAACCTTCATTTATCCAGAAATGGTTGTAATTCTTGTTGGTTACGAGATTCCCTGTCCATGAATGGGCAAGTTCGTGTGCAACGACACCAACAAGCGATCTATCTCCCACAATAATTGTTGGTGTGATAAATGTGCATCTTGGATTTTCCATTCCACCATAAGGAAATGATGGCGGCAAAACAAGAAGGTCGTATCTTTCCCATTCATAAGGACCAAAGAGATTTTCTGCTGTCTTGATTATGTTCTCAATTTCTTCAAATTCATAAGAAGCCTTTTCAATCATTTCTGGTTCAGCCCAAACTTTTGACCTCGGTCCTATTTCGCTTGAAGTTATCCTTCCCACTGCAAAAGCAAAAAGATAGGGAGGTATCGGCTGGGGCATCTTGAAAAGAAATGTCTTCTCATTTTCATCTTCTCTGACTCCACTGCTTCCCGCAGCCATAACAACGGTGAGTTCTTTTTTAACACTTATTTCGGCTGAATATGTAACCCTTACTGATGGCGAATCTTGCAGTGGAATTAAAGACCTTGCGTGATGCGGTTGACATTGTGTAAAAAGATAGGGTGCAACCTTTCCCTTAGTCTGCTCTGGCTTCAACCATTGCAATGCAGAACTCTCCTTTTTTACCTCATAATCAACAACCACCGATTGTGAAGGCTTTGAGAAATCAATTTCAAAAAGATTCCCAACTATCGGCTTTTTTTCATAGACTTTAAAATTAAGTTCCGTTCCATCTTTAAAATGTACTGAGTTTATTTGAAGGTCTCTTGAATCAAGATGAATTTTCCCTATTACTTCTCTTTCAAAATTGAGTTTGACGCTACTTAAAATTGCTTGCTTTTCAAAGTCAATTTTCATCTTTAGATCAAAAGATTTTATTTTTGGTTCTAAATCATCATAAAAAGAATGGGGGTCCACTTTTGCCATTTAAAATCCTTTCTAAATAATTTTTTAGATAAAATGATACTTCAAAAATTGTTTAGAGGCAAATGAGTTAAAAATGGTAGGAAACTTTTATCAAAAAAAGATCATCTCGCGGTGCTGATGTTAGAATGGTAAATTCTCTTCTCAATGACATTCCCGCATTTCTCTCTCTCAAATCGTAATCTATAAACCCCTGTTGACCGTGAGAAAAAACTACATAAAGTGTTGATGCTGGTTTGAACTCCCACCTTAAAACCGCGGTGATATTGTTTGTGGACATTTTAAAATTGGGGTTGTATGTCGGTTTTGCCTCTGCAAATTTTGTTGCGGAAAGAAGCTTCTTGAAATCACTGTATACTCCATTTGCTGTAAAAAGTTGGCTGTATAAATCAAATGTAAGAAGAGGCGTAAAGGTATAAGAAAAACGGGTTGTAAGATTGAACTGTCTTGCTTTTACCTTTGCAAAAAGAGGATATATTTCATCATCACTCATCCCTGCATACAAAAAAAGTCCATTATCCTGAGAATAAATTAAAGATTGTGTAAGGTTGCACCTATCAGAAAATCTCCAGGAAATATCGGTATTGGACCCAAAACCTGAGCCTTTCTGTTCCTTTGCATAACTCAACTGTTGACCTATTCTAAAAGATTTTCTACTATCGGAAGAAAATCCAGCCCAGCTTACTATCTCTCTTTTTCTGTATATAGCCATATCGTCTGTTCGCGGTTCTCTGTCATCAAAGTATGGAAATTCAACGGAGACTCCACAGTAAATGGTATAGTGATTGAGTAACTCACCCCAGAGGTCTAACTCTCCTCCTCTTGTCAGTATTAGACCTTTACCATTCTTTCCATACCAATGGAAAATTTCAATTGATGTCTGGTTAAAAATTTTGCCCGGCTCAACCGTGTCTTTCCCAACAGTAGTAACGACTTTGTATTCATCATTTCTTTTTAAATAGCCCATATCATTTGGATCGTAATCTTTTGGATGGGCTATATATGATACCGATAAAGTCCACTCTTTGGAGATTTTTTCAATGTATTCTCCCTCAAAACTTGTTCCATAAATCTTTTCGCCATTCTCTTCTATGTTGGTTGAAGAGATATTGAAAGAAAAATTATGGATGTTCTCTTTTGAGTGAAAATCCCCTGTAATTGCGTTAAGCATCGCCTGCCTTCCACCAACCTCATCTTTAAAGGTCTGTAAGATTCCCACTGATGAATTTATTCCAAAGTTAAGATTTGCCCTGAATGCTCCAAAAAAGGTCTGCCTTTTAAGAATCTCCCTATCAACCCTTCCATTTGTATCCGCATAATCTGCTCTTTCACTTTGAGTTACTGCAGCAAAACCGGCTATGTTTAATCTGCTGTCCGTTGTACCTGTCAGTTTTAACGCTCCAAGTATGGTCGTGTTCTCAGGGGCTTTTATAATTTTATGCCCTACATCTGAAAAAGGTTCTTCCGGTGCAGAACCAATTCTTCTTGTATAAAGGAATGTTGCTCCGCTGTAAGAAGTCTTTGGAGGGTTAAAAATTTGGAAACCTTCAAGAAAAAATGGTCTGTTTTCGGGGAAAAAAGTTTCATAAGTTGATAGATTTAAAACCGCGCTGTCCTGCTCAACCTGACCAAAGTCAGGATTTAAAGTTCCCGTCAAAGAGAATCTTGAACTTAGAGGGTAATTGAAATCAAGCCCAACATCAAAGGACGCCCCTCTTTTATAAAAATTTTCTCTCGTATGAACTCTATCTTTTAGAACGATGAATGGATAAAAATCGCCTCTTCCATCGGAATCAACATCCCCAATTCCCTTTATAACTCCAAAGCCAGAGACATTTCTTCTATCTGTCGGAGGAATATAGAAAAGAGAGTCTAACTCCTTCAGTCTCGCTATTGTTCTTGAAACTTGAAAGCCCATCTCAAGAGATTGAGCCTTGAAGACTCTCAAGGTTGAAAAGGGTATCTCTATCTCGCATTCCCAACCATCTTTGACAATTGAAGATTTTGCATCCCATATACCATTCCACTCCCAGTTTGATGAAAATTCATTGTAGACAAAGTAATCCGACAAAGAGGAGGAAGAGGTAACCTTAAATGAATACGCTTCCTTTTTTGTAACATAAGGGTCAAGTTGAACGGTTATTGAATCTGTTAGTTCGTCTCTGTCTCTTCTCAAAACTTTTTTATAAATAATTGAAGGATCATCATCGTAGCAGTGTATCCCTATGTAGATATTTTTTTTATCATAAAGGATTTTAACTTCCGTTTTGAAGGATGGATTTTTTTGAGGATCAGGATAAATTTGAGTAAAATGAGAAGCGGGTTCAACCTTTTTCCAGCACTCATCGTCTAAATGTCCATCAATTAAAGGCTTTTGATCGCACCTTATTGCAAAAAGAAATTGACTATCTGTTGCTAACAGGTTGAAGGGAAATAGGAAAATGAGAACAAGAAACAGTTTCTTTAGCAAACAATCCTTCCATAAAAGCCAAAATTGTTTTTACGAAAAAAAAGGAAACAAAGTTTCAGTTCTATTTACCACAACATTTTTTATATTTTTTGCCTGATCCACAGGGACAAGGGTCGTTCCTGCCTACCTTGTTTGATTTGTTTATAACAGTTTTTCCCTTTTTTTCTTCCCCTTTATCGGGAGCGGAATAGGAAAACTGCCTTTCTTTTCTTTCAACCTTTTTCTCTTCTCTCATAACTTGAGGCTCAAGAAGCATCAAGTATCTCGCTATTTCCTCTTCAATCCTATCAAGCATTGATTCAAAAGCGATGTACGCTTCCTTCTTATATTCAACGAGCGGATCTCGTTGCCCATACGCTCTAAGCCCTATCCCCTCTTTTAAATGATCCATCGTTAAGAGATTGTCTTTCCACTGGTTGTCAATCACCTGAAGCATCACAAGTTTTTCATACTCCCTCATAAGTTCCATTCCGAGCCGATTCTCTTTCTCCTTATATTTTTTCTCAATTTGTTCTTTAAGTCTTAATTCAAGTTCTGAAGAGGAGTTGATATTAAACTCAGAAACCAGTTTGTCATAATCTATTCCAAAGTAGTGTCTTACCTGCTGTCTTAAAGCATCCTGATTCCATCCATCCCTTGGAGTCGATGGAGGAGCATTCTCTTCAGAAATCCATATAACAAGATTTTCAACATTCTCCATCAAATATTCCCTTAAGTTTTCACCCTTTAAAATTTTCTTTCTTAAGGAATAAATTGTCTCTCTCTGCTTGTTCATCACATCGTCGTAATCAAGAAGGTGCTTTCTTATTTCAAAGTTTCTTGCCTCAACTGACTTTTGAGCCCTTTCAATAGATTTTGATATTATCGGATGAACTATTGGAACTCCACTTTCCATTCCAACTCTTCCCATCATATTTTTCAATCTATCTCCGCCAAAAAGTCTCATTAAATCATCTTCCAATGAGAGGAAAAATCTTGATGAACCGGGATCGCCCTGCCTCCCTGACCTTCCCCTTAACTGGTTGTCAACCCTTCTTGATTCATGCCTTTCGGTGCCAACAATATGAAGCCCTCCTAAGGAAACAACTTCTTTATGTTCTTTGTCATAAATCTCTCTGAAATGGGCTAACTGTTTTGCGTATTCTTCTTTTTGAGTTTCAGGGTCTGCTTTAGTTCTTGCAAGCCCTTCAGGGTTTCCTCCAAGTAAAATATCCGTTCCTCTACCAGCCATATTTGTCGCTATTGTTACAGCCCCTTTTCTTCCCGCCTGAGCGACGATCTCAGCCTCCTTTGCGTGATATTTTGCATTCAAGACGACATGGGGGACCCCTCTTCTTTTTAGAAGCCCGCTCATTTTCTCACTTTTTTCAATTGATACAGTTCCCACAAGAACTGGCTGTTCCTTTTTATGTTTTTCATCAATTTCGTCCGCTACTGCTTCCCACTTCTCCTCTTCGGTTCTATAGACGACATCGGGATGGTCAATTCTTATCATAGGTTTGTTTGTGGGAATTACCACAACATCAAGTTTGTAAATTTTATCAAACTCCTCCGCTTCAGTATCCGCTGTTCCCGTCATTCCTGCAAGTTTTTTGTAAAGTCTGAAATAGTTCTGGAAGGTAATTGTTGCAAGGGTCTGGTTTTCCTGCTGAATTTTAACTCCCTCTTTTGCCTCAATTGCCTGATGAAGTCCGTCTGACCACCTTCTTCCAGGCATAACCCTTCCTGTGAATTCATCAACTATCAGGACTTCTCCCTCTTGAATCATATAATCAACATCTTTATGATAAAGTTTATGGGCTATCAATGCTTGCTGAAGACAGTGTAAAATCTCAATGTTTGCAGGGTCGTAAAGGTTGTCAAGTTTAAGAAGTTTTTCGCACTTTGCTATTCCCTCTTCCGTTAATGTAGCATTTTTCTGCTTTTCATCAACGGTGTAATCTTTTTCGTTTTGAAGCATCGGAATAATTGTGTTTGCGGTGTAATATTTATCAATCCTTTCTTCTGAAGGGCCTGAAATTATCAGCGGGGTTCTCGCCTCATCAATCAAAATTGAGTCAACCTCATCAACGAGTGCAAAGTGGTGTTCTCTTTGAACCATATCCTCAAGACGATACTTCATATTGTCCCTTAAATAGTCAAATCCGAACTCGTTGTTCTGTCCATAAGTTACATCGCAGTTATACTCTCTTTGTCTTTCTTCATTGTCCATATCTTGCTGGATGCACCCAACACTCATTCCAAGAAATTTATAAACTTTTCCCATCCATTCTGAGTCTCTCTTTGCGAGGTAGTCATTGACAGTTACGATATGAACGCCCTTACCAAGAAGTGCATTCAAATAAACAGGCATTGTTGCGACAAGTGTTTTTCCTTCACCGGTCTTCATTTCTGCAATCTTTCCCTGATGAAGGACAATACCTCCGATTATTTGCACATCGTAGTGCCTTAAGCCAAGAGTTCTCAAAGAGGCTTCCCTCACAACGGCAAAAGCCTCAGGAAGAATCAGATTTAGCACATCATTTTCAGACATTCCCTTATCAATAGATTCCTCTATTCTTTTCTTAAACTCGTTTGTTTTGTCTTTTAATTGCTCATCGCTTAACTTTCTCATCTGCGGTTCAAACTTCGTTACTTCATAAACATAAGGTTGTATAGCCTTTATATCTTTTTCATATTTTGTGCCAAAAATAGTTGTAAGTATCTTGTTAAAAACCATTAAAACTCCTTTCAATCATTTTAGCATATTATAAATCTTCAAAAAATGGAAGAGCAGCAGTAGCCCCAAAATCCGCCATTGAAAATTGCAAATTGTAAATTGCAAAATACAAATTGTCATTCTGAACATTTCTTCATTGCTGTAGCCCTTAAAGAATCTCCACTAATGTATAAAGAGAGGTGTCTTTCAAAAATCACAATTATTCAAGAAAGGAGGCATAATTTAGCCAGATATGAAGTAAAAACGGTAGTTTAATTTTAGGTCTAACAATTTCATCAAAAAATCAAGCCTAAAACCCTCTTTCACCACCCTACCCAAAATCAATGTCGGATTTTGGGGGTCAACGAGAGGGCTTGCTCAAAAATCAAAAAAAGGCTAAAATAGTAGTTCTTTTTTGGAGGTTAAGTTATGAACATTATGAAACTTATGCGCAGTTCCAAATGGCTTTATTTACTTCTCTGGCTTGTAATACTTTCCTTCATCATCTGGATTTTTGCTTATTATGGTGGTGGTGGCAGGGCGGTTGGAAACAATCTAACTGAAGATTTTATAGTCAAAGTTGGAGGGAGAAAACTTCCCGCAAAGACTTTGAACCTTGCTATGCAAATGCAAAGGGAACAGATTAGAAATTACCTTGGTGAGCAATATGTTGAACAGTTTATGAAGGATGCTCACAAAAATATAACTTCGGGTTTTGTTGACTCCTTAATAATAGAAGACATAGCGGATAAGATGGGTGTAGGGGTTAAGGATTATGAAATCGCTGACAGGATTGAAAAAATGTATCAATTCACAGACCCAAAAATTCAATATCCTTTGATGCTTCAGAGCAGAGGTGTATCAGAGCAAGACTTTGAGGCACTGATGAGAATATCTCTAACAAGAGAAAAACTGACAAATCTCATCTCTCAAAGATATGTTATGGATGAAAATGAAGCAAGAAAATTGTATAACGAGGAAAATACCAAATTCAAAGCAAAAATAATTTTTGCAAGAAATACCATTTTTACCAAAGAGGTTGGAGAAATCCCTGAATCTTCAGTAAGAGAACTTTATGAAAAAGAGAAATCAAACCTTCAATTGCCAGAAAGAAGAAGCCTCAAGTACATTATGGTTGCAATGCCTGTGTTAAGGAACTCAATGGAAGTGTCGGAAGAAGAAATGAAAAACTACTATGAAACAAACAAAACAAGATTCGGTGAAAAGCCTTTTGAACAGGTGAAAAATCAGGTGAGAAATATGCTTCTTTTTTCAGATAAAAAATATCAGGAAAAGGCTAAAGAGTTACTTGATGTTGCCACACAGGAACTTGAGAAGGCAAGTAGTGAAGAAGAACTAAAAGCCTTTGCTGACAAATACAAATTGAAGATCGAGACAGTAGAAAAAATGTCTTTTGATAACGCAAAGCCACCTTTTATGACTGAAAATGAGGTAAAAGAGGAAATCTTTAAGGCTGAAAAAGGCAAATGGAGTAAAGCCTACAAAATGCAGGTTGGATCTGTGAAATTTTATATTACAGACATAGAACCTCCAAGACCTGCAACCTATGATGATGTTAAAGATGAACTCAAAACAACGATAAGAAATGAAAAACTAAAAGAGATAGCGAAAAGAAAAATTGAGGAATTAAAATCAACATTTAAGGATCCCATAACCTTTGAAGAAGCGGCAAAGAAGTTAAATTTCTCTGTTCAGGATAGTTCTGAAATTTCGCTCAATGATGCCCTTCCACTCATCGGGAAAGATAAAGACATTTCAACAAAAATTTTTGAGAGTCAGTTGAATGAACTTTCAGGACCTTTTGAAACAAAAGATGGATATGCCCTTGCTATTCTTTTAGAAAAAAAACCTGCGGATATGGAGAAATTCAAGGCTGAAAAGGAGGATTACATCAATCAAAAAGCAAGGCAAAAGGCTGATGAATACATAACTGAAGTCGTATCTATAAAAAGGCAGGAACTTGAGGAAAAGAAAAAAATTAAAATAAATTATGAGTATCTAAAACAGTATGAGCCTACAAAAGAGGGTTAGTCTCTTTCTTCTTTTACTTGCCATTTCTTTTTTGTGCAAGAGTGAAGTCAAAGACTATCCAGTTGAACTTCAAATCATCTTTTCTCCCTGTCCCTGCGGAAATAAGGTATTCTTATTTTCAAAAGATGGTAGAAATCAGACCCTCGACCTTCAAGATATTGCACCAAACTGTAACCTTGTCGCTGTAACACCAGTCATAATGCCTGTATGCTTCAAAGAAAAAATTTATCTTTTTGACGAGAAAGGATTTTTATATTCACTATCAGGAGATGGGCTCTCAAAAATAAAAGAGTTTCAAGAAAAGATATTGAATATCCATTCCATAAAAGATAATCTCTTTCTCGTTTTTAAAAGCAAGGTTGTAACTCTTGAAGGAAAGGAGTTTCTTCTTCCCTTTGAAGCGACAACTTCTTTTATAGACAAAGGATTAATTTTTATTTTTTCTAAGACGGGCTTTGTTTCTTTTGATGGTGAAAATATTTCTACCCCGATACCCTTTGAAGGAGAGGATGTTGAAGGAATCGTTTTACAAAAAAATAACTTTGTAATCGCAAAAAAAGGGACACTTTATTTTCTCAACAAACGGGGCAAAATAAGAAGAAGGTTTATCATAAGATCGACTGCTATTTCTTTAATATCTTTTGATGAAAATTTCATCCTCGCATCAAAGGACCATTTTATAAGAGTGTTTGATAAAAGAGGAAATGTTAAATGGCAGTGCAGAATTGATGGAGTCCCGACAAATATTATTGAAACTCCAAAAGGTTTTGCGGGAGCGATTCAAAATGGAAAAAAGGTTTTTATCTTAGATAAAAACAAAGGTTTAGAAATTTTCTCTTACACAATAAAGTCGGGAGAAATCATCTCTCCTCTAACTTCAAATGATGGGAAACTTTTTTTCTATTCTCTTTCAGAAAATTTGGAACCTCTCCTTTACATCGTTGACCCTGATAAATGAATTTAAAAACAACTCCACTATGGGTTACTATTGATGAATTTTCCCCTTCAAATAGACTTGAAAATTTTCTTTCAGAAGTGAAGCCTTTTGGTGTCATTCTTTTTAGCAGGCATTTAAAAACAGAGCAACAGACCGCTGATTTAATCTCATTTATAAAAAGTCTCCCCTTCAAACCGCTCGTGGGAATTGATCAGGAAGGGGGAAGGGTTAGCAGACTCTCATCTTTAGGGTACGATTTTAAAGGTGCATCTGAAATGGATGAAAACCCCAAAAAAGTAAGAGAAACCGCTTTAAAAATGGGCGAAGTTCTATCAAAACTTGGTTTTGATGTCAATTTTGCACCCGTCGTTGATCTTGGTCCTGTGCTTCCCGAAACAGGGCTTGAGGGAAGGATTTACTCAAATGACGAAAAAATCGTTACTGAATGCGCCGTCGCTTTTCTTGAAGCTATGAATGATTTTGGTATAAAGGGTTGTCTTAAACATTTTCCCGGGCTTGGAGGGTCAAGGGTTGATAGCCATAAAGATTTACCATTTATTGCGTGTGAAGATATAGAGAGACATCTTTATCCCTACAAGAAGATACAGACTGATTTTACGATGGTTGCCCATTGCAGTTACTCATTTTTGAAAGATGAAAAACCTTCATCTATAAACAAAGAGGTTTATGACATTTTGAAAGAAATTGGTTGTTGTGATACGATTGTTACCGATGACCTCAAAATGGGTGCTTTAAGAAATTATGGCGATATTGAGGAGGTAACAAAATTGGCGTTGAAAGAAGGAAGCAATATTGCAATGGTTATCTGTAGTGGAGATGAAACTTTGAAAATTGTAAGGAACATCAGGAATGGAAAAGAAAAAATATAAAATACTCATCATTGACGATTCCCGCTCTTTGAGAATGGAGATAAAAGAGGTTCTTGAAAAAGAAGGAATAGAGGCTGAATTTTTTGAGGCAAGTAACGGTGCTGAAGGTTTTAAGATTTTTTTAAATCAGGCAATCGATCTCGTTTTTTGCGATTTGCTGATGCCTCAAATTGATGGGGCTAAATTTTTACAATTGAGGGCTTCAAAGCCAGAATTGACGGAAATCCCTGTATTGATGCTCACAGCAGTTGCTGATGTTGAACAAAAAATAAAAATATTTGCTCTTGGTGCAAGCGATTACATAACAAAGCCATTTCACCCCGGGGAATTGGTAGCAAGGGCAAAGGCTCATCTGACAATCAAAGACCTTCAGGACAATTTAAGAAAAAGCAATTTACTCCTTAGAGAACTTTCAACAACAGATAGTTTGACAAAAATTTACAATAGAAGACATTTTTTGGAACTTGCATCAAAAGAATTTGAAAGGTCAACAAGGATGGGGCTTCAAATGTCTCTTTTAATCGTTGATATTGACCATTTCAAGAAGATCAACGATACTTACGGGCATCAGGCGGGAGACGATGTTCTTGTAAATGTTTGTAAAACCATAAAAGGTTCTTTAAGAGATTATGATGTTTTTGGAAGGTATGGCGGAGACGAACTTGTAGTTTTCTTCCCTCAAACTGATTTAGCACAGGCATTGAAAGTCTCAGAAAGACTTGCAAAAAATGTGGAAAAGTTAACTCTTGAGTCCATAGAAAAAAGGAAAATAACACTTAGCGGTGGGATTGCGACAAAAGGTTCAAACCACATTGATATTGAAGGTCTTTTAAAGGATTCCGATGATGCCCTCTATCAGGCAAAACAAGAGGGTAGAGCAAGAATTGTTGCATT
>DHFQ01000144.1:32627-32980 GCA_002402325.1 Candidatus Aminicenantes bacterium UBA4820
TTTGATAACAAGACTTTAAGGCAATGTCGGATTTTGGGTTAAATTCTCCTCTTGACATTTATTTCTCATTGGTTTATATTTTTTCCTTGATGGTTTGGATTCAGGTGGTTTTTTAATTTAATTTTGAAGAGTGTTTTTCCGAAGAAAAAAGGGGTTTTTTGATGGGTTCCGGGAAATTGAGTTTTTCAAAGTTGATTTTTTGGAGGGTTAAAACCTCCTCGTCTTCTTTTGAATCGTTTTTCGGTAAGAAAAATAAGGAAGTGTGGCTTTTTGTTATGAAAAACAGTCTATCTTATTCAAAAGTAAAGACTTCGCAGTCGTCTGAAATGACTTCGCACTTGTCCGAAATGACT
>DHFQ01000077.1 GCA_002402325.1 Candidatus Aminicenantes bacterium UBA4820
CCATCAACCTATAATGACAGAATAATCAAAAAATTTCAAAACCGAGGAAGGAAATAGATAGTATAAGTGTGAAGGTTTTTAAAGGCAAAAAAGATTTTGTGTTGAAAAAAAAATTTTTTTTTGAGAGAATTAAATTTGTTTAGAAAAGAAAGGAGAAAAAAATGTTTAGAAGAAAATTGGCAATTTTTGTTTTGCTTGGATGTTTTCTCACCATTTTTGCCTTCGCATCGGGATTTGAAACTTTACAGCAGAGCATCGTTGAAAAAACACTTCCAAATGGGTTGAAGGTTATAATGGTTCCAAGACACAATGCTCCAGTTTTTACGGGGCTTATCTATGCTGATGTCGGCGGGGCAAACGAAAATCAAAACGCAACCGGGCTTGCTCACATTTTTGAGCACATGGCTTTCAAGGGGACAAAAACAATTGGAACAAAAGATTATGAAAAGGAAAAATTAGCCCTTGATAAAGTTGAAAAGGCGTTTTTGGAACTTAGATCTGCAAAGGAGAGGAAGCCAAAGGCTTCTGAAGAGGAGATAAAGGCTCTTGAAGAAAAATTTCAAGAGGCACAAAAAGAGGCATCAGAATTTGTTGTTTCAAACGAGTTAGGTGAAATAATTGAAAGGGAGGGAAGCCCTGATATGAATGCTTTTACATCATTTGACCAGACTGTTTATATGTATTCCCTTCCATCAAATAAACTTGAACTATGGGCTGCTATTGAAGCAGATAGGTTCACAAACCCTGTTTTGAGGGAGTTTTACAAAGAAAAAGAAGTAATTATGGAAGAGAAGAGGATGGGTGAAAGCAATGCTTTTGGAAAACTTCTTGATGACTTTATGGCAGTTGCCTACAAAAACCATATGTATAGATCCTGGGTAATTGGGAATATGTCTGACATAAATCATATCTCAAGAACCGATGCTGAGGCATGGTTTGAAAAGTGGTATAGGGCAAAAAATCTAACCGCTGTTATAGTTGGAGATATCGATCCAAAAACCGCAATGCCAATTGTTGAAAAATATCTTGGCCAAATTCCCTCAGGGGAAAAACCTTCCCAATATGTTTCAGAAGAACCACCGCAGAGAGCTGAGAAACGAATTATAATGGAGGACCCGGCACAACCTCTTCTTGTTATAGGTTATCACAAGCCCGCTTTTGATGATCCAGATAACGCTGTCTATGATGCAATAGCGGATATACTTGGAGGAGGGAGATCTTCAAGGCTTTACACCTCTCTTGTGAAAGAGAAAAAGATTGCAATGTATGCGGGTGCTTTTACTGACCTTGGAGAAAAATATCCGGGACTCTTCCTTTTCTTTGCAGTTCCAAATCAGGGAAAAAGTCCTGAGGAGTGCGAGAAGGCAATTTATGAAGAAATTGAAAAACTTAAAACAACTCCTGTAACAAACGAGGAACTTGAAGGGTTAAAGGCAAGGAGTAAAAAGAACTTCATTGGTGCTATAGACAGCAATCCAGGGCTTGCTATGAACCTTGCAAGATATCAGAACTTAACAGGAGATTACAGAAATCTCTTTAAAGAACTTGATAAAATTGATAAAGTTACACCACAGGATATAATGAGAATAGCACAAAAAACTTTTGTAAAAAGTAACGCTACAATAGGAATTGTTCACACTGTTGAAAAACAGGAACCCAAGAATTAAGGAGGGCAAAATGGCAAAGAAAACCTTAATTTTTCTATTAACATTAATTTTCACTTTCACACTATTTGCTCAACAAAAGCCCAGAAGGGTAATTGATGGATTGACATATCCAAAACTTAATGAAATAGCAGTTCCACAGGTATTAGAAGAGACTTTACCAAACGGTATTGTTTTGATGATGGTTGAAGACCACGAATTTCCCGTTGTTAATATTAGGGCTATGATAAAGGGCGGAAAAGTAGTTGAACCACTTGAAAAAAATGGTTTGACCGAACTTTTTGGGGATGTTCTAAGAAGTGGTGGAACCAAAAATATGAAAAGCGACGACATCGACAAATACCTTGACAGAATTGGCGCTTCAATTGAAAGTTACTCAAGAGAATCTTCAATTGAAATTTATGGCGATTGTCTTAATGAAAACACCGATGAGGTTTTAAAACTTTTTTCCGATTTTATTTTAAATCCAGCCTTTGAAGATGAGAAGATCGAACTTTCAAAAACCCAGATGAGGTCAATGATTTCAAGGAGAAATGATGAACCGATGAGCACAGTCATAAGAGAACTCAACAAAATTCTCTACGGTAAAGATTCTCCTTATGCAAGACAGATTGAATACTTTGATGTTGACAACTTAAAGAAAGATGATCTTTTGAACTACCACAAAACTTATTTTAGACCCGATTTAACCTACATTGCAGTATGGGGCGATTTCTCTTCACCTGAAATGAAACAGAAAATAGAGAAATATTTCGGAAACTGGACTATAAAGGAAGCAAAACCACAAATTATTCTTCCTGCTATTCCAGAGCAAAAATACTCTTTAAACCAGATAGAAAAAAACGATGTTGAACAGACTTTCATTTTTATGGGACAACTCGGGTTAAGATACGATGACCCAGATTATGCACCAACTTACATTTTAACAGAGATTCTTGGTGGAGGATTTTCTTCAAGATTGTTCAAAAAGATAAGAACTGAGATGGGACTTGCTTATGGTGCAGGTTCATTTATGTCTCCGGAATACGATCATAAAGGAATGTTCTACTTTTACACTTCAACAAAACCATCAACAACATCGAAAGTTCTTTCTTTAATGCTTGAAGAGATTAAAAAAGTTAGAGAGGCACCTGTAACCGACGAGGAACTAAAAAATGCGAAGGATGGCTATTTAAACAGGTTTGCCTTTCAATTTGATTCAACATCAAAACTGGTCAACAGGATGTTAAACTACAAATTCTACGGATACCCGCTTGACTTTAATAAGAGAAATAGAGACTCAATTGAAAAAGTTACAAAAGAGGATGTTTTGAGGGTGGCACAGACTTACCTCATTCCTGACAAATTGACAATTGTAGCTTTAGGTAAGGTCAAAGAGTTTGATGAACCACTCTCAAAATATGGAAGTGTAAATACTATTGACATAAAAATTCCGACAGGTAAAAAGGTTGAACTTCCATCAAATCCTCAGTTAGAAGCAAAGGCGGTAGAACTTATAAAAAAGGCTGTGAAGGCAATAGGTGAACCTGCCTTTAATTCGGTCAAAGACTACTACGCTGAAGGAAAAATGATTCAGGAGGGGATGGAGATACCTTATAAATACTATTTTATCTATCCCGACAGGGCGGCGACTGAAATGATGTTTGGCGAAATGAGCGTAAAATTGGTTATTGATGGAGAAACGGCAACTGTCTTTCAAGGTGGACAGAAAGCTCCAATTCCCTCTTCTGAGGCTGAAGAGATAAAAAAGGGAATGTGGACAGAAGGTGGAGGACTTTTAATTTTAAGAAGTGTTCTTGAGGGAAAAGTAAAGGCACAATATGTACAGGAGGGAACTTTTGGTGGACAGCCTGCAGAACTTGTTGCCGTGAATACACCCTCTTCTATGTTCCTCCTTTTCCTTGACAAAAAATCGGGAATGGTTCAAGCGATCAGGTATGAGTCAATGGGAGAAAAGGGGAAAGAGGATGTTGTTGAAATGTACAAAAACTTCAAGGATATTGGTGGATTGAAAGTCCCACAGGATATTACTTTGACTATCAATGGCGAAGCAAAGGGTTCAACAAAAGTTTGGAAGACAAAAATAAACAGCAACATTTCACAGGATGTTTTTACAAAGTAAATTCGATGAAATGGTTTGAAAAAGGCAGGGATTTCTCCCTGCCTTTTTTTCAAATTAAAAAACTTTTAGAAAAGGATTCAATTTATCCATTTCCTTAATAAGACCCAAAATCCGATATTGCTATAAAGTCTTGTTATCAAAAGATAATAGCAGTAAGAATTTAACATCAAAACGAGAATCACCTATCAGGTGAAAGACAAAAAAAGGGATGGTAGGG
>DHFQ01000039.1 GCA_002402325.1 Candidatus Aminicenantes bacterium UBA4820
AGATGGAGTCGCAAAAAAAGACAAGAAGGACAAAACCATAAATAATATTTTTTTTCATTCAAACCTCCATTATAGCCTCCGCCGGTATAACCAGCGGAGGCTTTTCAAATCAACCAAAACTATTGCTTCGGTGTTACCTTAAAATCCTGCCCCGTGTGAGGATTATCATTTTCTTTCACTTTAATTTTCCTCTTTGCAGGATCAAAGGTGTGCAAAATTCTTTATGGTTAATAAATATTTCTGATTGAAGATAGATCGTGCCAATCAATTCTTTAGTTGCTTTCTTTTTTATTAAACAAAGAAAATAATTCAAACTTACTTTCACAATTTTAAATATATTCCCTTTAGAATTCTTTGTCAAGAAAGTTTATCTCTTCTTAATATTATTAGTTGAGATGCAGGAGAATTTCGTCAATTTTTTAAACTATGCAGCGTTAACTTTTGTCAAATAAAACTACGATTTAATATCTGATTTTGGGTTTTGCAAAAAATTTTGACTGTTTCTTCTAATTGTGGTAAATTTTATTTTTTAGAAGTTCCTTTTTAGGGGAATGAAGAAGTAGGAAGATGTTTCAAGGGTCTCTGAAAGAACTACATTTACCGGATGTTATCCAATTAGTCTCGGTTTCAGGTAAAACCGGAGCGTTCCATCTTTATAAAGATAACGACGAAGGAATAATTTTTCTCGAACTCGGTAAAATTGTCCATGCTGTTCTGGGAAGCACTGAAGGAGACGAGGCTGTTTATGCTATGGGAACCTGGACAGATGGAAATTTCAGGTTCATTCCCGATGAGAATCCTCCAAAACACACAATTACAAAGAGTAATACGAACCTTTTGATGGAAGCGGCAAGAAGGCTTGATGAATGGAAGATACTTTCAAAGAAAATTCCATCCCTTGATATGGTTCCTAAGTTTGAGGTTCCCCAAGGCAAAAAAGGGAAAATAAACTTGAATACTCAGGAGTGGCTTATTTTGAGTAAGGTCAATGGACAGAATTCCATAGCGGAAATTGCTATACAGTCAAATCTTTCTCCTTTTGATGTGGCAAAGATGCTTTATGGGCTAATAACGATGGGACTTGTACAGCTTGAGCAACCTAAAAGCTCAATAAAAACGCCTGTTGAGAGACAGAAGGTTGAACAAATAAAGCCCCAAGAAAATGAAGATCCTGTGATCAAAGGGCTTAAACAACTTCTTGAAAAACTTGCAAATACATCGGTTGAAACATTGGGGGAATCTGCCTCTAATGGAATAAAAAGGACTCACGAACAGGCGGTAAAAGACCTTCTTGAGGGTAAGGGGGCAGAAGCGGTTCAATATATGTGTCAGGAACTTTTGAAACAGGCAAACATTATCAAAGGGTCTGAGGTGCAAAAAACTCTTGCAGATAGGTTTAGAGAGGTTCTCTCCTCCTGGAACGCAGAACAAGGATAATAAGAATAATCTATGAAAAGGCTTTACTTATTAAGGCATGGAGAAACAGAGTGGAATGCCGATAGCAGAATTCAAGGCTCTATGGACATTCCACTATCTGATGAAGGAAGAAGACAGGCATCTTCAATTTCAATGTTCATAAAAAAACTTCCCCCTATAGAAAAAGTTTTTCATTCCAATTTGAAAAGGGCAAAGGAAACAGCAAATATAGTTTCAAAAAGTATAGGGCTTAACAATCTTGAAGAAAATCCTCTTTTAAGGGAAATAAATTGTGGATTGTGGGAGGGAATGAGACTTGAGGAACTTTTGAAAGATTATCAAAATGAATATGGAATGTGGAGAATGGATCCATCTTTTCAATGCCCGGATGGCGAATCCGTTGAGGATGTTAAAAAAAGGATAATGGAGTTTTTTTTAAATAAAAGTGAAGAGTTGAAAAAGATTGAGACCATTCTTATCGTGGCACACGGGCTTTTCAACAGGGCAATGCTCTCTTTTATAATGGATTTACCTTTACAGCAGTGCAGGTATTTTGAGCAGGATAATTGTGCCCTAAATATCTTTGTCTGGGGAGAGGTTATGCCCCATCTTGCTCTCTGGAATTTTACCTACAATTGTGATGGGGAAGAAAAGTGAGAGACCTTCTTGAACGCTGGAAGAGGGAAATCTCTTTGAAGATAGAGAAAATTTATGGAGAAAAAGTTAAAAGTGAAGAAATCATTATTGATTTTCCTCCAAAGGCAGAACTGGGAGACGCTACTACAAATGTAAGTTTTGCAGTAAGTAAAAAAACAGGAAAGAACCCATCTGAAATAGCAAAGGACCTTTCATCTCTCAAACTTGAGAATGTTATAAAAATTGAAAATAGGGGACCTTATCTAAATTTTTTTATTGATAGGACAAAAATTTTGAATTACCTTTATCCATTTTCAAAAAAAGATAAAAGAAGAAATGAGAAGATAATCGTTGAGCACACAAACATAAATCCCAATAAATCTGCACATATAGGCCATTTAAGAAATGCAATTTTGGGCGATACACTCGTAAGATCTCTAAGATTTCTTGATTATAATGTTGAGGTTCAAAATTATATTGATGATACAGGAGTTCAGGTTGCAGATGTAGTAGTCGCCTTTGAAAAGATGCTTGGATTAAATCTTAAAGAGGTTAAAGAAAAAGAGAGGGAAAGAAGAGATTTTGATATTTACTGTTCTGAAATCTATTCAAAGGTTCAAAAGTGGTACGAAGATGATGAGAAAAATTTAAAATATAGATATGAAACGCTTCATCTCATTGAAAAAGGTGGTAACGAAACAGAACAAATGGCAATTTTCATCTCTCAAAAAATGGTCGCCTGTCACTTGAGAACTATGTTTAATCTCAACATAAAATATAATCTTCTTCCCTTTGAAAGCGACATTTTAAAAAGTGGCTTTTTTGAAGAATGTTTTGAAATGATGAAAGAAAGGGGAGCATTAGAATATGTTTCTGATGAAAAGGATGACAAATTAAAGGGGTGTTGGGTTATGAGGCTTTCTCAAAACAAAGAATTTGAAGGGCTAAAAGATGCAGATAAAGTTTTTTTAAGATCAAATGGAACTGCCACCTATCTTGCCAAAGACCTTTCCTATCAGATGTGGAAGTTTGGTCTTTTAAAAAAGGATTTTCATTACAGAAAATTTGAAAATTGCCCTTATGAAATTTACAGGACATCAACGAGAGAAAATGATAGTAAGGGTAATTTCGGTAAAGGAAGCAAAGTTTATAATGTGATTGATGTAAGGCAATCCTATCTTCAAAAGATTGTTAAAGAGGGATTAAGAATTTTGGGCTTTGAGAGAGAGGCGGACTCTTCAATCCATTTTTCTTATGAGATGGTTGCTCTTTCTACAAATTTTATAAAAGAGGAGATTGAGAAGGGAAAAATAGAGAAGATTGATGAAGAGGAGTTAAAAAAACCTTTCTTAGAAATGTCGGGAAGGAAGGGATTGAGCTTTATAGCCGACCATCTTTTGAATGAACTTTTTGAAAGGGCAAAAATTGAGATAGGACAAAGAGAAAAAGAGTTAGACGAAGACGAAAAGTGCGACAGGGCTAAAAAAATCGCATCCTCGGCACTAAAATATTACATTCTCAAATTCACAAAGAATCAGATTGTCGCATTTGATTTAAAAAGTGCCCTCTCTTTTGATGGAGAAACAGGCCCCTACATTCAATATGCCGGTGTTAGGTCTATGAATATTTTAAGAAAAGCGGATGAGAAGGGAATAGATGTTCCAGAAATAAATGAAGAAAATATTGAAAAGCATTTTCCAGAACTTGATGATGAATCATGGCAAATTTTGAGTCTTTTCCTGAGAATCCCCTTTGTAGTTGAAAAAGGGATTGACAATCTGGAGATGAGCATAATAGCAAGATATTTATTTGAAATAAGCAAATCTTTTCACAACTACTATCAAAAAGTTCCAGTCATTGCTGAGGAAAATGAAGAAAAAAGAGCGGCAAAACTTTTGTTCGTCTCAATTTTTTCAAAAGTGTTTAAAAGTGTTCTTGATGAACTAATGGGAATTGAAATCCCGAAAAGGATGTAGAAGATGAACTTTATCGCAACAGCCACTCCTTTGACAGAAGGTGTTGTTGAAAAAGAACTTCTTGAACTTGGAGTAAAAGAGAGTTCAATTAAAACTGGAAGGGTAGAATTTAAGACAACTTTAGAAAACGCGTGTGAAATAGCATTCAAAATTAGAACTGCAAGAAGAATACTTCTCCCCCTTAAGAATTTTCAATTTGATTCGAAAGAAGATTTTTTTGGGGAAAGTAAAAATTTTGAGTGGGAGGAGTTCATTTCTCCCGACAACACTTTTCTTGTAAGAATAAAAGGGACTAATTCAAAATTAAAAAACACTTCCTACACTTCATTGCTTCTCAAAGATGCTGTTGTTGATAGAATAAGAGAGAAAAAGGGTAAAAGACCATCTATTAGCAAAGAAAATCCAGATGCCGTGATACTTGGATACATAGAAGAGAACAGGGCACAACTAAGTTTAGACCTTGGGGGTGCTCTTCACAAAAGGGGTTACAGAAGCGTTCCAACAAGAGGAACATTAAATGAAACGCTTGCCGCAGTAATTTTGAAATTGAGTGGGTACGATGGTAAAGAATTTTTAATCGACCCAATGGCAGGAAGTGGAACGATAGGAATAGAGGCTGCACTGATGAGTGCAAATATTTCCCCCGGTTTTTTATGGAAAATGGGAAGGGGTTTTTTCTCACTCAATTTGATTGATGAAAAGAAAAAGAGGGAGATTGTCCTCAAAGCAAAGGACGAAATTAGTTCACCAAAAGAAAGGATTTTTCTATCTGATAGGGATGAAGAAGCGATAAACATATCAAGAAAAAATGCACAAAATGCAAAGGTTCTCAATTTTATTGATTTTTCTGTTTGCGATTTTTTTAATCTAACTCCCCCGTCAAAAGAGGGGCTCATTGTAACCAATACTCCCTACGGTGAGGATGTAAGTTTAGATGAAGAGGCACGATTTTATTTTAAGAAGATGGGAGATAAACTTAAAAAAGAGTTCAAGAATTACACTGCCTCATTACTTTTGGGAAATAAGGAGGCAATAAAATCTATAGGCTTGCGTGCATTTAAAAGAATTTCGCTATACAATGGTAGTGTGGAGGTGAAGTTATGTTTGTACAGACTATACGAAGGAAGTTTGAAGGAAAAGAGTCAAAGGTAAAAGTCTTAGTAGTAATTTGTTCTCTTTTTGTTTTTAGCCTTCTTCTTTTTGCTTCTACGGGAGAATTTTTTGCCTCTGGAAAAAGAGGCTGGGTAAAATTTTTTGCCCAGAAGGGTTATGTCGAAGTTGAAGGAAAAGGCAAGTTGTGGGTTAAAACTTCAAATGATTCAAAGGCTGAAATTGAAGGAACTTATGATTCAAAAGAAAAAGATAAGGGGATGGATTTTTATAAGAATTTTCAGGGAAAAGTTGTTGTTAAAGGGCTCAACTTCAGGGTAGAATTTAGAGGAGAAAATATAAAATTTCATGCAACGGGAAAAGGGAAAGTTGCTATGCAAGGGGATGGAACTTATAAAACCGATAAGGGCAAAGAAGGAAAGTGGGGGATAGATTACAGATGGGCACACACAAGGTTTTAGGGTAATGGCAGAAAAAGAAATGATGGGCAAACTCCTCATTGATGAGGGGTTACTCAATGAAGATCAACTTAACAAGGCTTTAGATGCTCAAAAGCAGATGGGTGGCAGGCTTGGCTATCATCTCATAAGGATGGGATTTATAAATGTCTCACGGTTAAGTCAGTTTTTAAAAGATTCTATGGGAATAATCCCATTCAATATTGCTGATGAAAATAAAATAGGAGAAATATTAGACATCCTTCCCTCTGAGCTGGCGAGATTTTATAATGTGGTTCCAATAGAAAAGAAAAACAACATCTTGACCGTTGCAATTGCAGACCTTGATAATCCAAGATTGATTCCTGCACTTGAAGAGTACACCGGGTTAAAGATAGATCCTTTAATCTGCCCCAGAGAAGTAATAGTAGAAGCGTTAGAAAAATTTTATGGCTTTAAAAAAGACCCCGCCATTCAAATCTTAAAAGGTAGCGACAATCTTTTTATTCTTTCAGGCAAAGAGATGAAGATCAAACCTCTTCACTGGTCAACACTTAAACCCGATTCTTCAGCTGTGGACTGGCTCCGGGCTTCACTCGCTGAAGCTATAAGGATTGGTTGTAGAAGAATTATAATCAAGCCTACGATGGATTCTTTAAGAATTGCTTTTAAAATAGGGGATTCAGTGGAAGATCGGTTTTTGCTTCACCCACGAAAAGAAGAGGAGATGAGTTCTCTTATTGAAGAGTTAGCAAAACTTAAGGATATGGGCAAAAGGGCTGAAATTGAGGGAAGATTCAGGGTTCAGATTGAAAACAGATTCCTTTCTTTAAATGTTCAGAAGATCCAGACAATTCAGGGAAGAAGATACACTCTCACCATCTATGATGAGAAGATTTTCTGCAAAGAATGGGAAAAACTTAAGAATGGATTGTTGCAAAGAGAGGTTGATTCTTTTGAGAAGGCATTAAATGAAAAGAATGGAATGGTGATAATTTCAGGACCTATGGGCTCCCCAATCTCAAGCGTCTATTATGCAATACTTGAATTTGTTAAAGGAAAATATAGGAATCCATTCTCTATTGAAAGCAATTGCCTTTTTACACTAAACAACATAATTCAAGTTGAATTATCAAGGATTGAGGAAACGACGCTATCGGAACAGGTTACCCTTGCGCTTAAAGATTCAGCCGATTTCCTTGCAGTCAACCCGATAAGAGATAGAAGCAGTGCGGAGATTCTATTTTTTGCATCTGCAAAAATTAAAACGATTAATGTTTTTCATCAAGAAAGCTGCTTTCAGACTTTAAAGTGGCTTTTAAAAAACGGTTTTAAATCTCCAATCAGGGCTGGTATTTTAAAAGGAATTCTTTCTGTTGCCTCAATTTCGCTTTTATGCCCTCACTGCAAGATTCCGCTTGAATCAACAGGACTGAAATATCAACTTTACACAAGGCAGGGATGTCAGCACTGTTTATCCCTTGATTACACTCCTTATAAAATATTTTTGGAGTGGATTCCAATGAATAAAGAATTTGCCCCTTCAAGCGAAGAAGATATAAAAGAATCAATTGAAAATTCAAGAAAAAGTCTTAACTATCCTTTGACACTTTCAGAAAAAATTCTTGAAGAAGCAAAGAAAGGAGAAATTGATGGAAGCGAGGTCAGGAGGGCACTTAAAATTTAGCCTTTTTTTTCTTTTTTTCTCTATCTCAACGATGTTTATTTTCGGGCAGGATAGAGATTTGTCCCTTCAACTTTCATGGGAAAAAGATTTTGAACTAATTCTTGAACTTCAGGATCTTCCAACAAGAGGTGAAATAAAAAAGTCCAAAGAAAGAGAGACACTTTTAAAGGTAAAAGAGAATCTTCAAGAAGAAAAGAAAGTCCTTGAAAAAAGACTTGATCTTTTGAGATCGCCTATTTATACAGATCAACTTTACGATGAAATGTTAGAGGAAGGCACGAACGATATAAACTCAACAAGAGAGAGTATTGAGAAAAAGCTCAAAGATGTTAATTTGAAACTTGATGAAGTTGAAAGAAAGTTAAGACACCTAAAAAATGAGAATTGATGCGGTAAGGTGATGGAAAAAAAAGATACAGTTCTTTTAGTTGAAGATAGGCTCTCCCTTTTAAGGACATTCAAAGAAAACCTTGAAGGTTCTGATTTTAATGTGATAACCGCCTCTGATGGCTTAGAGGGGAAAAAAAGAATAGAGGAAGGTAATTATGACATCGCAGTTTTTGACTACAAAATGGCTGGCGCAGATGGGATTGAACTTCTAAAATATTCTAAAGAATTTTATCCAACGGTTCCAGTAATAATAATCACCGCTTATGGGAGTGTAGAATCAGCAGTTGAAGCGATGAAAAGTGGAGCTTACGATTTCATCACAAAACCGGTTGATGTTGAACATTTAATCCATATAATTTCTAATGCACTTGAAACATCGAGGATGAGCAGGGTTGAAAAAGTTTTAAAAGATGATTTTTTGAGGCATTCCCCATTCTTTGGAATAGTCGGTGAAAGTGAGGCTATAAAAAAGGCTGTAGAAGAGGCAAAGAGGGTAGCATCTCTTGACAATACGGTTCTTCTTATCGGAGAAACAGGAACGGGAAAGGAACTTTTTGCAAGGGCAATTCACACTTTAAGCCAGAGAAAAAACAACCCATTTGTGGCTGTCAACTGTGCTGCGATTCCTGAAACACTTTTAGAAAATGAACTTTTTGGTCATGAAAAGGGAGCTTACACCGGTGCCTATGAAAGCAGAATTGGTAAGTTTGAATTGGCACAGAAAGGAACTTTGTTTCTTGATGAAATAGGAGAGATGCACCCAGATTTACAGGCGAAGATTTTGAGGGTCATTGAAGAAAAGAAGTTTATGAGAATAGGAAGCAATAGAAGCGTAAGCGTTGATGTGAGACTAATATGTGCAACAAACAGAAAACTTGAAGACCTTCAATCTTCCTCTTCTTTCAGAAAAGACCTCTTTTATAGAATTAGCAATTTCCCTATTGTTCTTCCCCCATTAAGCGAAAGGAGGGAGGATATCCCTCTTCTTGCTGAACACATCCTTTCCAAGTGGAGGAGAGAACTTCATAATCCCAGATTGTCCCTGAGCAAAGAAGCAGTAGAGTTTCTTATAAAAGAGAATTTTCCGGGAAATGTGAGAGAACTTTTTAATCGTATTGAGAGGGCTGCAATTCTTGTAAAAGGTGATGTAATTAAAGAGGAAGACTTAAGGGGAAGGGCAAAACCCGACCCTCTTACAAATCTTCTTTCAATAGAAGACCCGGAAGAGTTTTTAAAGGAAGAGTTGAAATGGAGGATTAAAGAGGTTTTAAAAAGGTGTGATGGGGATAAAAAAAGAGCTTGTGAACTACTAAAAATTCCTGTCTCAAAAATTGAAGACCTTTTAAAATAAACTTTTTTGTAAAAGGTTCGTATAAGATAATGTTACATTTTTTTGAAAGGAGATAATGAAATGGATAATGAAACTATTGAAAAAAGAAAGCCAGGAAGGGTTGGGCTGATAATTTTTATTGTTGTTGTAATCCTTGTCATTTTAGGGGTTATCCTCTTGATTGCGGGATTTTCTTCTTTAACAAAAGGACCTCAGATCAAGGTTAAACCAAACTCCACTCTTGTTATTGACCTTAATAAACCCTTACAGGAACAGCCTGCAGATCCACTCTCAACTCAATTTTTTGGTGCCAAAGTAATTCAGTTTTGCCAACTCCACGATGCTTTGAAAAGGGCAAAAGATGATGACAGGATAAAGAGTGTTCTTATCCTGCCCTCGATGATTCCTATGAGTCTGGCAAAGGCTCAGGAATTAAAAAATGATATTGATGAGTTGAAAAAAAGTAAAAAAGTCTACGCCTATTTTGATATGACAGGAAATACGGGATATTATATCGCCTCATCTGCTGAGAAAATTTATGCCCCGCCCTCTGCTATGCTCTTTCTTTCAGGGTTTTATTCTGAGATACCGTTTTTGAGAGGCACTTTTGATAAACTTAAGATTGAACCTCAACTTTACCATATCGGGGATTATAAATCTGCATCCGATATGTTTATGAGAAAAGATATGTCTGAAGCGCAAAAAGAGGCAACAGAGGCTGTTTTAGACTCTTTTTATAAAAATTTGGTTGGGGGAATATGTCAAGGGGGAAGATTTAATGAAACTGAACTAAGATCAATTATTGATAAAGGAATGCAAACAGGACCATTTTTAAAAGAATCAAAACTCATTGATGATTTTAAATACCGTTATGATGTGGAGGATGAACTAAAAGCAATAAATGGAACAAAAGAGAATTTGAACAAGATTGATATTTCATCTTACATCAGGGACAAACGGGCAATTTTTGAAACAAAGAGCAAAAACGCAATAGCGGTCATAATAGCCAACGGAGACATTGTTGATGATAGCGCTGCCAAAAGCGACAACATAAGCCCATCAAAATTTAACAAACTTCTTGATAAAGCAGAGAAAGACAAAGAAGTCAAAGCGATTATCTTGAGGGTTGATAGCCCTGGTGGGTCTGGACTTGCCTCTGATGTTATCTGGGAAAAAATCAACAGGGTTAAAAAAGTTAAGCCCGTTATTGTATCAATGTCATCTGTCGCAGGGTCTGGAGGGTATTACATCTCAATGAACGCCGATGCAATTGTTGCTGAACCAACAACGATAACAGGCTCAATTGGTGTGATAACAGGTAAAATTGTTATAAAAGGTTTAACTGATTGGGCAGGAGTTGGCTGGGGATTTATAAAAAAAGGCGAAAATGCAGATCTCTTTTCTGAACTGCAAACATTTACCCCGGAACAGGAAAAAATAATTGTAGGACAGATGGAGAATTTTTACAAAGATTTTGTTACAAAAGCGGCTCAAGGAAGAAAGATGACCTATGAACAGATTGACAAAATAGGTCAGGGAAGGATCTGGAGTGGTGAAGATGCCTTAAAAATTGGACTTGTTGATAAACTTGGCGGACTTGATGAAGCGATAGAACTGGCAAAGGAAAAGGCAAAAATTCCCTCATCTGAAAAAGTAAAAATAAAATACCTTCCAGGGCAGAAAACACTTTTTGAGTTTTTCTCAGAGATGGGTAATGAAGATATGACATCCACTTTTATCAAGGTTGCTATGCCAAAAATTTATGATGACTTAAGAAAGCAATCTTCTCTATTAAAGATACTTTCTGACAATAAAAATTTGTACTACACTCCTGTTGAAATAAAATCTAACTAATTTTTGCTTGAAATCGGTTTAAAAATGGGGAGAAGGTTCTCCCCATTTTTATTTGCAAAAAAAATTGTTAAAGGTTAAAATGATGGCTTATTTAGATAGACTTTTTTTAGGAGGAAATAAAGTTGAGTGAATCGGATGGCGGTCAATGTAGCAATAAGAAAAAAGACGAACCACCATTAGCTGATTTCTTTACAATTTTTTTGTTGCTGGTAAGAAAAGGCAGAGCATTAGCAAAATAGTCCCTCATTAAAAACTGCCTCCCCTTACCACAAAAAAACCGGCTTTGGAGGCAGTATGACAAAATTAAATAAGCAGGAAGAAAAAAAGGAATTTTTAACACAGAACGAAAAATTTCTTCTTGAAATATGTTCCCTATCTCCTGAAGATGCATTAATCAAATTGGGCTCGTCCAATATGGGGCTTGGTGAAACTACAGTCGAAGAAAGACTTGATGAATATGGTCCAAACGAAATATCAAATGTCAAAAGGTTAGGTTTCTATGCAGATATTTTTGAGAGATTAAAAAGTCCTCTTGTAATTCAACTCTTAATCATTTGCATTGTTTCAGCGATTCTGGGAGAGTATAAATCATCGGTAATAGTTTTTTTTATGATAGTTTTAAGCGTTGGGCTTTCTTATATTCTTGATAGAAGGTCAAACCTTGCGGTTGAATCTTTAGGAAAGAGGGTTCAATCGAGAACCTATGTTGTCAGGGAAGGGATTGAAAAAGAGATAAAAATTGATGAGGTCGTTCCAGGGGATATTGTCATTCTTCATTCCGGTGCCATAATTCCAGCAGATTTAAGAATAATTTCCGCCAAAGATTTTTTTGTTAGTGAGTCCGCCTTAACAGGAGAATCAATGCCTGTTGAGAAAA
Organism: Candidatus Aminicenantes bacterium UBA4820; assembly: GCA_002402325.1. Lineage (GTDB taxonomy): Bacteria > Acidobacteriota > UBA4820 > UBA4820 > UBA4820 > UBA4820. The sequence goes on from DHFQ01000039.1 coordinate 11,714, forward strand.
CGCCAACTTCAAGGAGTGAAAAAACTTCCGTTTTAGAACTTGAAAATGCCTGTTTTATGGGAACAAATGTTGTCTCTGGAACTGCGAGGGGTGTTGTCGTAAATACCGGGATTAAAACAATATTTGGTGCAATTTCCGAAAAATTGACTGTAAGGAAAAAAGAGACAGGCTTTGATAAAGGTGTCCGCGATTTTACCTACCTTATGATAAGGTTTATGACAGTTATGGTTTTTATCGTTTTTCTAATTGTTGGATTGACAAAAGGAAACTGGCTTGAATCTCTACTCTTTGGACTTGCTGTTGCGGTTGGTCTTACACCGGAAATGCTTCCGATGATTGTAACTGTTAACCTTGCAAAGGGGGCACTAACGATGGCAAACAAAAAGGTAATTGTAAAAAGTTTGCCATCAATACAAAATTTTGGTGCCATAAATATCCTTTGCACAGATAAAACGGGCACATTGACTCAAGACAGAGTTGTTCTGGAAAGGTATGTTGATATTATCGGGAACAAAAGCGAAGAGGTTTTAAATTACGCTTATTTAAACTCTTACTTTCAGACAGGGCTAAAAAACCTCATTGATAGGGCAATTTTGGAGCACATTGAACTAAATGTTTCTGGCTGTAACAGAGTGGATGAACTTCCATTTGATTTTGAAAGAAGAAGAATGTCTGTAATCGTGGAATACGAAGACAACAATGTCTTGATCTGCAAAGGAGCGGTTGAAGAGATATATGATTGCTGTTCCCATTACCAGATAGAAGAGGATGTCTACCCTCTAATTGATTTTTTGAGGTTTGACCTTTTTGAATCTGTGGCAAAACTTAACAAAGATGGCTTTAGAGTTTTGAGTATAGCCTATAGAGAGTTTCCAAAAGATAAGAAAATTTTTACTGTTGAAGATGAGACAAATTTAATTCTTCTTGGTTATATAGCATTCTACGATCCTCCAAAAGAGTCTGCCTCGGATGCTTTGAAGCTTCTTTCAAAAGCGGGTGTCAAAGTAAAGGTTCTCACCGGAGACAATCAACTTGTTACTGAAAAAGTTTGTAAGGATGTTGGGTTAAAATTCAACCAGATGGTAAATGGTTCAGAACTTTACAATTTATCAGAAGAGGAGTTCAGCGACTGTGTCCAGAAGACAGATGTTTTTGTAAAACTTTCGCCTGCACAGAAGGAGGACATAGTCAGAGAGTTGAGAAAACTTGGAAATGTTGTTGGATATATGGGAGATGGTATTAATGATGTTGCCGCTTTAAAGGCTTCGGATGTTGGCGTTTCAGTTGATTCTGGAGCAGATGTTACAAAAGAATCCGCCGATATAATCCTCCTTGAAAAGAGCCTTCTTGTATTAGAAGAGGGAATAATGGAGGGAAGAAGGATTTTTGCAAACATTGTAAAATATATAAGAATGGGGGCAAGTTCAAACTTTGGAAATATGTTTAGCGTCCTTGGTGCAAGTTATCTCTTTCCTTTTTTACCGATGAAGCCTGTCCAAATTCTTACAAACAACCTCCTTTACGATTTTTCTCAGACCGGAATTCCAACAGACAGAGTCGATGAGGAACTTATTGAAAAGCCTTTAAAATGGAATATAGACAATATCAAAAAGTTTATGCTTTTTATAGGACCTATAAGTTCAATATTTGACTATTTAACCTTTGGATTAATGTGGTTTTTCTTCAAATGCAAGGATGTTTTGACTTTAGGAGTTGAGAGCATTAAAGGGCAACAACTTGTGAGTTTGTTCCAGACAGGCTGGTTTGTTGAATCACTTTTAACCCAGACATTGATAGTTCATATTATAAGAACAAAGAGAATTCCCTTCATTCAGAGCGGGGCATCAATGCCAATGATCCTTACGACACTTCTTGTAATGTTTGTTGGTTCAATGCTTCCCTATTCACCCTTTGGAGATTATCTTGGTCTTGTTCCTCTTCCTCAAATATACTGGGTATGGATTTTGTCTTTTCTTTTGATGTATGGAATCTTGACTCACTTTATAAAGAGTTGGTTCTTCAAAAAGTTTGGAGGTGAATGAATATGGATACCATTCTTGATGCGCTACAGGAGGGAAGACTTTTTGAACTTCCTGAAAATGACAAAGAAGATTCGCTACAATTTCTTGGACATATAATTGAGGCTTTCCCTGAAGTCCCCGCTGGAACTGACATTGTAGGGCTTGTTTTGAATAGAGAATCTCAAACTCCAACGGCACTCGGGCATGGATGGGCTTGCCCACATGCGAGGGTTCCCTTTGAGGAAGATTTGATGTGCGTTATAGGATGGAGTCCAAATGGAATAGATTATGGTGCAAGAGATGGTAAAAGCGTCAAAATCGTGATAATGTATCTTGTTCCTGAAAATCAATTCAACCACTATTTGAGGGAGGTCTCAATTCTTGCAAAGGCTCTCTCTTCATATACAAATACGAGCAAACTTGATGCGGCAAAGGATTTGAATGACGTCAGAAACTATATTCTTGATTTGATCTCTGAAACAAAAGAGAGCGTTGGACCTGATGCAAGGGCGAGGATGATAAGGCTTCATCAGATGCCGTCAATTGAAACTTTTACTGTTTCTGATTTATCAAATTTGATATTAGAACCTTTAACAATAATTTCCGTTCCATCTTTCAAGCCAATCGTTCTTACTCAAAACCAGAGTCTTTCTGAAGTGGCTGAATCATCTCCTCAAATTGTAGAAAAGTTGGATAAAGAAGGAATTTATCAAAGTGGAGGTTGGAGAATAATTAGAAGAAGTTCATCAAATTATATAGGAGGCAAGACGACTTACGATTGTATTGCCATAAGACTTGCTAAACAACAATTTTTACCAAAGTAAGAAGGGCGGTTCATTAAAACCACTGTCCCAAAATCCGATATTGATTTGCA
>DHFQ01000133.1:0-22968 GCA_002402325.1 Candidatus Aminicenantes bacterium UBA4820
TTTTATATGAAAGTTTCTATCTAATGGTTTTATCAATTCCGGAATTTTCTTAAGATTTAAGGAGGTGGTTTCTGCCATTTTATTAAATTTTTCTTTTTTCTTGAAATGCGGCGGGGGGGGGGTAGATTTGTAAATTAAGGATTGATCTTGATTTACAAGATTGTCAAAACTCTTTTTGAGCACTCTCCACATCATTCTACTTCTCTATCATTTAGTATATATTAGTATATAACCAACTTTTGTTGTGTCAAGAGTCACCCATCCAAATTTACAAAAAATCAAAAAGAGGGGCTGAAATTTTCAGCCCTTAAGGATATTGCAACTTGTTTTGATGAGAGTTAAAATGAAAGAGTGTTATATAGGAGGATACAATGAAAAAAAGGTTATTGGTTTTCCTTTTATGCCTTTTAACTTCTCTTTTTCTATTTGAAGCGGAAGAAAAAAGGGAAAAAGAAAAGTTTAATTATGATTTTGCTGTTGGGCTTGCGACGATTGGAGAGAATAATAAAGCAAGTTTAAGAATTATATCGTGGGTTTTTAACGAAGGCTTTTTTCCACAACCTTCTTTCGGTGTGGATAGTTATCGTAAATTGCAAAACGATTTTTTGACAGATATGAAAAAAAGGAACAAAAGGGTTGAATTTTTTTACAGAAACAATAAAATTGGTACAGCAACAATAAAAAATGTTGATGATAGCGGCTGTGGAGATGTGTGGGCTGATTTAGAGGTTAAAGGAAAATCTATAGAACAATTACAATGTACGGGCATTATACCTTTAGATAAACGATTTAAAGTCAAAGAAACTTATAAAGAAATTACGCCCAGCGAAGACCAATTGAGTGATCTGAAAAATTGGGCTCAGGATTACTGCATTAAAGAAGCAATAAAATTTTTAAAACAAAAAAAAGATAGTTCCTATGTCCAAAAAAAGACTCAAGGAGAAATTGAAAATTCCGATTTTTCCATTGACAAAGACAAAATAAATATAAAGGCATTCTATTTGAATAAAACCAAAACTGATCTCTATATAATAAGTACTCCCTATTTCAAATGTTCTAAAAAGGTCGTTAATCTTCTGCTCCCGAACTTTCACTTAGAGGCATTTCCTATTGGTTGGTTCTTAGTAGTGGAGATAAAAGATGGACAGAAGAAAATATTGCATTCAGAGGAACAAGAGGGGCAGTATAATGAAATTGGTTTCATTGATTTGTGCGATTTTGATGGGGATGAAATGCCTGAATTGGTTTTTGAGATTGGTGAACAAGATGGAACCTCACGCGAGCTCTATAAAATTTTAGAAAAAGAACTTAAACTTGTGGCGCAATATCGTTGGGGTTGCTGAGTCATTTTATATTACTCTTCAACAAAGTAAAAGCAAAAGGACTTTAAGACTCTTTAAAAGCCCTAAATTTGTCTTTAATTTAAACTTTAGAAGTTGCTTTTTTATTTTCAAGACATTATATTATTGACATCCCGGTTTTAATTTAGATCGGGACCCTCCAAGGGCGGCGGAACTCCCCCCCATTCCTGCCGCCCAGTTTCTTGACAAAATTTGATTTTTGGAATAGTTTATAATTGGAGTGAAGAATGGAAAAAACTCTTTCAAGAAGAGAATTTTTAAACCTTGCGATTAAGACGGGAATTATTTTATCTTCAGTGCCACTTTTTAACTCCTTGAATAAAGCAAAAAACTTTCTTGATTACAGTTTTGGTGATATTTTTGCCGATGATGCACTCTCAAGAATCCTTTTGACAGCACCAAAAGCGAGATTCTGGGAGAGAATTACAGAAAAGACGGATTGTTCAATTTGCCACTCTTCAATTAAGGGTCAGTTTTCTAAAAGCCATTTTAAAAATGATGTGGTTTGCTTTCTTTGTGCCCATAACTGTTTAATCAAGGATGGAAAAAGAGGGAAATGCAAGACGAGAATAAATATAAAAGGCGATTTGATAACACTCGTCTATGGTAGGCCTATGACTTCTCATACCGACCCGATTGAGAAGAAACCTTTTTATCACTTTTTACCCGGGTCTCTTGCTTTTTCATTTGCAACCTCTGGTTGCCCCTTTTCTTGCAAGTTCTGTCAGAATTGGGAAATCTCTCAGGCATCTCCAGAAGACTACTACACTGAGTTTGTTCCTCCGACAACTATTTCAAATAGGGCAAAAACTCAAAAAGTTCCGATAATTGCCTACACTTATAATGAACCAACGGTCTTTTCAGAATACCTTCTTGATGTTGCAAGAGAGGGGAAAAAATTGGGACTAAAAAGTGTTCTAATTTCCTGTGGCTTTATGGGCGATGAGGTTTTAAAGGAGATGACTGAAACACTTGATGCAATAAAGATAGATTTGAAAGGATTTTCTGAGGATTTTTATAAAAATATAAGTGCGGGCTCTTTAAAACCCGTTTTAAAAAACATAAAAACTGTTGCAAAATCAAATACACATCTTGAAATTGTAAATCTTGTTGTGCCGACCTTAAACGATAAAGATGAAGATTTAAAAAATCTCGCAAAATTTGTTCGTGATGAAGCAGGATACGATACTCCACTCCATTTTACGAGGTTTCATCCCGATTACCAACTTTTAAACCTTCCACCAACTCCCGTTCAAACCCTTGAAAAAGCAAGAGACATTGCGATGAATCTTGGGCTTAAGTATGTCTATGTTGGAAATGTTCCCGGTCATCCGGGGAATAACACCTATTGTCCTGAGTGTAAGAAAGTTGTTATTGATAGAAAGGGATTTTTTGTAAGTAAAATAAATTTAAAGGGTAACAAATGTTCATTTTGTGGTGAAACGATAAAAGGGGTTTTTGAGTGAAAAAAGCAATTCTTATTTCAATAATTGTTTGTTTGATTGTAGGAGTGGGAAAAATGGTGTTAAGAGAACCTTGTGTTGCAGGACAGTTTTACGACGGTGATTCAGAGAAGTTGAAGAAAACGGTTGAGATTTATCTTGATGAAGCAGTTGAAAAAAAGGGAGGAAAACCTCGTGGTTTGATAGTTCCTCACGCAGGTTATCCGTTTTCAGCGCAGATTGCTGCAGATGCCTTTAAAAGAGTTCAAGGATTCAACTACGATTTTGTTTTAATTCTTGGAACCAATCATACAGTTTATCCTGAAAACTGCGGATTTCTTTACGATGGTGATGGTTTTAAAACTCCGCTTGGAACGGTTATGGTTGACAAGACAATTATGGAGCAATTTTCAAAAAAAGGCGATCTCTTTAAATTCAACAACAATGCTCATTCAAGAGAACACTCAATTGAAGTTCAACTTCCTTTCATTCAAACAATCTTGCCTGATGTCAGAATAGTTCCAATCGTGATTGCGACTTCGGACAAAAATTATTGTCAAAAAATAGGAAAAGCAATCGCAGAAATTGTAAAGGACAAAAATTTTCTTATTGTCGCTTCATCAGATTTATCTCATTATCCCGATTTTGATGTGGCAGAGGTTGTTGATAGAGAGACTTTAAAATCCTTTGCAACAATGGATTTAAACAAAATCGTTGAAGTTGAGACAAGCAACCTAAGAAAACCGAATGTTGATACAACTGCCTGCGGGATTGGTGGAATAATGTGCCTAATTGAAGCAATGTCAAACCTCAATTGCAAAAAGGTTACTGTTATTTCTTATGCAAATTCAGGTCATACAGTAATTGGGGAGCAAGACAAGGTTGTTGGGTATGGTGCTGCTACATTTGAGGAGGGACCCTATCAAAGCGACACATCAGTTCTTGATATTCCCTCTTTCGGTGATGAACTTACCAAAAGTGAAAAAGATTATCTCTTAAAACTTGCAAGGAGAACCCTTGAAGATTATTTGAACTACAAAGTTTTTACCCTTCCAAGATTTATTTCCAAAAATCTTCAAAAAAAGCAAGGTGCATTTGTTACTTTAAACAAAAAGGGTGATTTAAGAGGTTGCATCGGTCATATGGCTGAAGATACACCACTTGCGACGACAGTTTCTATGATGGCTTTATCCGCAGCGCTTGAGGATACAAGGTTTTATCCCGTTGACAAAAGCGAACTTAAAGATATTGAAATTGAGATTTCCGTCCTTACTCCGATGAAGGAAGTGTCAGGGTTTAAAGATATTGTAATAGGAAGGGATGGAACTTTGATTCAGAAAAAAGGGAGAAGCGCGGTGTTTCTTCCTCAAGTTGCGCCTGAACAGGGGTGGAGCAGAGAGGAGATGCTTGAAAACCTTTGTCTGAAGGCGGGACTTTCTCCCGATGACTGGAAATCGGGTTGCAAATTTTTTACCTTTCAGGCGATAGTATTTTCTGAGAAAAAGCATTGATTGCGTTTTACATCGTTGTTCTTGGTTTTCTGTCTCTATTTGGGCAGATAACACTTTCAAGGGAACTTATTTGTGTCTTTTCATCGGGTGAACTTTTTGTCGTCTTTGGAATATCGCTTTGCATTTTTGCCACCTCCTTAGGAATATTTACCTCTTTAAGGACAAATTTAAGAAGAATAAAAATTCTTTTTATTTTTTACGGAATTTCATTTTTAATTTTATTTCTTTTTACATCTTCCTTGAGAAGTTTTATTGGTGTTCAAAGGGGGCTTCTGCTTCCTCTTGATAAACAACTTTTTTGTGCAATAATAATTTTATTTCCGTTTGGTTTTTTTTCCGGGAAATTGTTTGGAGAAGTTTCTTTAATCTATCTTCAAAAAGATGGAACTCCCGCAAAAAGTTATGCCCTTGATACGCTCGGCGCTGTCTTTGGAGGAATTTTTTCACTTTTAGCAAATCATTTTATGTTACCACTTTCTCTTTCTGTTGTTTTCTTTCTTTTTCTTTCAATCTTTTCAGCGACCTTGAAAAACAGCAAATGGAAGAGTTTGGCTTTAGCAGTTTCATCACTTCTACTTTTTCTGCTTTTTCCTTTGATTAACTTTCTCCATTTTTCAATCCTCAAAATTGAGGAGCCATTTTTGAAAGAAATACGGGAAACACCAAATGGAAGAATCGCAATTTCTGAAAATAGAGATCAGGTAACCCTTTTTCTAAACAACTCCCTCTCTTTTGAAAGTCAATCAACACAAGCGGAAGAGTTCGTTCACCTTCCACTTTTATGCTCAAACCATCCACAAAGAGTTTTACTGATTGGGGGTTGTGGTGAAGGAGTTTTGAAGGAGGTAAAGAAATATAATCCAGAAGTTGTTGATGTGGTGGAGTTGTCAAAAGAGTTTGTTGAACTTCCCCAAAAGTATATCAAGGACGATAGGTTTGCAAGTTTAAAAAATAAAGGGGCAAATTTGATAATTGGGGATGGGAGGAAGTTTTTAAAAAATTGTTCAAACTACGATGTGATACTGGTATCTTCAACTGCTCCCGGTTCTATCGCTGAGGGAAGATTTTTTACTGAGGAGTTTTATAAAAGTGTTCGTAATAAACTTAACGCTGATGGGGTTTTTGCAATCAGAATAAGAGGTTCTGAAAACTACTTGAGCGGTCTGCTTTTCAAAAGGACATGTTCAGCACTAAAAAAGATAGATGAAATATTTGAGAGTTCTATGATAATTCCATTCTCTACGACGCTTGCAATTGGAATCAAAGGGAAGTTGCCTGAAAGTGAAAAAATAATAAAGAGGTTTGAAGAAAGAAAGATTGAAACTCAACTTGTTTCATCAAAGTATCTTTGTTACATCCTTGAAAACGAAAGAAGAAAGAAGATGGAAGAAGAATTAAAAAATTCAAAATGCGAAACGACGAGTGATTTAAAGCCCTCCGCCTATTTTTTGACTCTTCTCCTTGAAACTTCAAGAACTTATCCAAAAATCGCCTTTTACTCGAATCTACTTGCTTATGCTTTTTATTTTTCAATTTCTATTGCCTTTATTATTGCGTTTTCTATTTTAATTGGACGGTTTGTTTTTAAAATTGAACCGGGATCCGCAATAGTTTTTGCTTCTGGTTTTTCAGCAATGACTTATGAATCTTTGATTTTAATCTACTATCAGTTGAAAAAGGGAGTTTTGTATAAGGACATAGGTTTCATTACCGCAATCTTTATGCTCGGTTTAATGGTTGGGTCTCTTCTCTTTCCTGAAAAAGTTAAGTTGAGAAGGTTAGTTTATTTAGTTTTAATTCTTCTTATGATTTTGCCTCTATTTTTAATTTTAAAAATTGAAGTCTCATCTTTAATAATTTTTGTTGTAGTTTTTTCTGGTGGCTTTAGTTCTGGCTCTCTGTTTAAACTTTCTCAAAACCTTATTACTGCTAAAAAGGATGAGGCATTAAGAAAACTTTACTTTCTTGATTTACTTGGTGGTTCAATTGGAGGAATCACCTCTACTTTGCTATTTATCCCCTTATTTGGGCTTGAATTGACACTTTTATTTACAGGAGTTACACTTCTTCTTTGCCTTTGAAATAGCAAAGGTTACAACTTATAAAGTTTGACAAATGACCGAAATGTAAGTTAAAATAAAAAATTGACAATATTGAGACGGAGGTGTAATTTGTTAGCGATTCGTTTAAAAAGAGTTGGACGGAAAGGAATCCCCCTTTACCGTGTTGTGGTGTCTGAAAGAAAGAAAAGACCGACAGGTTCGTCAATTGATGAGATTGGAACTTATGACCCGGGTCAAGAACTGTCCGAGATTAAACTGAAGATGGACAGAGTTGATTACTGGCTAAGTCAGGGGGCAAGACCATCCAACACGGTGAAGAAACTTATTGAAATAGCAAAAAGCAAGGAAAGCTAAGTCAATAGAGGAGAAACAATGGCTTATATTCCTTTGGGATACTTTTTATCACCGAGGGGAATCAAAGGCGAAATATTCATTCGTCTTTACCAGGGGGATAAGAATGTCCCTAAGAAAAGCGATGAAATTTTCATCTTTGAAAAGGGTGAAGAGAGGACTTTTCTTGTGGAAGAGTCTTTCCTCTGTGGAAAAGAAAGAGTTTTAAAGATCAAGGAATCAGAATGTATCGATTTTGCAAAAACATTGAAAGGGATTGAGTTCTTTGTAGAAAAGAGTGAGAAGGAAGAAATCCCCTTTTTGGGAAAAGAAATTATTTCTTACAAAGTCGTTGATAAAAAAAGAGGAGAGTTGGGAAAAGTTGTGAGTTTTTCAATTCTTCCCTCTTACATTTTGCTTAATTGCTCTTCTTTTAATTCTGATTTTGAAATCCCTTTCGTGATGAAATTGATCCATAAAGTAGATGAGTTAAGGAAGAGTCTAATAGTTGACCTTCCAGATGGATATCCTGGTGTTGATAATGAAGATTGATGTTTTTACACTTTTTCCTGAAATGTTTGCAGGTCCTTTAAGCAACTCTATTTTAATGAGGGCTCAAAGGAAAGGTGTAGTTGAGATAAGGCTTCACAACTTCAGGGGTTTTGCAAAAGATAGGCATCACACTGTAGATGACAGCCCTTATGGCGGAGGAAGCGGGATGGTTCTTAAACCAGAACCAATATTTGAAGCCGTTGAATATTTAAAAAGTAGGGAAGGCGATTTCCCTCTCATTTACTTAAGTGCGAAAGGAAAACTCTTGAACCAAACTATTTTGAAAGAATGGTCAAACCTCCCCCAAATTGCTTTTTTATGCGGAAGGTATGAAGGGGTTGATCAAAGAGTAGTGGACGACCTTGTTGATGAGGAAATTTCTATCGGTGATTTTGTTCTTTCTGGTGGTGAACCTGCTGCAATAGTGGCTATAGATGCCCTTGTTAGATTGCTTCCTGATGCCTTAGGAGATTGTGAATCACTCAAAGAGGAGAGTTTTAATCAGAATCTCCTTGAATATCCTCACTACACAAAGCCAAGAAAGTTTAGAGATATGGAGGTTCCTGAAGTTTTGATTTCAGGAAACCACAAGGAAATTCAGAAATTTAGAGAAGAAAAATCTTACGAAATAACTTTAAAAAATAGACCTGATTTATTAAACAAAGGAGTTTAAAATGGCAAACCTGACCGAACTGGTTGAAAAACAGCAACTGAAAGAGAACATCCCTCAATTTAAGGCTGGAGACACTGTAAAAGTCCATGTCAAAGTTAGAGAAGGAGACAAGGAAAGAATTCAGGTGTTTCAAGGCATCGTGATTGCAAGAAAGCACGGAGGAGTTAGAGAAACAATCACGGTAAGAAAAGTCTCTGCTGGAATTGGAGTGGAAAGGATATTTCCTCTACATAGCCCGATTATTGACAGGATTGAAGTTGTTCAGACAGGAAAAGTTAAGAGAGCAAAACTTTACTACTTGAGGGATTTGAAAGGAAAGAAGGCAAGAATAACAGAATTAAGGAAAGAATAGATGAAATGAGGGATATTGAGGAGGCTTTTAAGTTTGACCGGAGTTATTGGTCCAAAGGTTTTTATCCTCTGGCGGGTATTGACGAGGCTGGAAGAGGAGCGCTTTTTGGTCCAGTAGTTGCTGCTGCGGTTGTTCTTCAAAAGGATAGGATAATTCCCGATTTTTGCGATTCAAAGGCAATAAGTGCAAAGAGGAGAGAGGAACTCTTTTCTGAACTTGTTGAAAATGGGCATCTTTTTTCCGTTGGAATAGTGGAAGCGGATGAGATAGATAAAATAAACATTTTAAAGGCAACTTTAAAGGCGATGGAAATTGCCTTTCAAGGAGTTGAAAGTGAAGTCAAACTTGCATTGGTTGACGGAAATGTCTTACCTGAATTAAAATGTAGGTGTGAGTGTGTAGTAAAAGGGGATAAAAAGTCTATTTCGGTTGGCGCAGCATCTATTGTGGCAAAGGTTGTAAGGGATAGATTGATTATTAAGATGGATGGAAGTTATCCAGATTATGGCTTGAAAAAGAACAAAGGTTATGGGACAAAGGAGCATATAGATGCTATTTATGAAAAGGGCATAACACCATTCCACAGGAGAAGTTTTAGACCAGTGTCAGAGATTGGTAACAGATTATGGCGATAGATCGTAACAAGATCAAATTAAATGTTGACAAATTTGTCAGGGCAAGGAAGTTTCCTGAGGCAATAAGGGAACTGCAGAAACTTGTAGAAGATAATCCGAAAGATATCAATTCTCTCCAACAACTTGGTAACCTTTACCTTATGGCTAAAGACAGTGAGCAAGCGGTTCCGGTATTTATTAGAATTGCTGAACTTTATCATAAGAGCGGGTTCACACCAAAAGCACTCGCTTCAATAAAGATCGCTTTAAGGGAAGCACCCGAAAATATACAAGCACAGGAGCTGTATGCAACTTTTGCAGAACATACGGGGTTGCAAAGGGATGCCATTGATGCTTACGAAAAATTAGTTACCAATTACACTAAGGTTGGACAACTTGACAAAGCGCAAAAAATTCTTGAAAAATTGCTTGAATTGAATCCCGATAACATCAAATTTCAACTTCAACACGGGGATCTTCTTACGAGGCTAAATAAAAAAGAAGAAGCGATCCCTTCATATATTAAAGCTGCTGAAAATCTTGTTGTGTCTGGAAAAGTTAAAGAGGCTGCAAAAATTTTCGAGAGGGTTTTGCAAATAGACCCGAAAAGAATAAATTCTTTGGAAAAATCTGTAGGAGAACTTATAGCCAGAAAAGAATATGACAGGGCACTTGAACTTCTTGATTCTGTGACTTCTTTTAAAGAACCACCTCAAATTATCAATGAGTTAAAAACTGATATATTGATTTCATCAGGATACTATGATAAAGCGGAATCTGTTTTAAGAAGCATTGCACAAAAAGGTCCAATTAAGGGAGGAATTTTAAAGAGATTTATAAAATTATATCTCTCACAGGGTAAATATGAACTTCTCGTTAAATTGCTTGCAGGTCAAATTCCCAATGCTGATATTCCTCATCTAAAAGAATTGGAGAGTGGATTTGAAGAAGTAATTACACAAAACCCTGCTCTGGCAGAGGCATATTCTGGCTTAATTGTAATTGAAAGAAAACTCGATAACAAAGGAAAACTTCTCTCTACTTTGAATAAATTTAGCGATGTTCTTATTGAAAAAAAGGATTACAAAAACGCTGAAAATGTAGTCAAGGAAATGCTTGAAATAGCACCCAATGAAATGCAATTGGTTGATAAACTTGACTCAATAAGGGAAAAATTGGGTGTTACTAAAATTGTTGAACCACCAAAGATGAAAGAGATTGAAATAGAAATTGTTGAAAAGGAACAGGAATTTCGAACCGCTGAAGAAGAGATTAAAGTCGAAGATGCCCCTGATGTAGAGATAGAAGTTGAACTTGAAGACATTTCACAGGAACTTCCAGTTGTTGAGGAGGAATCCAAAACAGGGGAAAATTTTAATCAAGAAGGAGAGGTAATTGTTGACATGTCTCCTCAAAAGGAAAAGGAAGAAGAAATAATAATAAATCCTGAAGAGGTTGAAGTTACTTCTTCATTTGCCATCCCCCCGCAAATAGAAATGGTGAAGGAAGAAACACCAAAAGAAGTTGAATTGGAACAACCTGAGGAAGAGGAGATTCCGACAGAAGTCAAAAATCTTGAGGAGGAAGTAGAAAAGGAAGAGTTTGAAGAAACATTGGAGGCAGAAAAAGGGAAAGAGATAGATGAAAAAACCGCAGCCTCCATTCAAGAGAAACTTTCTGAGGCACAAATATTTCTAAAGTATGGTCTTGTAGAAAAAGCAATTGCGGAATTGAAATCAATAATTAAAGAGGTTCCTGACCACATACAGGCTCACCAGAAACTGATTGGGATATACCGTTCGCTTGATAATAAGGACAAACTTGTAAGACAGATAATAAAATTAGCAAGGATATTTAAAGCGCAAGGTGATGTTGATACCGCAGAAAATCTTGTTGAAGAAGCTATGCAGGTTGATCCGAATCATGAGGCAATAGTTGAGTTCCAGACGGGAGTGGGAAAAAAGGCAAAGGAACCTAAAAAATTTGATGAAATTGAAGCACTCTCCGGACTACTAAAGGGAAAGAAAATTGCCACTTCAAAACCCAGAGGAATTAAAGAAGAAAAACCTGCAGAAATCATTGAAGAAATTAAAGAAGAGGAAATTGTTGAGGAAGAAATTAAAGAGGAAGTTTTTACTGAAGCAAGAGCAGAAGAGAAGAGTGAAGGTGAAGTTGACATAGAAATCAACATAGAACAAAAAGCATCCCTCTCTTCTGATGAAGAGTTAATAGAAGTAGAAAGCGAAGAGATGGAGCAAAAGGAGTTGATTCCCTTAGCAAAAGAAGAGACGACCGAACCACCAAAAAGTGAGGAAGAATCCATCGGAATGGAGATTTCACAGGAGGAGATAGAAAAAAGTAGTGAGATTAGTGAAAAACTTGAGGAGGCAGAATTTTATTTTGCTCAAGAATTGTATGAAGATTCCAGAATAATTGGTGAAGAGTTAAAAGAGAAATACCCCGACGATGTAAGAGTAATTGATTTGTTAAGCAGGATAAATAGTAAATTGGGTCAAGAAGAAGCAAAGAAAGAAGAAGAGTTAGAGACAAAAGAGGTTGAAGAAACAAAGGATGAAGAGATAGAAGAGGAACTTGCTTTAATAGATAAGGAGCTTGTCAAAGGACTTGGAGGAGTAGTTCCCGCTAAAAGAAAACCAAAAGTTAAAGTTACACTGAGAGATATTGTCCCCGAAGAGGAAAAACAGAAGGAAGAAGTAACACCTTTAAAGAATGAAGAGGTGGAGGAATATTATGACCTCGCCAAAGAGTTAGGAGCCGTTCTCGACAACCTTGAAGAGAGTGCGGGTGATCTTTTTGAAGAAGAGGAGGAACCAAAAAGTTCAGAAGAAATCTCCTTTGAAGAAGTATTTCAAGAATTTAAAAAGGGCGTTGAAAAAAAGGTATCTGAAGAGGATTATGACACCCATTACAATTTAGGGATTGCTTATAAGGAAATGGAATTGATTGATGAGGCGATAGCGGAATTTCAAATTGCCGCAAAGTCTCCTATGTACTTTGCTGATTCTTGCGCAATGCTTGGAAAATGTTTTCAAATCAAGGGGATGAATGACCTTGCAGAAAAATGGTATAAAAAGGGTCTTGATTCAAGAGGATTCCCCGAAGATGTCTACAATGGCTTAAAATATGACCTTGCGGAACTTTTTGAAAGTATGGGCAAAAGAGACGAAGCATTGAAACTTTACAAAGATGTCTATGCATCAAATGCAAACTACAGAGAAGTTAAAGATAAGATAAATTCTCTTTCCTAAGATTTTACTGCATAACAATAGATGCATTTGCCTTTGCAGGTGTTGTATTTTCCGATGTCAACACTTTGATGGCACAAACATTTTTTTCTTTGATATTTGTCCTTTTTGTATTTCAGATTAAGGGAAAATATTTTGTTAAACAACTGGACATCAATGCAGGAACCACTTTTTATTTTACTTTCATTGAAAAAATTTTCTTCGCAACAACTCTGGATTTCAAGAGAATGTTTTTTTGATATTTCAATTAAATAGTCAAGCAAAGATAAAATTAAATCCCGTTTAATTTCTATTTCCTTTATCTCATCACACTTTTGAAGCCTTTTTAGAACAAAGTTATATCTGTCAAATAAACTTACAATCACTCTTTTAGTAAAGGGGGAGAGTAAATTTGTTAGTTTTAAAAAGTTTTTTTTATGGAATTCAAAGTCTGTTAAATTTGAAAGAAAAATTGGATCATACCTCCAGATTACCCTCTCTTCTGTTAACAATTTTGATAAAAGTTCAAAATTCTTTAAAGCCAGATCAAAATCAGGGACATTTTTTTCAATCACTTTGGGATAGTTGGTGAAGGTTATCATTACATAATATGGATATTTTCTGTTCTCAATTTCTTCTAAAAGATGCAGCGAAGGAAGAGCATTCCTTGTCCAGAATACAAAACCATCCACATTTTCTCTTTTTAGAGACACAACCCTTTTTTGCTTTGGATTGAATGGATTTGAAATTTCTATATAGCCTTTATTTAAAGATGTTTCAAGCCATTCACCGTAAAAAGATAAAATGTCAGTTCGTCTGCTTGCAGAAATTATCATAGAAAATTATAAAATAGAAAAGCGAAAAAGAAAACTTTTTTCTTCTCTTTAAAAGAACTCTTTTTTGATGTATATTTTTAGTGGAGGATTTTATGCTTTTGAGATCAAAAAGGTTGGCTAAAATTTCTAAAAGGCTTAATTAAAATGAAGAATCTTACAAAATCGGAAATATCTTTTAGAAAACAGATGCTTGTTGCATCATTTCTTTTTGCCTTTTTTTTCATTGCTCTTCTTTCTGTTGGCGGATACATTATAAGCAAAGATTTAGGAGAAAAGGAAATATTTAAAACACTTGACCATTACAGAAATGAACTTCAAAAGATGACGACATCAATATCAGAGACAGAAATAGCAAAGGGATTCAAATATCAAAAAATCGTTACCACAAGGCTCAACCAATTTGTAGTTGATAAAAAGATTTTTGACTCCTACGAACTTTATGATTCTGATGGGAATCTAATAGATCAGAAGGACTTTTTAAAGGGTGGAGGATTTATCACAGGAACAGGAATTGTTACACCGCCACTTGGTAAATCAAGTGTTGAAATAAAAAACAAGGTTCCAATTGAAGTTCCTGTCCAACTTGAACCAGGAAAAATGGGAAAGGCGGTTTTAAATATAAGCAATCAGGTTCTGGCAAAACAGGCGGAAGAATTTAGAAGGGGAATGATAATTAAACTCTCAACTTTGCTTGGTTTAATCTTTTTTATGCTTCTTCTTGCATATTTTTATGTCGTTCATCTTTTAAAGCAGTACAGAACAATTCAGAAGGAGATTGAGAATCAAAATAAACTTTCCTATCTTGGTTTTTTAAGTTCAGGGCTTGCACATGAGATCAAAAATCCTCTTAACAGTTTGAAACTCAATGTTCAACTTCTTGAAGAGGGATTGAGAAGTAATGTGGAAAGAGATGACCTTTTACCCTCTGTCCCTCCAATGCTAAATCAGATAAAAAAACTTGAAAAACTTACACACGATTTTCTAATTTTTGCAAAGCCATTAAATCCTGAATTAAAAAAAACAGACCTTGTTGAAATTGTAAAGGATACAGCCTCTTTACTTCTTGAATCCAACAAGGAAAAAGAAATTACAATAGAATTTGAAGAAGATGATTGCGCTAAGAACATTTTTGTGGATGAGAGCCTTATGAGAATAGTTTTTTCAAATCTTCTTTTAAACTCAATTCAATCCTCAGAAGACAAAGGAAAAATTGGAGTAAGATTTTCAAAGGAGAAGAACTTCTGTCAGATTGATGTCATTGATTACGGTGAAGGAATCAAGGAGGAAAACAAAGATAGAATTTTTGAAATTTTCTTTACAACAAAGGCTGAGGGAACAGGGCTTGGACTTGCAATTGTAAAAAGAATCATTGAGGCTCATAACGGGAAAATTGAAGTAATTGATGAAAAGGTTGGTGCCCATTTCAGGATACTTATTCCGCTTGAATAAGAGGAAATAGATGAGTATGGAAAGGCAGTTTGTAAAAAGAAGGATTGAAGAGTTAAGAAAAGAGATTGAAAGACACAGAAAACTTTACTACGAGGAAAATAATCCCGAAATAAGTGATTACGAATATGACCAGCTCGAAAAAGAGTTAAGAGAACTTGAAGAACTTTATCCTGAATTTAAAGTAAAAGCCTCACCAACTGAAACAGTTGGAGGAACCGTTACAAAAGGTTTCACTCCTGTTAAACATCCTGTTCCACTTTTGAGTCTTGACAATGTCTACAATGAAAATGAATTTAAAGACTTTCTTTTAAGACTCTACAAATTGATAGGAACAAATGATGTTGATTTTGTCTGTGAATTGAAATTTGATGGTCTTTCGACTGCTCTTTTTTATGAAGAGGGAAAACTTGTTAAAGGAGCGACAAGGGGAGATGGAAATGTTGGTGAGGATGTAACAGAAAATGTATTTACCATAAAAGATATCCCCAAAGAGATTTCCTGCAAATATAAAAGTTTGATTGTAAGAGGTGAGGTTTTTATATCAAAGGAAGATTTTAAGAAATTGAATGAGCAAAGAGAAGAGGAAGGAGTTCCCCCCTTTGCCAATCCAAGAAATGCGGCAGCGGGAAGTTTAAGGCAACTTGATGCAACAATAACTGCAAAAAGGCCACTATCAATGTTTGTCTATCAGATTCTTCTATCATCGGAACTTATTCCTGATACTCAATTCGAGTGTTTGAAGCAATTAAAAGAATGGGGATTTAAGGTCGATGACCATTCAAAGCTTTTAAAAACCGAGAGGGAAATAGTTGATTATTACAATTACCTTACTGAAAATAGAGATAACATTCCCTACGATGCGGATGGGATGGTCGTAAAACTAAATTCAATCCCACTTCAAAATAAAGCAGGAAATACTGCGAAGGATCCAAGGTGGGCGGTTGCCTATAAGTTTCCTCCCGAAATTGGTAAAACAATGATAAAAGATATAGTTATTCAGGTTGGAAGAACGGGAGCGTTGACACCCGTTGCAATTCTTGAACCAGTTAAAATTGGAGGAGTTGTTGTCTCAAGAGTTTCACTTCATAATGAGGATGAAATCAAGCGAAAAGATGTAAGGGTTGGAGATATGGTTCAGATAGAAAGGGCAGGAGGTGTCATTCCTTACCTTGTAAAGGTTTTTAAAGAGGAAAGAAATCCTGATTCTCGTGATTTTCAATTTCCGGAAACCTGTCCCGTTTGCGGTTCAAAAATACACCAACCCGAAGGAGAGGTGATAAAAAGGTGTCCAAACAGAAATTGCAAGGCTCAAATTAAAGAGGCAATAAGACATTTTGCTTCAAGAGAAGGGATGGACATCTCCGGGCTTGGAAGGGTTCTGATTGAAAAACTTGTTGAGAACAATCTAATAAACTATCTATCCGATATTTATAAGCTTGATGAAGAGAAACTCATAAAACTTGAAAGAATGGGAGAGAAATCTGTTAAAAATCTTCTTTCTGAGATAGAGAAAAGTAAATCAAGGGAGTATAGCAAATTCATTTATGCGCTTGGAATCAGGATGGTCGGGGAAGAGACTGCGTCTCTTCTTGAGTCTCATTTCCCATCAATAGATGATTTGATTAAAGCAAAAGAGGAAGACTTAACAGCAATTGATGGGATTGGTCCTAAAGTTGCTAAAGAGATTGTTGAATTTTTCAAAACTGAAGAAAATTTAAAGATGATTGATGAATTCAAAAACGCAGGACTCAATCTCAAAGCAGAGAAAAAAGAAGCAGGTCCTTTTTCCGGGCTTACCTTTTTAATCACCGGAACCCTTTCAAATATGACAAGAGAAGAGGCAAAATCTCTTTTAAAAAATCTTGGAGCGAAGGTTGGTTCAACTTTAACAAAGGAAACCGATTATTTGATCGTGGGGGAAAAGCCAGGCTCGAAACTCACAAAGGCTAAAAGTCTCGGCGTAAAGATTTTAAATGAACAGGAATTTCAAAAACTTTTAAAAAATCCTGAATTGTTTTTAAAAGTGGATAGATAATAGAGACCCCTGCAAATCGCTATTATCGTTAAATTTTGTAGTTTTTCCTGAAAACATAAACCATCTGGTAGGCAAATAGGGAGGGCGATATTTTTACAAAAATGTAATAGGAGTATTCCAATATTTGAGCAACGATTTTTGTAAATCTACTCTTTCCTGAAAAGAGTTCAAAGGGAATAGGTGTGAATCTCTTATTTAAAAGATGGTATCCTTCATTTTCAAAAAGTTTTCTAAAACTTTTTTTGGTGTAAAAGTGAAGATGAGTTTCATCAAGAATTCCCCTTTTTGAATAGGGAAATTTTCCGAAAAGAAGGCAGAAACGAATGTATAGATGGGCTATATTTGGGGTTGATGCAATCACAATTCCATCCTTTTTTAAAAAATCTTTCAAAAACGAAATAAGTTTTTTAGAGTCCCTTAAATGTTCAATTACATCCGCAAGAATTATTGCATCAAATCTCTTTCCCGAAAGAAATTCTTTCCATCCCTCTTTTTCAAGATCATCAATTATCACTTCATCATATTTACTTTTCACTTCAGATGGTAAAGAACTTAAGGTAATTCCAATAACATTACAGCCTTTTTCTTTCAACTCCTCAATGTAATTCCCTTCAGCGCCTATGTCAAGCACCGTTGAATTTCTCGGAACAAAAAACGCAACTCTTTTGTGACTGCTTAGGGGACTTTTCTTTGGAGAATATTTCGTCTTTGAAAGAGGCTCGACCCAATCACAATTTGTAAGTCCAAGTGTAAAAAGTTTATATTGAAAAACAGATTTAAAAACATTGAAGGCATACTTCATCCCGTTGACATAACAAATCTCTTTACCATAAAAAGTTGGGATGGGAATTTCCACTATTTCACCGTGCCTATGGAGAATCTCAACCATAATTTGTGTATCAAAATGGAAATCATCACTATATTTATCAAGATGAAGATTTTTTAAAACCTCTGTTTTATACATCCTGTAACCAGAATGAAATTCTGAAAGTTTGCTGTGAAGCATAAAGTTCTGATAGGTTGTAAGTATGATGTTTCCCAAAAATTTGTATAAAGGCATTCCACCTTTCAAGGCTCTTTTTCTATTTAACATTCTTGAACCAGAGACCATTGCAGGCTCTCTTTCCTTTGCAACTTTAATGAAATCTCCCAATGATTCAGGAGCGTACTGTCCATCGCCGTGAAGCAAGATCACATAATCATAGCCCTTACTTATTGCATACTCATATCCTTTTTTCTGATTTCCACCATAACCCAAATTTCTTTCATTTCTATAGATGCTGAGTTTCTCAAGTTTTCTTGATTCCTTGTAACCTTTAGCGAGTAAAGTTGTCTCATCTGAAGAGCAATCATCAAAGACCACAACTTCGCCAACCTCATCCCACACATCCTTTGGAATTCTATCTAAGACTTTCACAAGAGTTGTAATGGCGTTGTAGGCAACGACAAGAATCATAAATTTCAGGTTCTTCTCTTCCATTTACAAGCCTACATTTTCTCCCCAGTGGGAAAGCATTAAAAAGTTGAATAAAAGAAGTGAATGGTCTCTACCTTTGAGTGATTCTTTCAAAAGATTCTCTATTTCGTTTAGATTAAAAAATTCTTTAAACCATCCTGTTGATAAAACTCTCTCTTTTACTTCATTATGAATCTCGCTTTTCAGCCATTTCTTAAAGGGAACGGGAAACCCCTTTTTCTTTCTAAAAACAATTCCCTCAGGTATCTCATTAAGCAAAGCCCATTTTTTTAAAATGATTTTTGTTTCGTTCATAGATACTTTCATATCCTCTTTTATTCTAAAACAAAAATCAATTAATTCATAATCTAAGAAAGGGCATCTCATTTCAATTGAATTTGCCATTGACATTCTGTCACCGTGGTTTAAAAGATTATCAGGAAGCCACCCCTTCAAAAGAGTTCCGAGGATAGAGTCTATTGCTCCCCTGAAAGGAGGATTTTCACTATAAAAAGCATCAAGGGTTCTATCGTAAGGAGGTTCTACCTTTTCTTTGAAAATCCTTGACATCAAATCATAACTGAGAGGCATAGTCAAATCATACCGCATTTTAGCGGGTATTTCCCTTTCACCAATCCCTCTAAACTCCTTCCACTTCGAAAGATATTCTCTTTTCATATCTATCTTTGAGTAAATTTTAGCAAGAGGTCCTATCAAAGGAATTTTATTTAGTATTGCAATTGCTTTAATCTGCCTTAAAACCCTTTCAAGGTGATAACCTCCAATGACCTCATCCGCTCCCTGACCCGAAAGAAGAACCTTCACTTTTCCCTTTGCCTCTTTGCAAAGGTAGTACAAAGGAAGTATCGCAAAATCACAAACAGGGTCATCTTGATGCTTCAAAACGCCTGATAATCCGTCTATAAAATTTTTTGAAGAGATCAAAAAATCGGTGTGGTCAGTTTGATAAAATTCAGCGACATTTTTTGCATATTTTCTTTCATCAAAGTTTCCGCCATCTTCAAAACCAACAGTAAAGGTCGAAATTTTTTCAACATTCAGTTTTCTCATAGCACAAACTATTGAAGAAGAATCAAGTCCCCCTGAAAGAAGAACTCCTAACGGCACATCAGAAATCAATCTTCTCTCAACGCTTTTTAGAAATTTTTCAGAAAATTTTTCAACCACATCATTTCCTTTTTCATTCATTTCATTTTCAAGAGGAATTTTGTAGTAGTGAAAAAGCGTGGAATTTTTTTCACTAACAATTAGAATGTGTCCGGGAGGTATTTTTTTCACTGACTTTAAAAGAGTTTTAGGCGCTATGACATACCTGCACGCTATTTGCTCAGCAAGAGTCCTTAAATCTATCTCTTTTTTTACATCCTTTGACAATAGTAAAGGATAAATCTCAGATGAAAATAAAATTCCCCTTCTTGTTTTTGAGAAGTATAGAGGCTTTTTCCCTATCCTATCTCTTGAAAGAATCAACTCTTTTTTGACTCTGTCGTAAATTGCAAATGCCCACATTCCGTTAAGTTTATTTACAAAATCTATTCCCCATACTTCATAAGCCTTCAATAGAACTTCGCTGTCAGACCTTGTTTCAAACTTTTCGCCCTTTTTTATTAAATTATCTTTTATCTCCTCAAAATTATATATTTCTCCATTGTAAATAAGGATAAATCTTTTTGAAGAGGAGAACATTGGCTGTGATGCCTTTTCAGAAAGGTCTATAATAGATAACCTTTTGTGCCCTAACGCTACCTTTTCATCAACATAAAACCCTTCATCATCAGGTCCCCTGTGAGATAGCATTGAAGCCATCTTTCTTACTCTTAATTCCGCATCTTCTTTTGTTCCATCATAGTTGAATTCACCACATATACCGCACAAATGTCCTCCTAAAAAGTAATTCTATCAAAGAGAACAAATTTTTAAAATGGGAATAGTTTTTTCTTAAAATATGTTATATTAAATCTTGATAAAATTTGTTGTGGGAGGATTTTATGGACATAGTGGGACTTTCAAGACTCCAATTTGCTTTGACGAGTATGTTTCATTTCATTTTCGTGCCGTTGACACTTGGACTAAGCGGTCTGGTTGCAATTTTTGAAACGATGTATGTAAAAAAGAACGATCAAAAATATAGAGAAATGGCGAAATTCTGGGGAAAACTATTTCTTATAAATTTTGCACTTGGCGTAGTTACAGGGATTACGCTTGAATTTCAATTCGGAATGAACTGGGCTGAATATTCAAAGTATGTAGGAGACATTTTTGGAGCACCCCTTGCAATAGAGGCAACGGTCGCTTTTTTTCTTGAATCTACCTTCATCGGTTTATGGATTTTTAGTTGGGATAGAGTCTCCAAAAAAACGCATTCATTTTTTATATGGCTTGTTGCTCTTGGGACAAACCTATCCGCTTTGTGGATTTTGCTTGCAAATGCCTTTATGCAAAAACCGGTTGGTTATGTTCTTAGAAACGGGAGGGCAGAAATGGTAGACTTTTCCGCCCTCGTTTTCAGCCCTTATGGTTGGTTGAAATTCCTTCACACAAACATTTCAGGCTACATTGTTGCAGCATTCTTTGTAATGGGCGTCTCTTCTTACCACATTTTAAGAAAAAATTATGTTGATTTCTTTAAAACCTCCTTTAAAATAGCCGCAATTTTTGGACTGGTCTCTTCCATTGTCGTTGTTCTGGTTGGTGATTTTAATGGGAGAGAGGTGGCAAAATATCAACCCACAAAATTTGCCGCAATGGAATCCATCTGGGAGACTCAAAAGGGTGTTCCATTGAATCTAATTTCTATTCCCTCCCCATCTCAAGAGAAAAACTCCGTAGAATTTTTAAAAATACCTAAAGTGGTTAGTTTTCTTGCTACAAACGATAAAGATGGTGAGATAAAGGGGCTTAAGGATTTTCCCAAAGAGGATAGACCACCCGTTTTAGCAACATTTTTGAGCTTCAGGATAATGGTTTTACTTGGATTTATATTCATTTTTCTTTCACTTGTCGGTTATTATTTATCTTTAAAAAATAGACTTGAACAAAACAGACTCTTTTTAAAGATTATGCTTTACTCAATTCCACTGCCATACATTGCCGCTCAGCTTGGCTGGATTGTTGCAGAGGTGGGAAGGCAGCCATGGATTGTCTACGGACTTATGAGAACTAAAGATGGTGTTTCAAAGAATCTTTCAACTTCTCAAGTTTTAATTTCACTCATTCTCTTTACCCTATTTTACTTGATACTCGGGATAATTGATATTTACCTTCTTTTCAAATATTCAAAAATTGGTCCTCAAAAGTACACTGCAATGGAGGCTTAAATGACTTTTGCAACTATATGGTTTGTTTTGTGGGGAATTTTATGGGCAGCCTATTTCGTTCTTGATGGCTTTGATTTAGGTGCAGGGATCTTAATGAATTTTATTGCAAAAAATGATCTTGAAAAAAGGCAGATAATTAACTCAATAGGTCCTTTCTGGGATGGAAATGAAGTGTGGCTGATAACCGCAGGGGGTGCAACCTTTGCTGCATTTCCAACAACCTACGCCTATATGTTTTCATACCTCTATTCGGCACTTTTAATAATTCTTTTCGGCTTGATTTTTAGAGGAGTTTCCTTTGAATTTAGAGGAAAGGAAGAAAACCCACGCTGGAAACGGTTTTTTGATTTATCAATTTTCTTTGGTTCGCTCATTCCAGCCGTTCTTTTTGGAGTAGCCTTTGGAAACATCTTTAAAGGACTTCCAATTGATGTTGAAGGTTATCACGGCTCACTTCTTCAATTATTAAACCTTTATGGATTATTAACAGGAATTTTATTTCTTTCACTTTTCCTTTACCACGGAGGTTTATATCTATCAATAAAAACTGAAGGTGAAGTTCAAAAAAGGGCGAACTCTTTTTCAAAAAAATTCTTTTTTCCACTTTTTGTAATCGCCTTTATCTTTTTGATTTTTACTCCAATTTCAACAAAATTGATGGAAAATTATTTAAAGGTTAAAATTTTGTTTTTTGTTCCCCTTTTTCTTGTTATCTCCTTGATTTTATCGGGATATTTTACATTTAAAAATAAACCATCAAGAGGTTTTCTTTTTTCATTTTTGACTATTCTTCTTACCGTTATAACCGGTATAATTGGACTCTATCCAAATTTAATCCCATCGTCGCTTGATCAAAACTATTCTCTTACAATATTCAACTCCTCATCATCAGAATACACGCTCAAGATTATGACGATTGTTGCTTTAATTTTTGTTCCAATAGTTATCATTTATCAAATCTGGGTTTATAGACTTTTAAGAGGAAAAGTTCGCATAGATGATATTTTAAAAAATGAAAATTCATACTGAAGACACATCTTTAGAGACTAAATTTTAGCATAGTTGATGGAGATTAAAAAATTAGGTTTAGCCTCGTTAAGTTAAAATTTTTTTGATATTTTTACTTTCAATATGGTGCCTTATAGCCATACTCAGGTTTAACCCCTTTACATAAAGTGTTTGTGGAAATGGTTGAGTAACCCCTTTGAATCACCATAAGTTGAACCTCACTTTACTCTCTTATCAAACGAATTGGACAGCAAAATGCAAATCCATAATATCAAACCTCGTTTTCAGACTCCCTTAAAACCAGTCCAAAATACTCGTATTTACAAAATCACTTTTTTATTATCAAATTGTCCTGGACACCACTGAAGTAACCTATAATTTTCTCCCTCTTTTATATTTTTCTTTAAAAGATTATACTAAAATTTGGGAGGAGTATTGAAAATTATCGTCTCGCACACGAATGCGGATTTTGATGCCTTAGCTGGAATGGTTGCGGTAAGCAAACTTTATCCTGATGCCCTTCTCCTCTTTCCCGGCTCAATTGAAAAGAATTTGAGGGATTTTATTGACAAAAATAGGGAAAAGTTGCCTCTCATCATCTCTGGAAAAGATGTTGACAAAAGGAAGATTGAAGAAATAATTCTCGTTGATGTTGGCTCAACAAAAAGATTGGGGACATTTGCAAATCTTGTAGAGGGGAAAA
>DHFQ01000133.1:23059-24382 GCA_002402325.1 Candidatus Aminicenantes bacterium UBA4820
ATTTACGAAGACACTGGCTTTCTAACATTTCCAACGACGAGAGAGAGGGATTACGATTCAGCAAAAAGGTGTTTAAGATGGGGAGGGCAACTCACGGAAATTTCAAGATGGCTCAGTAGAAGGCTAACAGAAATTCAACTTAGAATTTTGACAAAACTTGTTGAAAACCTTGAATCATTAATAATTGGAGGGGTAAAGATTCACATTACTACACTTGTTTCTACCGAATTTCACCCTGACTTATCTCTTCTTTTGCACGAAATTTTAAATAGTGAAGACATTGATGCTATTTTTTTAATTGCTTTTCTTGAAAGCAGGGTTCATATAATCGCAAGGTCAAGAAACCCTATAGTGAATGTTGGAGAAATACTTGAGAAATTTGGAGGGGGAGGACACGCTTCAGCAGGGTCGGCAGCAATCAAAAACGCAACCCTTGATGAGACGAAGAGGAAACTTATTGATATTCTCTACTTTCAATCAAACATAGGTTATAGGGCAAGTGACCTTTGTAAAAGGGATTTTGCAAGAGGAAGCATAGGTTTTACGATAAAAGATGCGCTCCTTGAAATGAATAAATACAGGATAAACTCACTTCCAATTTTTGATGGAAATAGAGTAATTGGCGTTGTTACGAGGCAGGAGATTGATAAAGCGGTTCAACTCAAGATGGAAGACCATCCCGCAACAACGCTGGTTATTTCAAAGCCACCAATTTTTTCTCCGGATGATTCAATTGAAAAGGTCTACAGAGAATTGGTTGAAAAAAAATACTATCTCGTTTTTGTGGGAAAATCTGAAGAAGAGATCGTAGGCATAATATCGAAAGGCGATCTTCACAAAAAATGGGAGGAACAAATTTCTGGCACAATTTCAAGAAGTCAGGGAGGAATTCCTTCAATTGATGAGATGAGAAAGATTCTTGAAGGCTATTTTTTAAAAGAGGATATTGAAGAACTAAAGGAACTTGGAAAAACAGCAAACGAAATGGGAATGAATGTTTATCTTGTGGGAGGAGTCGTAAGAGACATTCTCCTTCATAAGAAAATTAAAGACCTTGATTTTGTAGTTGAGGGAGAAGCACCTCTTCTTGCGCAGAAATGGAGGGAGTTGAAGGGGGGAAGGATTAAAACACACTCTGAATTTCAGACTGCGATATGGATAAAATCGGATAGAAGGTGGGATTTTGCAACGGCAAGGGTTGAGAGATACGATTACCCTGCAGCTCTTCCAATAGTGGAAAATTCAAAACTTGAAAATGACCTCTCAAGAAGGGATTTTACAATAAACGCAATGGCTATAAGTTTAAACGGAGAAGATTTTGGG
>DHFQ01000078.1:0-662 GCA_002402325.1 Candidatus Aminicenantes bacterium UBA4820
TGAATTCTAAACGACGGCGGAAAAAATTAAAATCCAGAACCTCCAGGTTTCTTTTCCGCCAAGAATGTCAGGTGATATTACCGAAAGGAGGTATTACCATAAGAGGTTTTCAAAATTTGATGCTCCACTTGTTAGGATTAGAGGATCGTTCAAGACTTGAGGTGATAGATTTATTGAAGCAGGCAGTCCTCATAAATCCTGATTTTGCCGAGGCACACTGCAATCTGGGCGTGGCTTATTACCACCTTGGGCGCCAAACTGAAGCAATAGATGAATACAAGCAGGCAATCCGCATAAATCCTGATTATGCCGANNTGGGGTTGACTTATTTTGAACTCGGGGATAAGGGCTCTGCGTTGGAAGAATATAAAATTCTTAAAGAATTGGACAGAAATTTAGCGAATAACTTGTTCAATCTGATTGATAAATGAGGCCTAATGAAGGTTAGTAAGTATCGTCGTCTAACAGCGAATAAAAGGCTTCACTACATTCCGCCTAAATTGCCCTTGGCAACTTCTTTTATTAATACCCTTAGGCGACATATTTTGCTTGCTCATAAAGAAAAAAGGAGCATCAGTAGACAAAAAATGGCCTCATGTCCCTGTCAAGCAATTTAAGTAGCGCACCTAAATTCAGGTTGTTGAGCAATTTAATTTATCACC
>DHFQ01000078.1:703-2897 GCA_002402325.1 Candidatus Aminicenantes bacterium UBA4820
AATAAAGCACATTGAATATATTGAATGACATATATAAGTGAATGTATTATTTTGTGTTAAATAATCACAGGATTTTTTATAAATTGTGAGTTAAAATAGAGTATGGAAAGAAGGGTTATCGCTCAGGTTCTAATTTTTCTTGGGATTTTTCTCATTGCTTTTGGGCTACTTTTCCTCTTTCCTAAAACCCTCTCTTTTTTTGGCAAACTTAAAGGTGATATAGCAATTGAAGGTGAAAATTACAAAATCTATTTTCCTATTACTTCAGCATTGTTGCTATCTTTAATTTTAACTATAATTTTAAATTTGATTTACAGGATTTTTAAATGAAAAACTTAAAATCGCTTTTTGCACTTGATAAAAAAACTTGTTTTCTAAATCACGGCTCCTTTGGTGCGACTCCTAAAGCAATCTTGCGAAAATCTTTTGAGATTGAGAAAGAGATGGAGAAGGAACCTGTAAAATTTCTTTTAAGAGATTATGAGGATTATTACGAAAAGGCAAGGGAAAGCCTTTCACAACTTGTCTTTTGTGATAAAGATGACCTTGCCTTTGTTACGAACGCAACAACAGGTGTCAACATTGCCCTCCGCTCATTTCAACTTTCAAAAGGGGATGAGGTAATCGTAACAAATATGGAGTACAACGCCTGCAGGAATGCGCTTAACAGGATAGCGGAAGAAAAGGGCGTTTTTGTAAAAGAGATTAAAATTCCTTTTCCCATTAACTCTTCTCTGGAGGTTCTATCAACTCTTTTAAACTCGGTGAGTAAGAAAACAAAACTACTTCTCATTGATCACATTATAAGCCCCACTGCGATTGTCCTTGATATTGAGATAATAGTAAAAAAGATGAAGGAACTTGGGGTTGAGACCATAGTTGATGGCGCACACTCCATAGGTCAGGTTCCTTTAAACTTAAAAAAAATTGATCCTGCCTATTTTATATCAAACTGTCATAAGTGGCTAATGACTCCAAAAGGCAGCGCCTTTCTTTATGTAAGAAAGGAATTTCAGGATAAAACTCATCCACTTGTGATAAGTCACTGGGCAAATACACTTAGAGGGGACAAAAGCAAATTCACACTTGAATTTCTCTGGTGCGGAACGTTCAACCCATCTTCAATTTTTGTAATCCCTTACGCTATTGATTATTTTAAAACAATTTACCCATCAGGAATTGAAGGAATAATGCAAAGAAACAGGGATATGTGTTTAAAGGCAAGAGAGATACTTTTAAAGAAACTCAATGTTGTTGAACCCTGTCCCACTGAGATGGTTGGAGCAATGGCTTCAATTCCAATAAGCGATGCAAAAAGAGAACCAGAGAGACCTCTTTTCATTGATGAATTGCAGGATGAACTTTTTTTTAACCACAGGATTGAAGTGCCAATAATCTACTTCCCACAATACCCGAAAAGGCTTGTAAGAATTTCCGTTCAGATTTATAACACCTTGAATGAATATAAAAAACTGGGAGAGATGTTAAAAAGTAAAATGTGAGATTTTTATTTCAATGGAAGGCTTTTTACTTTGAAATTGTACAATCAAGAACCCACTCTTGAAACTTCTTTTCGCTGTCAGACAGGTTTATTACGAGGATTTCTGGAAGTTCGTAGGTATGAATTTCTTTAATCGCTTTTTCAACTTCTTCCTTTAAGCTTTCTCTCGTTTTTATAAAAAGCAGGTACTCTTCATCATCCCACACTTCGCCTTTGAATCTGTAGATGGAACGGATCTTTTTGATGATATTAACGCAGGCAGCAAGCCCGCGCTGAACCAATTGTTCTGCGATTTTCAAACCCAACTCTTCTGAATTTGTTGTTGTCAAAATAAGAACAATACTCTCCACATTATCCTCCTACAAAGTAATAGACTACCAGTTTTATAAAAAGTGTCAAGAGGACGCGTTGGGTAATGTAAAATATCANNATTTTGTGATGATGGAAGGAAAAAGGAAGTGGTTTTAAATGCAAAAAGGAAAAGGGTGTGGAATCGACGATTCATAGAAAAGTCTTTGACTTTCCAACACATCCTGGAAAAAGATAGGCTAAAGCCTTCCCTTTTCCACAATTCCCACAGCAATAACACTACTATTTTTTCTTCAAATGTGACATTTTTAAAGAGTAAAACTATGTGACCTTTCTAAAGGGTCTTGACAGAATTAAATAAAGAAAATCTCCTCCCATTTCAGG
>DHFQ01000085.1:0-13210 GCA_002402325.1 Candidatus Aminicenantes bacterium UBA4820
ATCGGAATGACAACTCCAGCCGATTTATTGGAAACGAGGAAACCCCCTCTCTGTCTCCCCCTGAAAGGAGGGGATGGGTCTTCTTCTTCTGAAAAGAGGAGATGGAAATTTGAAGATTCCTCTTTCCTGAACCAGAACTAATACGCTCCTAACAAACCGTACCTTCTTGCGATTCTGATTGAGAAATTTAAGGAGATTAGTGCGATGGGAAGAAGAATTATTGAAAATATTGTCAGTGCTTGAATTTCGGGAAGAACATCAAAAAAAATGGCTCCATCAACCATTATTTTTCTAAATGCTGTTGCCGAATATGGAAGAGGAATGAATAGTGATAGCGTGTTTAAAATAGGAGGAAGAATCTTTGTGGGAAAGAAAACATTTCCAAGAAGTGCAAAGAATGCAGCAATAAAAGGGGTTACAGGCTCACCTTTTTTGAAAACCATCAAAAAAGATGCTGATATTATCCCGAGTGATCCAAAGGAAATCATAGTTAAAATAAATGTAAGAATAAGTGCAATATAGGATCCTACAACAAATTTTGCACCAAATAGAATCGCAAAAATTATAAAAACCAGAAGGTCAAATGTTTCAAAAAGAAATTCCCAGATTGCTGATGAAAAGATTATAAGTGAAAATCTTGAAGGCGATGCCACAACCATTTCAAGAGTTCCTAAAAGTTGGTCATTTCTGATTTTGTGTGAGAATGTGTAGAGCATAACATTTATGTAACCTAAAAGCGCCATCCCGACGATTACATAGGTGAAGTAGTCGTTTGTCCCTGTTACTGATGAATTTGGTTTTAAAAATAGACTTAAATAGTACCACAAAACAACCGAAAAGAAAGAGGAAAAGGTCCTGATGATAAAATCCAATTTGTAACTTAAAGCAAGTTTTAAATCTCTTTGAAAAACTGCTTTAAGTGCTGATAAATTCAATTGAACCCTCCTTCCACTATCTCTTTAAATTCTTCTTCATTTGAGACAGGTTTTCCCTCATAGACTATCTTTCCCTCTTTTAAAATTATGCTCCTTTCTGCAATTTCTTTTGCCTCTTCTGTTTTATGTGTCGAAGCAATAAGCGTTTTTTCTTTTAAGTATTCGCTTTTTAGGAAGTTTTTAACCTCTTCTTGAGCAACGAGGTCAAGACTTCTTGTTGGTTCATCAAGTAAAATAATTTTGGGGTCCCAAAGAAGTGCCCTCGCTATTGAAACTTTCTGCTTCATTCCAGATGAGAGTTCAAAAAAAACCTCATCAAGGAAGGAATCAATTTTAAGAATTTCTGCCAATTCTCCTATTTTCTTTTTAAGGAATTTATAATCTTTTCCCCACAATTCTCCAAAAAAGAAAAGGTTATCTCTTACAGATAATCGGTAGTAAAAGGAGCGTTCATCACTTTGTGCAAAACCTATTATTTTCTTAGTTTCTTCCGAGTCTGGGGAATTGCCAAAAATCTCAATTTTTCCACTATCCTCTTTCAAAAGCCCTACAATTATTTTAAGAAGGGTTGTCTTTCCTGCACCGTTTTTCCCCATAATGGCGAGTGTTTCACCTCGTTCGAGAGAGAGGTTTATCCCTTCTATTGCAACGACCTCCTTTGATTTCTTCCCCATAAGGTATGAAAGAATTTTTGGGGGATTTTTATAGGTAAAATTGAGATTTTCTATTTTTAAAGCTTTTCCCAAACAAAGCCTCTACTTTGATTTCTTTCTAAAGAATCTAAAGATTCCCTTATTTTCTTTTTCGGGCTTATTTTCTTCAACAGCATTTTGGTTATTTTGCTTTTCTTCTATAGATTGAACTTCATCTTTTTTTTCTTCCTTCTTGTCTTCTTGCGTTTGGGCAGTTCCCAGTTTATCTTTGATTTGCTTTTCAAGAGACAAAACATCTTTGTTATCAGGAGAAACAATCTTTGCAACATTTACGTATGTGAGCGCCTCATCGTATCTTTGAGATTCATAAAGGAAAGAGGCTAAATTCAGCGAGTATCTGTAATCGTGAGAATCAAGTCTGTAAGCCCTTTCCGCCTCTTTTATTGCCTCATCCTTTTTACCTAATAACCAATAAACACCGGAAAGATTAGCCCTTGTATTAGCATAATTTGGTTGCATAGAGACAGCCTCTTCAAGAATTTTCCTTGCCTCATCAACCTTTCTTTGTTCAAGGAGGACAATTGCAAGGTTGTTGTATGCCTCGTATCTTTGAGGGTTGAGTGTTATTGACTGCCTGAAATAAGTTTCCGCAGAATTGAAATCCTTTTTGTTGTAAGATTCTATTCCCTTCAGGAAATAACTTTCTGCCAGATTTGAGGGTTGATAAGCCTTTGAATCTATTTGGGGAGATGCCCCTTCTTGAGTTTTATTTGATTCAATGTTTGGTTCTGATTTTGTCTCGGCACTTGCTTCCTTAGTAACTTCATTTTCTACCGTTTCTAAAGATTTAACCTCTTGAGGTTTATCCATTCCAAACGCCAATTCCGTGTATGAGTTGTCTTTGACGAGTTGAAGAGGATAGGGTTTTGCCTCTTTGAAAGGAGAAGGGAGAGACTTTGCGACCTCTTGAGAATCTTTCCTTGTCTTAAAGACTCCCGCACAAAGTCTAAAACATCCTTTTGAATCAATTGCCCTTTTAATAAGCAAAATTGGGCCATCAAAAGTTTTCTTTAGAAAATTTACTTTTGGCAAGATATCATTGTCATCGCATATCAAAAAAACCTGCTCAGTCCATAAATCTTTTTCAGATAAGTTGAGCATTTTTTTGAAGTAGAGAAGCGAATTTTCAATATCTCCTGTCTCCAGCTTTTCAATTGCAGTTTTATAACTTTCTTCATCATAAAGTTCAGATGAAATAATCCCCACAGAAAAAAAGGTTATCAAAAGCAGGATAATTACAAATCTTCGCAACAAAACCTCCTTTTTCATTTTAACATAAAACAAAGTAAAAAAAATAGCGTATAATTAAATTTTGAAAAGGGGACTTTATGGATGCATTAAAGTATGAAGGAGTTTCAAAGAGTTTTGGTGATAAAAATGCTGTAAATGAAGTTTGCTTTAGCGTTGAAGAGGGGCAGATTTTTGGACTTTTAGGCCCAAACGGAGCGGGTAAAACAACTTTGATCAGGATGACACTCGGGATTTACCTTCCCGATAAAGGCTTTATCCGCATCTTTGATAAATCTTTAAAAGAAATAGAAGATAGAGACCTCGGTTACCTTCCAGAAGAGAGAGGATTGTATCCAAAGATGAAGTGTAAAGATGTTTTGAGTTTCTTCCTTGAATTAAAGGGATTTTCATCCTCTCAAGCCAGGGAAAAGGCGTTATCAAGCCTTGAAAAGGTCGCACTTAAAGATTACGCAAACAAAAGGATTGAAGAACTGTCAAAAGGTATGCAGCAAAAAATTCAACTTCTTGTTGCTTTGAATCACAACCCAAAAATTGCAATTCTTGATGAACCATTTTCAGGGCTTGACCCTGTTAATGTGGACCTTTTTAAAGATTTGATAAAAGAGGCAGAGCAAAATGGAACAACAGTCATTCTATCATCACATCAGATGGAACTCGTGGAGCAGCTCTGTCATAAAATCGCTCTGATAAACAAAGGCAATATAGTTTTAAATGGCGAAGTTGGTGAGATAAAGAAAAAATATGGTGAAAATGAGGTTAGAATTGATTTCTCTGGCAAAGTCCCCGATTTCAATTTTGGCGATTACGCTGAATGGATTAAGAAGGACACCTCTTCTTTAAAACTAAGTTTGAAAAAAGAGTTTAAACCAAACGACCTTCTTGAAAAACTGGTATTAGCCAAATTTGAAATTCTAAAGTTCGAAACCGCAACCGCATCACTTCATGACATTTTTGTAAAAGTAGTCAAAGAAGAGGGGGGAGAAAATGAAAATTAAAAGAGTCTATGCCGTTATTAAAAGAGAATTCTTAACGAGCGTAATGAAAAAATCTTTTTTGATTTTCACACTTTTAACGCCTATTCTTTTAGGGGCGCTGATGATTTTGCCCTCTTTGATGTGGATGGTCAAAACCGGAAAGCCTCAAAATATAATAGTCTTTGATGAAACAAATTCTATCTATGACAAACTTGTCTTGAAATCTTCTGAAAAGGAGGCAAAGGGAAACAATCCTGCCAATGCCACCAATGTCTTAAACTTTTTGAAAGCAAAGGAAGGGCTTAAAATTGAAGAAGTAGTAAAAGAAATTTCTAACGACAAAAGTGAATTGGACAGCATTCTTGAGATAAAAAAGGGTGAAAAGGAGGAGATAACTTCAACCTTTTATGGAAAAAATATAAGCAACATAAAACTTGTAGCCACACTTGAAAGGCTAATAAATGAGATCAATCTTGAAAATCAATTAAAAAAGAACAACATTCCCGATGAAATTGCAAAAGAACTTCAGAAAAAGATTGATATAAAGGCGATCAAAATTGAAAAGGGCGGAAAGACAAAAGAAAGTTCGTTTCTTAAAGAATATTTCAAAGCATTCATTGCCAGCCTTCTTCTTTATTTTTTGATAATTGGTTACGGGCAGACTGTGATGAGGGGAATTATGGAGGAAAAATCAAGCAGGGTTGTTGAAATTCTTCTCTCATCGTTAAAGCCTTCAGAACTCCTGCTTGGCAAGGTAATAGGAATTGCGTCGGTAGGGCTTTTTCAATATTTGATATGGACCTTATCTGGAATCATCTTATTTCTCGCAAATCCTCTTAATTTTACTGCAACTTTTGATAAATCTTTCATTAAGCCTGAGGAAATCATACTATTTCTGATTTTCTTTGTTCTTGGTTTTTTATTTTATGCTTCAATTCTTGCGGCGGCTGGTTCTGTGTGTTCAACGGATCAAGAGGTTCAGCAAGTTATGATGCCAATAGTAATAATTCTGATATTCCCAGTTATATTCTTAGGCTTAATTCTCCAAAATCCAAACGCTTTATGGCTAATAATTCTCTCGATGATTCCAATTTTTAGTCCCACTTTGATGATGACAAGACTTGCAATAATATCCGTTCCTCTCTGGCAAACAATTTTAAGCATAGTTTGTCTTATGGCAGGAATCGTCTTCGTAGCGTGGGCAGGTGGAAAGATTTTTAGGACAGGAATTTTAATGACGGGAAAAATGCCCAATCTTTTTGAAATATTAAAATGGATAAAGGAATAAGGATATTTTTAATTTTAACTTTTCTTTTGTTTTCAAGTTGCAAGGAGGAGATTTCTTACAAATATGAGACAAAAAGTGTTCCCCAGAAAGGTTTCCTCTATGACTCTTTTTCAAAAAAGTTACTTTACTTTGCTAATGTGGAAGAGATAAAAAAAAGTTTCTCAAAGAAAGGTGATCTTCTTAACAGTGCTACCACAAAATCCTTCATCCAATTGTTATCTAAAAATGGTGAAATAAGTTCAATTGAGGTTAATAACTTCGTAGTTTTTGACCCGAGATTCTCTAAGGGCATCATAGAAGATGCTTCCAATCTTCTTTTCAAAGGAGAGCAGAATGTTGCTCGTTCGGGCGTCACATTTCCTCTTTACAAGATTGGCGTAGAAAAATATGATTGGGTTTTGCTAAAAAGAAACGATAGGAGATTGTATTCTCTTGAAGGAGAGGGAAAGCCACCAAAAAAGATTGAAGAACAAATAGTTTCAAATAATGCCTATTACAAGGGCGAAAGGAATTTCCTGATTTTACATCCTGAACTTGATTATTATGCAACGATGTCAAAAAAAGGGGAAATGTTTCTCTATTCACTTCAAGATGGAATGCTCCTTTTTAACGAGAGTGGAGTTTTTTGCTTTTGTTTTCACCCCACAAAAAAAATCCTCTACATTGGGAAAGAATCTGGAATCTTTGCCCTTGACTTTGAAGAGAATTCACTATTTAAAATCTGGGATGAACCTTCAAGGGTTATAAGAATTTCAGGTGAAGGTGGATACATTTTATTTTTAAAGACAGGGGGAGAAAATTTACCTTTCATTTTGAAACTTAAAAAAAATGGAAAAGCAAGTAGCAAATTAGCAATTAATGAAATGTTTCAAAGGGCTGAGGATTGGTTTTTCCTGAATGACAATACAATTTGTGCGATTTATAATGGAGAACAAAGCAAAATTGTCAAATTCAATTTAGATAAAGGAATAAAAGAAGAACTAAAATACAAGGGAAATATGACTCTTATAGGAGACAACAAAGTTCCGACGGTGGTGTTGGATGACGGAACAATGACAAAATTCATCCCTTTAGGATTGGACTAAATCTCAAATTAGAAGCAAATCAATTCTCCTTTATTAAACATTTTTTAAAGATGTGGTAAA
Organism: Candidatus Aminicenantes bacterium UBA4820; assembly: GCA_002402325.1. Classification (GTDB taxonomy): domain Bacteria; phylum Acidobacteriota; class UBA4820; order UBA4820; family UBA4820; genus UBA4820. The sequence continues at coordinate 6,307 of DHFQ01000085.1, forward strand.
ATGATTCTTTAAGGAGAGTCTAATGGGACTTAAAGAAAACCTTTTAAAGATTTACAACGAGAAAGGAAAAGGCAGAGAATCATTGTCAGAGGCGGGCGCTTGCATTGCTGAGGCCGTGGCAAAGGAAATTGGCGTCAAAGCCGATGAAGTGGCGATTCTTCTGGTAACAACGAGCGGAACAACCTTAAAATTTATTTTTCCCAAACCATTTTTTGAAAGCAACTCTGCTTTTCCTTCAGATTACAAAAATTCTTTTGCATCATCCGTTTTTAAAACTATGAAGGGAAAAGTTGACAACAAAATTTCAGATAGCAAGCACCTAAAATTTTATGAAAGCATAAAAGGGCTTGAAACAAGCGGCACACAAATTCAAAAAATGATAGGGGTTCCAATTTTATATGAAAACAAACCTATTGGGGTTCTTGAAGTATCAAGGAAGGGTCTCAATCCTGAATCAGCGGGTCCAAATTTTACAGCAGAGGATGGTCAAAAACTTCTAACTGTCTGTAAAGAGTTTGCATCAATACTTTATTCTATGATTCCCGACCCATTTTTTTAGGAGAGTTTGTGATAGGTAAAGTGGATTTCCTGCCTTTTTTATCTAATAAGCCGACAAAAATTTTCGTTCAGGGGTCTTCAATGTCGCCTTACCTTCAGACAGGAGATGCAGTTTTTGTTATAAAAACAAGAAGCGAAGAGATTGAAGAGGGCGACCTCATTGTTTTTAAAAGAGAGAATGAAACCTATGTTCACCGTGCAATAATTAAAGGAAAAGACAAATTTTATGAAGTTGGAGATAATCAGATTTTGGGAAGTTGGGTCGATTTGAACTTTCCTCTTGGAAAAGTTGTATCGATTGAGAGAAAAGAGGGAACTTTTTTTGATGTGAATAGTAAAGAAGATAAAAAACTTGCTAAAAGAATGGTTACCCTTCAGAAATTGAGAAGGAAGAAAGCATCCGTAAGAAATGGGGCTAAAATTAGAATTGTGAGGCTTTCACTCAACTACATATTTTCTGCAATAGAGTTTTTGTTAAAATTGAGAGTATTCTCTATTAGAGGTCAATAATAATGGCTACAAAAGAAACTTCTGAATCGGAAAAACCAGCAAAAAGAAAAGTGGTTAAGAGATACTCAATATTCACAATGCTAATAGCCCTTCTTGTTGCTCTGGTTGTAATTCCACTCGTTTCTTTTGCAATAAAGGTTATCAACGACAGCAAGAATAATCTTGAATCTACATTAAGAGAAAGGCAGGTAAAAACGGCAAGCGCTACCGCTTCCTACATTCAAAGTATAGTTCAGCAACCAGAAAGCAAACTAAAAACTTTAGTAGCGAGTTTTGAAATATACTCTTCAGATCAGGAAGTTCTCAAAAAATACAACGACCTTGTCGAACACGGAATCCTTGACCTCATTTCATCAAAAGAAATGCCTCTTGTTGAATACCTTGATAAGGATGGAAACAGGCTCACTTCCTATTATTTTAACCAAAAAAATGAAGACCCGCCACCATTTCCTCTTTTGACGGATGCAGATGTTGCAACATTGTCCCCCATTCTAATGCGGGCTGGAAAAGAAGCGATGACTACAAACGGGATTTTCTCCTCAAAAGTTTTTACGATGTCTATGAAGTTCTCCACTTCGTCTCTAACTTCCAGTATTGGAAATGTAGTTGTAGTATCAACACCTGTAAAAGTTGTTGCGATGCCATTAAGACAACAGGGAAGCCCTGTTGCTGCAATCGTTGTCCTTGCCAATTTATCTAAGTTGCAGGAAGCAGTCAATGCGTGGGGAAAGGAGTTTAATCTTTTTATTTCAGATGGAGATGGAAAACTTATATGCCAAACAGTGCAGAAACCTTTAGAAAACAAAAGCGATAAAGGGATGACTTTTTTTGAGGATAATGCTGACCTTTCCTCAAACCCCCTTGTGAAATGGGCACTTTCAAGATTTAAAGAAAGGCCACCAACAAATCTGGCGACGGAGAATACAACCATAAGGGAGGAAAATGGAGAGGAAATTCTTGTAACCTGTTCGCAAATTTCAGAACAGGGTCCTTTGCTCTTTTCCTATGTTCCCAAAAGCCAATTTTTTGAAGCCATTTACAGTCTTGAAAAAACATCTACATTATGGGTCATTTTTTCAATTGTTGCAGCCTTATTTTTCGGGGTTTTTACGGCACGACAGATTACAAAACCAATAACAATTTTGACAGAGCAAAGCAGAAAACTCGCTTCAGGTGATTGGTCGGCAAAGGCTGATGTAAAGACAAGAAATGAAGTTGGAGAACTTGCGGAAGCCTTTAATTTTATGGCTTCTGAAATTCAAAAATACATTGAAGAAGTTGAAGAAAAGGCTGAGGAAAATAAACATCTTTTTATGAGTTCAATCGAAGCGATAGTTCAGGCGATTGATGCCAAAGACCCCTACACAAAAGGCCATTCGGCAAGAGTTTCTGGCTTTTCTTTAGCGGTAGCAAAAGAATACGGCTTTGATGAGGAATCTATCAGAGTAGTGAGAATTTCTTCATTACTTCACGATGTAGGAAAGATTGGAATTGAAGATAGGATTTTGAGAAAACCCGGTGCACTTACAAATGAAGAATTTGAAATTATGAAGACTCATCCTGTTATTGGAGCGGACATTATGGGATCAATTCCTCAGATGAAACTTATGATTCCCGGTATAAAACACCACCATGAAAGATGGTCGGGAGGAGGATATCCTGATGGACTCAAAGGTTCTCAAATTCCAATTCTTGCAAGAATTGTTGGTATTGCCGATGCCTTTGATGCTATGACGACCGACAGGCCTTATCAAAAAGCAATGACATTTGAAGTAGCTGCAAATAGGATAAAAGAGTTGACACCAAAAGTTTATGACCCTATTGTTACAGAGGCTTTTTTAAAGGCTTTCAGGTCCGGTGTTTTTGAAAAAATATTAAAAATGACGGAAGTAAAGAGATAATCAGATTTTAGAAGATAATATAAAAAACCCTTTTTAATTACTTTGACAAATTGGGATTTTTTTAATATAATTACTATTTAACTCTTCCTCCGCCCTATTAGAAGGCGGGGGCATAAGTCCGAAGGAGGTATTGATGAAGCATTACGAAACGATGGTTGTCGTTCCACCAAATGTCAAGGAAGCAGAACTCAACTCATTAGTTGAAGCATTCACTGAGGATTTGAAGAATCGTCACTCTGCTTCCGATGTAAATGTTCAGGTCTGGGGGAAAAGGGTATTAGCCTATCCCATTAAAAAATTCACAGAAGGCTACTACATCCTCTGCGACTACCACTCAGACAATGAAAACACCGTGAGTGATTTTGAATCAAGGTTGAGGCTTAGTGAGAATGTTATAAGATTTCTTACTATAAGAAGAGACCTTGAGGAAAAGACAGGGGAAAAGCTTAGAGCGAAGTTGTTGAAAAGAAAAACTAAGGTAAAGGAAGAGCCAACAGAGGAATACGACAACTTTAACTATGAAGAAAACGATCTGGATTGAGGTGAAATATGCCAAGAAGAGACTCTAAAAGCAAAAACAAGAAAAAGACTTTTTACAAAAAAGATAATCTTTTCAAAAGAAGAAAATATTGCAAGATGTGCGAAACAGCGGTTGGCTATGTCGATTACAAAGATGTTGATCTGCTATCTCAATTCATAAGAGAGAGGGCAAAAATTGTCCCGAGAAGAATTTCAGGCGCCTGCGCAATTCACCAGAGACAGATAACAAACGCACTAAAAAGAGCTCGTCATCTTGCTCTTTTGCCTTTTACCAATGAGTAAGGAGGATTAGATGAAGGTCATTCTCAAAGACGCTGTTGAAAATTTAGGGGCAAGAGGAACCGTTGTTGAAGTTAAAGATGGATACGCAAGAAACTTTTTGATTCCCAAAGGGCTTGCAATGAAATATACAAACGGTGCAGTAAAGGTTCTACATCAGGAAAGAAAGATGTACGAAACAAAGCAAATCAAAGAGAAGGAAGATGCATTGCAACTTTCAGAAAAGCTTTCTTCTATTGAACTAACTGTTCTAAGAAGGGCGGGAGATCAGGATGTTTTGTATGGCTCAGTAACGCCTACAGATATTGCCGAGCTTCTTGAAGAAAAAGGGTTCAAGGTTGATAAGAGAAAAATTATCCTTCACGAACCAATAAGGAAATTAGGAGATTACTCCGTTAAAATTAGATTGCACTCAGAGGTTGTTCCAACCATTAAGTTGACCGTTCTCAGGGAAGAGTAGGATGGGGTTTAAAGACAAATTAAAGAACCCATACATTATCGCACTCCCCACCCTAATTGTGCCTGGACTTTCCCACTATCTTCTTGGAAAAAAAATAAGGGCTTTAATCTTCTTTTGCGTAATAATGCTAACTTTCTTTTTTGGACTGCTTCTCAACGGTGGGATTTTTTCTTTAACACATGGGAATTGGCTTTATAGACTTGGAGCATTGGCAGAATTGGGACTTGGCGTTCCCTATCTTGTTTCTTTAATTGCAGGAATTAACAAACCGACATTGGAACTTATTTCCTCTTTAATGTTTGGCTATGGTTCCACCTTTTTGATAACAGCAGGGCTTATGAATATGCTTTTGATGATGGATGCCTTTGATATAGCAATAGGAAGAAAGGTTTATATCTGATGCTCAATGATAATTTCTTGACGCTCATCCTTTTTTCACTTTTGGTTGCAATATTTTTTGCCACTTTCTACAGGGCAAATTTTAAAAGCGGATTAAAATCTTTTTTAAAAACTTTCCTCTATATGGTTGCAGGGTCTTTAATTTTTGCCTATTTTATGTTCTGGACGGGAAAATGATTTGAAGAATTTTTTTCGTTATTACCTTCCACCTTTGCTTTACGCTGTAATAATTTTTGTTTTATCGGGAATGAGCCATCCGCCCGTCCCTTATAATTATGATTCAAGCATTCTCCACTATCCCGAATACGCTCTTTTATCATTTCTTGTCATAAGGGCATTAAATTGTGGTAAAGAGCATCTTTCATTGTTGACCACAATCTACTGTTTTTTAATATCCGCTGCCTTTGGATTCCTTGATGAAGTTCATCAAGCCTTTGTCCCTAAAAGAGTTCCTGATATAAACGATTTTTTTAGAGATGTTACAGGTATAGTTGCTGGAATAGTCATTTTTTTCGTTTATCACTTTTTGCTTAAAACATTAAGAGGAAAAGCAAATGCACTCTCTCAATAATTACATATTAATTGCAATTGTTGGTGTCATAACTTTCTTTTTGGGTTTTTTTATATCAATGTTGTTCAGGAAAAAAAAATCAAAAACTTTTGAAGATTCATTCTCAATTTCTCCTATTCCCGATGAGAAAGAAGAGCACAGAGCACCCTCTTTTTCTCTACTTTTAAATCAACTCCTCGCAATTTACAGAAACCTTCTTATATGTGAAGGGGTTGTCTATTTAAGGTTAAAAGATTCCAATTTTGAACCTGTTGCTGCAAGCGCTGGAACAGAATTTAATAATATCCTGATTCCTGACACTGAAGGACTTTATGGCATTCTCAAATCAGAGGAAAAAGAAATCATTGCCGATGTTGTTCAACCTCAAGCATTGAAATATTTGAAAAACTGCACAGAACCCTATTCAATACTTTTTTACCCAATCTTAAGAAGAGGCGAAGTGATTGGAATGATTGCCGGGCACAGGGCAATTTCAAACCCATTCAAAGAGAAAGATGTTTTAGCAATAAAAAGGGCAGCGAGGTTTCTTGATGAGCTCGAAATTTTTGCATCGAGAGAACAGAAATTAGAATTCCTTCGCTTGAGATGGGAGAGGATGGAAAATGGCATCCACGAAATGCTAAAACAGAATGATCCAACCGATATGGCGGGAGAAACGGTAAGAACTCTTTCAGAAATACTTCCCTTAAAGATGGGTTTTATTGTTATTCAAAGTTCCCTCTATGATTACGCTTCACTCATTACTCACGGATTTCCTCCGCCAGAGATGGAAACTTTTGAGCCAAACAGCTGGTCTTACTATCTTTTTACCCATCAAGAAGAATCACTCTATCTTTCAAAAGAGGTTGGAATTGATACAAGGATGCCTATCTTAACAGTCAAAGAGAAATTTCCAGAAAATAAAATTGTCTATCTTCAAAAACTGGTAAGTGGCAATAATATTCTTGGAGTTGCAGGAGCGATTGGGACGCCCTCCGAACCATTTACAGAAGAAAATAAGTCAACAGCCTATCATTTTTTGAAAGAAGCATCAGCCCTTCTTGAACTCTCTTTATTAAACATCTCACTTCAGCAACTTGCAGTCAAAGATGGACTCACTTCTTTATTCAACAGAAGATACTTCACTGATAGGTTTCATCAAGAATTTTCAAGGGCTGAAAGAACGACCGAGCCATTATCTCTTTTAATGATTGACATTGACCATTTTAAAAAGATAAACGACACTTATGGTCATCCAATTGGAGATGTTGTTTTAAAGGAAATTGCCTCAAGAATTCAATTAAGCGTAAGAGAAATGGATATCGTTTCAAGATACGGAGGAGAGGAATTTTGTGCAATACTCCCATCCTGCAAATTAAACGATGCATTTGATATAGGAGAAAGAATCAGGACATCCGTTTCATCTAAACCCATTTTAAGCGGAAATACGCCATTAGAAGCGACTGTTTCTGTTGGGATTTCCTCCTTTCCAGAAGTAGCAAAAAGCGAGAAGACTTTACTCTCCTCTGCAGATTCATCCCTCTATGAAGCAAAAAAAAGTGGAAGAAACAGGGTTGTTATCGCGAAGAAATAAAAACCGCAACTTAAAAACTGGATAACCCACACGCTTACCTACGGCTACGAGAAAATAATTAAAAAGAAACCCTCCCCTCGTTCCTCTCCTGAAAGGATGGGAGAGAAAATCTC
>DHFQ01000085.1:13241-13618 GCA_002402325.1 Candidatus Aminicenantes bacterium UBA4820
CTGACATTACCCGAGTATTTCTTGATGATAAGGGTCAATGCACGAATATTGCAGTTTAAGCGACGTTGTATTTTTTCAAAACAACTCTCAATTTATTAAAGCCGCTCTCAAATAATCCCTCAAAAGCCTTTATTGGCCGAGATTATAGACACTTTACTCAGTAAAATCTTTATGATGATCTGGATTAGTATATCAAGAGAATAAATTGTGTTATCTAATTTATTTCTGACAATTGAACTATGAGAAATCGTCAAGATTTTTTTCCCTCTGTTGAGAAAATAATTTGAAAATATAACAACGATAAGCTATACAAGAAGCTCTGTTGAGATTCTATGATTTAGTTAAGAGAAGAAATTAAGATTGCAAACACTTCTTTT
>DHFQ01000061.1 GCA_002402325.1 Candidatus Aminicenantes bacterium UBA4820
GCACTCTGGTGTCATTTTCTCCTCCCGTTTTCGTAGAAAAGCGCACTTTGAACCAATTTTCTGGGGATTTTTTCTTGATTTTGTCAAAAAAAAGTTATTTTTGAGTAAAAAAAATACTTATAATAGAAAGATGGGTCTTCTTATTTGAACATCTTTAGCTGTTTAGTGTCTGCCACAAAAAGGTGTAGGCGAGGGCAGACATATATGCTTGCTGTATGTGATCGGCAGCCCCTTGATGTCCGCCTTCAATGTTTTCGTAATATCTGACATCAAGTCCCATCTCCATCATCTTTGCTGTCATCTTTCGTGCATGTCCCGGGTGGACTCTATCATCTTTCGTCGATGACATTATGAGAATTGGAGGATATTTTTTCCCCTTTTGTAAGTTGTGGTAAGGAGAAAAGGTTTGTATAAATTTCCATTCCTGCGGGTTATCAGGGTCTCCATATTCCGCCATCCACGATGCTCCTGCAAGAAGTTTTGAATACCTCCTCATATCCAGAAGAGGCGATTCACAAACAATTGCACCAAAGAGTTCTGGATACTTTGTAAGCATATTTCCCATTAAAAGCCCTCCATTTGAACCGCCTTCAATTCCAAGATGTTTTGGGGAGGTTACTTTTCTGTCAATCAAATCTTTCGCAACTGCAGAAAAATCCTCATAACATTTGTTTCTATTTTCTTTTATTGCTGATTGGTGCCATTTAGGCCCATACTCTCCGCCACCCCTAATGTTTGCCACCACAAAAACTCCGCCTTTGCTTAACCACGCATAGCCTGTTACACCGCTATAATATGGCGTTAAGGAAAATTCAAACCCACCATAACCTGTCAAAAGGGTTTTATTTGTTCCATCAAGTTTCAATCCCTTTTTTGAAACCTGAAAATAGGGGATTTTTGTCCCATCTTTTGAAGTGGCGAAATGCTGCGAAATTTCAAATTGCGATGAATCAAAGAAGTGAGGTCCCTCCTTGAGTTTTTCCAATTTCTTCCCGATGGTTCCGTAATACAAAGATGGTGGAGTTAAGAAATCGGTTATTGATAAGAAAAAGTCATCTGATTCCTCTTCATCCACGCTCCACATTGATATTGTGGAAAAGCCAGTTCCCTGTTGAAGATTTTCCCTTTTCCACTCTTTTCCCTCTTCTGGCGTCAATATGAAAACTTTACTTTTAACATTATCAAGAATCGTCAGGGTTAGATGGTTCAAAGTCCAGTTGTAAGATTCAAGAGATGTTGTCTCTGTTGGTTCAAATAAAACAACAAAGTCCCTCTTACCATTTAAAAATTGATCAAATTTTGTTGCAAGAAGGGAACCCGAAGGATGTGTATGTCCATTTATTTTCCACGGTGTTCTTAAACTTATAAGCATCCATTCTCTATGAACAGAGGCATTGGCATCAATCGGAACATCAATTTTTACAAGTCTGTTATCCGTCGAGCGAAGGAAGATTTCGCTTTCATAAAAAGAGATCTGTCTATAAACAAAATGTCTTTCAAAACCTTTTGTGTTGTCGTAGTAAGCGCCTACAGACATATCGTTGCTTTTTCCTTCATAGACCATCTCTGCAGATTCAAGCGGAGTTCCCCTTTTCCACATTTTTACGATTCTCGGATAACCAGAATCTGTCAGTGAATCTTTCCCAAAATCTGTCGCAACATAGACAGAATTCTCGTCAATCCATGAGATTGATCCCTTTGATTCGGGTAGTTCAAAACCACCTTTTATAAATTCTCTCTTCTCAACATCAAATTCTCTTACCACACTTGCATCTGCCCCACCCTTTGAAAGACTCACAAGCGCCCTTTTGTAGGAGGGCTTTAACATCTCAAAGCCTTTAAAAACCCAACTTACACCCTCTTTTTTTCCAAGTTCATCTACATCAAGAATCACATCCCATAAAGGCTCCTTTTTTTTATACTCCTCAAGAGTTGTTCTTCGCAAAATTCCACGAGGATTTTTATCATCTTTCCAGAAGTTGTAAAAATAATTTCCCGCCTTCCAGATGTAGGGGATTCTTTCTTTTGAATCAAGGATTTTTAAAATATTGTCCTCAAGTTCTTTGAATTCCATAGTACCTGCAAGTTGTTCAATAGTCTCTTTATTTCTTTCCTTTACAAAGTTGAGCGCTCTTTCTCCTGTAACATCTTCAAGCCAAAGATATTTGTCCTCAGGTTCTATTGTGAGGCTTGAATTGCTTTTCTGAATCGCGTTTGAACAACCGAGCAAAAAAATAAAAAACAGAATAAAAGTCGCAAACCTTTTCATAAAATCCTCCTGAAATTATAGGTGAAAACTTTAATTGCCTTAAATATCAAAATAGAGATAAAATTCGTAAGGGTTGGGTCTTCTCAAGGCTTCGCTAACTTCTGTATTTCTTTTAAAATCAATCCATTCATAAAGAAAATCTTTGACGAAAACGTCTCCTTTTAAAAGAAATTCATTGTCATTTTCAAGTTCTTTTAATGCAGATTTAAGAGATTCTGGTGGTCGCTTGAAATTTTTTGCCTCCTTACAAGTCAACTCTTTCTCAATCGCTTTTTCTGGTTTAATTTTGTTAACTATTCCATCAAGCCCAGCCATAACTTGTGCAGAGAGGGCAAGGTAAGGGTTGCAGGATGGGTCGGAAAGTTTAAATGTAATATTTCTTTGTTCCGGTGTAGTCCCGGCATTTGCAATGTTTATAACCGACCTTGAATCAGTTTTTGAATAAGAAAAAAATAATGGGGTATCATCATCAGATAAAAATCTTTTATAGGAATTTGTTGTGGGCGCGACAATCGCCGATAACGCTCCTGAATGTTTTAAAAGACCACCAATGTAAAAGAGTGCAAGGTCTGAAAGCCCTTCATAACTTGTTCCATCAAATAGAGACTTTCCATCCCTCAATAAAGTGTGATGCACCTTCATTCCCGAACCTTTTTCCCCGAAAAGAGGTTTTGGCAAAAATGTCGCTGTTTTTCCAAAACGCCTTGCCACATTTTTTACAACATATTTGAACTTCATAAAATTATCTGCACTTTTTAAAAGAGTATTATTTTTTAAAACAATTTCACACTGGGAGCAAGATTCTTTATGACTATGAGATTTAACAGGAATTTGAACCTCATCTAAAATTTTTACCATCTCTCCTCTTAAATTGTTGAGCGAATCAAGAGGAGGGGTGCTCAAGCATCCGCCATTCTTTTTTATCTTGTAGTTAAGGTTTGGATTTTCATCCCTTCCGCTATTCCAGATTCCTTCCTCAGAATCAACGAAATAAAAACAGGTGTTTGAATCAACCCCAAACCTCACATCGTCAAAGACAAAAAATTCAATATCAAGCCCAAGAAAAACATCATCAGCAATTTGAGTTGATTTTAAAACAGATTCAGTCTTTTTTGCAATACTCCTTGAATCCATAGTAAATCTCTTTTTGTTTGTTGGATCAATTATGTCGCAAATAAAGAGAAGAGTTCTCTGATGGTTGAATGGATCAAAGAATGCGGTTTCAATATCGGGGATCAATGTCAACTCTGATTTATGAACAGAAGGAAATACCTTTTTTGAGGGTGTTTCAAAACAAATCCCATCCTTGAGCACATTTTTATTGAATTCTTTTGCCGGGATTGTAAAATGTTGAAAGCATCCATTTGGATTTGTAAATCTTAAATCAATTTGTTCAATCTCTCCACTCTTTATTTTTGAAAAAAGGTCTTCTAAATCCATAAAGAACTATTTCCCTTTCATTGTGAAGAGAAAATTTAGTGTCGTTGTAGTCTTTACCTTTACGCCATTTTTGAGCGGAGGAGTAAATTTTATCTTTTCCGCCGCTTTTATGCTTGCATCTTTTAAACCGTAATCCGGGTCGGGAGATTTTACAACTTCAGCCTTTACAACATTACCGTTTTCATCAATTGTGATATTCACATAAACCCTTCCCTCCACTTTATTTTGTCTTGCAAGTGGGGGGTATTCAGGCTTGACATCGTTTAACTGTTTGGGCCTCGTATCAAGGTCTACATAATTTACAAAATCGCCCTCTTTCAAAGAGAGAGCTGGTTTTTCCTCAACTTTTGTTTCGGGTTGAGGAGTCGTGGGTGGTGGGGCAGATTCGCTTTTTGTTTCCTGTTGTATCGGAATCTTATTTTCAAGGGGCGTTGAAGGGGTTGATGGAGCCTCACTCTTTACATCCTTTTGAGCGATTTCAGTTTTTTGTTCCAATTTTGGAGGAAGTTCATTTTTAATCGCCTCTTGCTGAAGCTTTTGAGTCTCAGCAAGTTTTTGTTTTGCCTCCTCAAATTCCTTTTGAGCCTTTGCCTTCTCTTCAGGAGTCTTTGCCTTTGCTAAATCCTCCTCTTTTGCTTTAGTTTCGGCTTGAAATTTCTCTATCTGCTCTCTTAAAAGTTTGTTCTGTTCTTCAAGTTGCTTTAACTTTAACTCCTCTGCCTCTTTAACCTTTAACTCTTCTTCCTTTGCCTTCCCACTTCTTGAAGTTAAAAACCATCCCAAAATTATTATGACGACCAGAGCAACAACGCCTATTCCGATGAAGATTCCCGTTTTACTCTCTTTTTCTTCTTCCGGTTCAATACCGAATGTGGGAATTTTTTGTTCTTCTACCGGAGCCTTCGGTGGTGGAATGACGATCTTCTTTTTTGGCTCAAATTGCTTTCTGTCTATCTTTAGAAGTTCTTCATCTTTTTTTGCATCAATTTCATCCTGATCTCTGTAGATGGTGTGCATAAGGAAGGCTGTGTTGAAGGTCGAGGGGCTGTATTCTCCTGAAGTTATTAAATCATCAATATCATTTTTCATCTCATCAAGAGTTTTATAACTGTTTTCTTTATTCAATAGGCTTTTTTCAAGGATTGAATAAAGATTATCGGGAAGCCCTTCCGCTAAACCAATTCCCCTCTTTGCCTCCTGCAACCTCTCCTCCGGTTTGAATTGAAGTCCCGGAATTTCAAAACTCTCCCTCGTCAAAAATTCAAAAAATAGGAGCCCTAAAAAGTAAATCTGGTCTCTACTTTTAACTGCCCTTCCATCCTTTAACTCTTCTGGTAATGATCTTGTATATTTTTCAAGACTGGTTGAATGTTTTAGAGGAGTTGTTTGCAAATCTCTTAAAACTCCGGGAAGAAGTTTTATCTCACCTTCAAATGTTACAAAAATCATTTCACTGGTTAAATTTCCGTAAATAAAATCTTCCGTATTTACAGAAACTATTGCATCAACTATCCTTGAAATCAAATAAACAGCTTGATCGTATGCTATTGGCATACCCTCTTTTAAACATTCAGAAAGGAGATGCGATAAAAGTCTTCCCCTTTGATACTCAAAAATGTAACCCAATTTTCCATCTTTCTCTACAAAATCAATAAGGTTCAGGATGTTTATATCTTTGATGTTCTTCCACTTTGAAAGATAGGTTTTGATGATTGTGTTAGCCTGAGGTTCCTTTGTGCACTCTTCATTCAAGAGGTGAAGGAAGTTTATTTGAACCTCACCCTTTATCGGAATTGCCTTAAAAACCTTTCCCAGTGATGTTTCCGCAAAATCTTCAACCAAAATGTAGTTACCAAAAGTATCCATTTCAATCTCCCCATCTTAATTATTATATTTTTTGCTACCCTAAAAGTCAATTTATTATCCCCTAAATCCGACATTGCTATAAAGTTTTGTTATCAAAAGATAATAGCAGTAAGAATTTAACATCAAAACGAGAATC
>DHFQ01000113.1 GCA_002402325.1 Candidatus Aminicenantes bacterium UBA4820
TTGAAATAAATTCGTCACGGGGTCAGGTCTTGAATCTTGAATTTTCTTAAAACATCGCAGGCTACGCAAGCAAATCTCCTCCCCTTCCATGGGAGGCTGGGAGGGGTTTCCATTCACTCCTCCCATCTCAGGGGAGGACGGGTGGGGTTTCAACTTGTAGGAAACCCCCTCTCATTCTCCCCCCGAAAGAGGGAAAGAAGTCTTCTTTCCTGAAAAAGGGGAAATGGGTCTTCTTTCCTGAAAGGAGGGGATGGTTCTTCTCCTCTTCCCCATTTTTAAACTTTTTTTGTATAATATCGTAGTAAATCGTTTAGGAGGTTATTATGCAAAAGGTTTTTCTTTTTGTTGCTTTTACACTTCTTTTTTGGACAGGAATTTATGCAGAGTCCAATCCTAATGAACTTCAACTCTCTTTGAATGATGCACTTACCTATGCTATGCAGAACAATTTTGATATTAAGATTTCACGGGTTGATTTGAAGGTAAGCGACGCAAATCTATACGGTTCAAAAAGTATTTATGATCCGCTTCTATCATTCAATTGGGATGCATCTGTAAATAGAGAGCCAACGACGAATCTTTTGCAGGTTGGGGAGACCTCTGTTTTTACATTGTATCAGTCAAGGCAGGATAGATATGATTTTTCACTGAGTCAGATGACGCCGTGGGGACAAAGTTTTTCTATGGATTTCAGTAATATAAGATCAAGAAACAATTCAAAATATTCATTTGTCAATCCAACATACAACTCCAGTCTAACTTTTGGCACTTCACTGCCACTTTTGAGAAATAGCGGGTATTTGAATACTAATAGGGCAATTTTAAAAGCAAAGATTGATAAGGATACAGCAAATTACACATTTAAAAGGAATTTAAGAGATTCGCTTATTTCAGTTGAAAATGCTTACTGGAATCTTACTTTTGCAAGGGAGCAATATCAGGTTACAAAAAAGTCTCTTGAAGTGGCAAAGGAGTTTCAAAAGGAGACGGCAAAGAGGATTTCAGTTGGGACTCTTGCGCCAATTGAGCAGGTTTCCGCTGATGCTCAGGTTGCACAAAGGGAAGAGGAACTTATCTCCGCTGAAAATCAAATAACAATAAGCGAGGACATCCTTAAACTTTTGCTTGGAATAAAAAAGGATAGCGATGAGTGGAACAAAGCAATAATTACAACCGACCTTCCAAACATTGAGGTTCAAAACTATAATGAGGAGGATTCAATTAAAGAGGCGATTGAGAAAAGAGAAGAGATAACTGAAATTAAAAATGAACTTGAGAAGAGCAGGATTGATACAAAAACTGCAAAAACTAACCTTCTTCCTTCGCTCAACCTTAACGGGTCTTTAGCCTATGTTGGTTCAGCAGGAGACTATTTTAATAAATCAACCTATTTTGTTGATCAAAATTTTAATGATTCATGGGATATGATCACAGGAAGGGATTACAAATCATGGAGTATTGGGCTTTATTTAACCGTTCCTGTGGGGAATAGGGCTCAAAAGTTTCAATACCAGAATTACAAATTAGCCGAAAACAAATATGAGATTGTGCTTGAGAAAACAAAACAAAGTATCATCAGTGAAGTTAGAAGTTCATACAGACAATTGTTAAATAGTGAAAAAAGTATTGCCGCTGCCGAGGCAAACTTGAAACTTCAAAATGAAAAACTTGATGCAGAAAGAAAGAAGTTTGACAATGGTCTTTCAACCTCTTTCAATGTCCTTTCATATCAAAATGATGTTCTTTCCGCTGAATCATCCTATCTAAAGGCAAAAATTGACCATCAAACGGCGATTTCAAACCTTGAAAAAGCAATTGGTAGATATCTTGATTTTAGAGGAATAGTTATTGAAGGAGGTGAAAATGAGTGAAGATGGTGGGGAGTTAATTGTCAATAATGAGAAAGAAGCGGGATTCTTTTCTTCATTAGGGCGCCTTTTCTTTGAACCATCAAAAAGTTTTCCAGTTTTTGTTGAAAAGAAATCGTGGGTGTGGTTTCCAATTGTTTTAATAAGTTTATTAACCTTCTTTTCAACCTACACCTTTTTTGAAAGGGTTGATAGAGAATCTTTCATAACGAATCAGTTGAATAA
Source organism: Candidatus Aminicenantes bacterium UBA4820 (assembly GCA_002402325.1). Lineage (GTDB taxonomy): Bacteria > Acidobacteriota > UBA4820 > UBA4820 > UBA4820 > UBA4820. Next base: position 2,094 of record DHFQ01000113.1, read on the forward strand.
AAGCAAATTTACTTCAAATATGTCTCAAGAACAGATAGACAAAGCGATCAATGATTTTAAAGAAACCAAAGGTGCTATTCGTGGACTTATCGCTATTCCATTTTATCTTGTTTGGCTTATACTTGCATCTTTAGTCTATTACCTCTGTTTTATGCTCCTTGGAGGAAATATAAATTTCTTAAATACACTCATTGTTGTCTTCTGGGCTGAAGTTGTTATTTCTTTAAAACAGTTGATTTCCATTTTTATAATGTTAATAAAAAAGGGAGAGGATTTAGTATCTCCAGAAAGTATAGTCTTATCAAGCGTTGGCTCTTTAATAGGCAGTGAAAAACTTTCACCGGCACTCTTTTCCCTTCTTTCTTCAATAGACATCTTTGCAATATGGAATTTGGTCCTTTTAACAATAGGGCTTTCTTTGATTTCCAGGTTAAGTATAAAATATTCTGCCTTTTTGGTTTTTACGCTTTATATTTTAAAGGTCGCTATACAATGTGCCTTTGTCTTTTTCACGGTTCAATAAAAGGAGAATCCAGTTGAACAAAAAGAAAATAATGATAATTTCAGTCATAGTTTTAATCGTCTTAATTGCCCTATTTTCAATTTTTAAGAATTCAAAAAGTGAGGTTGAGGTTGAGGCACAAAAGGTTGTAAAGGGTAAGATAAGCCCAACTGTGAATGCGGATGGTGCAATTGCCGCAAAAGTTACAGTGAACATCCAATCTCAAGTGATGGGAGAGATAATAAGCCTCCCTTTCAAAGAGGGCGATAAAGTGAAAAAGGGCGATCTTCTTGTTCAGATAAATCCTGATACCTATCAAAGGGATGTTGCCTCTGCTCAGGCTGCCCTTGATTCTGCAATTGTTGCGTTAAATCAAGCTCAGGTCAATTTTGAGAAGAAAAAAGTGGACTACGAAAGAATGGTAAAACTTTTTGATGAAAAAATTGCCTCACTTGATCAACTTGAGAACTCTAAACTGCTTTATGATCAGGCAATTTTACAAAACAAACAGGCAAAGACGGGAGTAGATCAAGGGAAGGCATCTCTTGAGAGAGCAAAAGATTATCTGGCAAAGACGACTCTTTTATCCCCGATTGATGGTATTATTACAGCGTTAAATGCAAAGGTAGGAGAGACTGCGATTATGGGAACTATGAACTTTTCAGGAACGGTAATCTTGACTGTTTCTGACCTCTCTGAAATCATTACTGAAGTTCAGGTTGATGAGGCTGATTTTCAGCGGTTGAAGATGGGGCAAAAGACAGAGGTCATAATTGATGCTCTTGGTGGAAAAAAATATGAGGGAAAAGTTATTGAAATAGGTGCTTCAGCCCACTCTTCAACATTGGGAGTTCAAACTAATATTATGCAGTTTACAGTAAAAGTTGCTATAAACAATCCTGATGCTCAGTTGAAACCCGGAATGACAACAAGAGTTAAATTGTTTGCAGATGAAAAAGATAATATCCTGATTGTCCCGATAGGTGCCGTCAAATCTGAACTCAAAGAGGGAAATCAAGTGTATTACTGCCTTACCGAGGAAAAGGGAAAAGTAAAAAAGGTAACCGTGAAAACAGGGCTGTCAGATGACCTTAACATTGAAGTTTTAGAAGGACTTAAAGAGGGCGATGATGTTATCACTGGTCCCTATAGAGTTTTTAAGACACTCAAAGAAGGAGATAAAGTCAAAGTCAAAAAGGAGTTGAAGGGCAAAGAAAAAGGAACTGAAGTAAAGGTTGAAGTATCATAAATGGCAGACACTCTCATTGAAGTAAATTGCATTACAAAAGATTATGAAATGGGGAGTGCGGGAGTTTTTAAGGCACTCAAAGGAATAAGTTTAAAGGTTGAAAAAGGAGAATTTGTTGCAATAATGGGAGCATCTGGCTCGGGAAAGTCAACTCTTCTCCATATTCTTGGATGTCTTGATACCCCAACATCGGGAAGTTACCATCTTGAAGGAGTTCCGGTTCATACGCTTTCTCCTGATTCTCTTGCTGAAGTGCGAAATAGTAAAATAGGTTTTGTTTTTCAAAGTTTCTATCTTCTTCCAAGGGCAAATGCTCTTGAGAATGTTGAACTTCCTTTAATTTATGCAAAAATCCCCCCTTCTGTGAGAAAAAGAAGGGCTATGGAGGCAATTTCATTTCTTGGGCTTCAAGACCATATTAACCACCTTCCAAATCAACTATCGGGAGGACAAAGACAACAGATAGCCATCGCAAGGGCGCTTGTGAACAATCCAAGTTTAATTATGGCTGATGAACCGACGGGAAATCTTGATAGCGTAACATCACAAAGGATTATGGAACTTTTAAAGCAGCTTAATGACTTTGGAAATACTCTTATATTAGTTACTCACGAACCCGACATTGCGGCGTATGCAAAGCGATTAATAAAAATTAAAGACGGACTCATCATATCCGATGAGATTATGAAAAGAGGTTAAAATGGCTTCATCCTCATTAAAGAAAGAGGAAGTCTACGGTTTATGGGGAACTTTTGTTGAACTTTTGAAGGTATCACTTCGAGCGATTACGGCAAGCAAGATGAGGTCATTTCTTACCGTTCTTGGCATAATCATAGGAGTTCTCGCCGTTGTTACCGTTCTTTCAATAATTCAGGGAATTTTCAGTTCATTCTTTGCAGAGTTTGAAACTATGGGCTCGGACACGATGTTCATAAGACCAAATTATGAAATGTTTAAAAGCCATTCTGAAGGAATAAGAAGATTAAAGATGACTTATGAGGATGCACTTTCAGTTGAGCAAAATGTCTCTGATGTAAAGGAGGTTGCCCCCTTTCTTATGAGTTCAGATCAGATTTCTTATAGAGGGAAAAAGGATTCCACTCAAATAATTGGAACCACAGAAAAATACCTTTCTATAAATAATCTTGGTCTTGACAATGGAAGATTTCTCTCACCCGTAGATGTTTTGACAAGAAGAAAAGTTTGTGTAATTGGAAGAGACATAATTGATAAACTTGCCCTTCCCGAACAATGTTTAGGGGAGGAGATTCAAATAGGTAGAGGAACTTACATTATTATCGGGATTCAGGAAAAAAGGGGAGGGTCATTTGGGCAAAGTCAGGATGATATTATTTACATCCCGCTTACCGCGGGAATACAACAATACGGAATAGCGGTTTCAAATCAGGTTTTTATGGTTGTAAAGGTTAAAGATGTAAAGAAAATGGATGATAGCGTTGATAGGATTTCCTCACAGTTGAGAAAACAACACGGACTTAAGTTTGGGCAGGAGGATGATTTCAAGATTTTCACGATGGAACAGTTAAGAACGATGATAAAGCAGTTCACCTCTATATCAACAATGGTGATAACTGCAATAGTTTCAATAACACTAATTGTTGGTGGTATAGGAATAATGAATATAATGCTCGTTTCTGTTACGGAAAGGACGAGAGAAATTGGAATAAGAATGGCAGTTGGTGCAAAAAGTAAGCACATTTTGTATCAATTTTTGCTTGAATCTGTTACTCTTTCAACACTTGGTGGGATTATTGGGGTTATTTGTGGATGGGGATTATCCCATCTTATTGTATTTATTTTAAGGAAAAGTGTATCCGAAACTTTTCCCGGTGCCTATATTCCATTTTGGATTGTCCTTTTAAGTCTTGCTTTTGCAGCACTCACTGGAGCAGTTTTTGGAGTTTATCCTGCGTACAAGGCATCAAAACTTGATCCAATTGAAGCCTTAAGGTATGAATAAAAATATAAAACACCTCTAATTCATTTCTGATTAAGAATTGCTTTTAAGCCTTCAACTATTTCACTCACATTCTTTTTTTCTTGTGGCGTCAAATCTAAAGTTAGAGTTTTTTCAAAAATTTGCAGGGCATCATTATACTGGTCATAAGTCATATAATAGGCTCCGAGGGTAAGATAATTTTCTTTGTAGTTGGGATACCTCTTTATGCCTTCAAGATAGATAGCCTTTGCCCTATCAAGATAGCCTCTCATCAAAAAGATGTCGCCTATTGATTTCAGGGTTTCTTTTTCATTCTGGCTTAATGATAGAGCATTATTAAAATCATCATCGGCAAGTTCGGGCTTTTTTTGAATGAGATGGACTCTTCCCCGCATAAGGTAAGTATCGGCGGNNCGGCGGTGGCTATTCCTTTTGCTACCGCCTCTTCAAGTATAGGAAGGGCAATTTCTGGCTTATTCAAATCAAGATAGTAACCAATCAGTGGATTTATCGCCTCAATTGCATCGCTATCATATTTTATTGCTGTTTCAAACATTTTTGCCGCCTCTTCTTTTTTATCTTTTGTTAAAAGGGCAAAACCTTTTGAAACAAAAGCAGGAACAAGAGCGGGAGAGATTTTTAGACATTCATCAAGATATTTTATTGCTTCATCAACTTTTCCTATATGTCTTAAGGAATCCCCAAGTGCAAAAAGAAGTGAGGGATTAGAACCATCCTTTTTTAAAATTTCAAAGGCAAGATCAACTGCTTCTTGATGCTTGTTCTGAATTCTTAGATTTCCTAACTTATCTATTTCTAAAAAAATATCCATCATTGATTCAGGGTCTTTTAATTTTGCAGTATCAACATTTTTAGCGGGTGTTCCAGTTAAGTATCCGAGTGATGAAAATGATGCAAGGTCAAGACTGATTGATTCAAACCTGGGAACAAAATCTTTCAGTTTCAAACTCTCTTTTGGTGCTACTTTTGAAATATCCGTTGTCTCTTTTTTATCGTTTTGAAGGTCAAATAATTTTAAGTTATCTCCTTTAACCCACTTGTATTTTCCATCAGTTGCCCCAAAAAGGGGTTTCCATCTGTATTCATCGAGAGGAAGCAAAGTAGAAAGTGGAACAACCCTTTCACCATCTTCATCAAGTGGCTTTCCATCAAGATTTTTAATTTCTACTCCGACAATTTTGTAAATTGTTGGTGCAACATCAGCAAGAGTTCTGAATTTATCATTTGTTCCAGATTTAAAGTCTTTTCCCTTGACAATCAAAACAGTTGAAAGGGTTGATTGATAAAGAAGTAATCCGTGAGTAGATTCCTTATGTTCCATTAAACCTTCGCCGTGGTCGGAAACCACAAATACAATTGTATTTTCAGGGATGTATTCAAACACTTTCTTTAGACTTTTGTCGAGATAGGTAACAGCATCATCATAGTTTCCTTGAATAGTTCCCGATGGAGTCTCTGGAGTAAGATAGGGTGAGTGGGTATCAAAATAGTGAAGCCAGAGAAAAAACGGTTTTTCTTTCTTTTCGCTCAAAAAAGATATTGCCCTGTTTGTTATCTGTTCAGCAAATCTCCTTTTTGTTACACCAAGGGCATCATCATAAATCCTGAATCCTCTTGAAAGACCGAATTTTGACTTTAAGACATCCGCAGAAACATAAGCCCTCGTCTCATAACCTTTATCCCTTAAAACCTCCGCTATCGTTTTAACTTTAGGTGAGAGAACGCCAGCGCCATTGTCAAAAAGACCTGTTTTCTCCATAAAACATCCCGTCATTAAAATTGCATGCGAGGGCAAAGTCAGAGGGGTTTCGGTTATAGCGTGAATAAAAGTCAATGATTCCTTTGAAAATTTGTTTAGATTTGGTGTTAAGTTTCTTTTGTCGCCGTAAACTTCGATCCTGTCAGGTCTGAATGTATCAAGAGAAATTATTATTACATCTGGATTTTTATTTTGGCCAGATGAAAATAGAGAAATTATCAAAGTTAATAAAATCATCAAAATTCGTTTCATTGTTGGTCGTCCTCCTCTTCTGACCACATATAGTAAAAGAATCTGAAAATACCTGAAATCCTATCTTTATCTACAAAAGAGGGCAGCGGTGGAAGAGGGTTTGAAGACTTCAAGGCATTGATTGCGGATTGATCATAAGAGGGAATTCTTGATGACCTTATTATCTCAATGTTCTCAATTGTCCCATTTTTCAATATCTCAAACTGGATGGCGACCCAACCTTTTTGCCTTAAAACTTCCTGAACACCGGGAATTCGCCAGTTGCTCTGAACTTTCTCCTGAACAATTCTTGCGTAAGGTCCTAAATCCCATCCTGATGTTTCAAAGGATACCGCTCCTTCATTAAGCCTTGAAGCGTTTGTATTTCTAAAGCCTCCCTTTAAACTTTCAACATACATTTTCCCAATTTGTGAAGCTATCCCATTCTCCCCGGCGATTGCCCCATTTTGTTGCCCTTTATTTTTTTCTGCTGTGTCTCTTTGTTCATTCTGAGATTCTATCTTTTGTTCAAGAGTGCCATTTTCAAAACCCTTTGCATAAATTCCTTTCTCATCCTCTTTTTGGTCTATTCCCTTTGGTGTCTCCTTAGTTTTCTTTTGAGCCTCCTTTATAATCTTAGATGAAGGAGAATTTGCTTTTCCCTCAGATTCTCTTCCTTCACCTTGAGATGGATTCCCCTGCGATGGAACCGCCCTTTGTCCCTGCCTGCCATAAATCGGAGGAATACGCATAGCAGTTGATGGCGGAGAGCCATATTCCCTTTCGGGTGAATTTCCTAAAGAGTAAGGATCCCACGACTCTCCTTTGCCACCATTCGGGCTTGAACCCAATCTGTCTTTGTCAGAAAGAGGGGCTTGAGGATGTGGCTTTAACATAGATTTCAAGGTTGGATCATCTTTTATATAGACAAATCTCATATTTTTTTTCTTAATTGCCTCTTCAAGTTTTTGAACCGCTTGATTTGACCTTTCAGGATGGAGAGGGGAACCAAGATAATGGGTTGTTCCTATGGAAATTATAATAATATGAAAAATTAGCGCGACCAAAAAGGAAAAGGCTGAAATACCATTATCCTTAAGATGGTGATACCTATTTTTAAAAAATTCTAAAAAAATGTCATCCATTTAAAATCTTTCTACAAAATTGAATAAACTTAACCCTTTCATTAGAAAAAGGAACTTTTGGATGAATGGGATGAATCCTATTTGTCAGCATAATCAAAATTTCACCATCTTCACTTATTGATACAAAGGTTCCAGTAAATCCTTCATGGTACACACTTCCTTTTTTTAACTCTCTTGAAACGGGAGAGTCTTCGGATGCCATTTTAAATCCTGCGCTCCTTTTCTCCCCACTTCTTGCCCTGCCTCTTTCAAAACATAATTTTAATACCTTTTTGTCAAGAAAAGAAGTGCCATTTAGAAAGAGTTTTGAAAGTTCATAACAACCTTTGAGATTTGCAAAAAGTCCTGCATTTCCAGCAACTCCACCCAAAAATCTTGCATTCCCATCTGAAACAATCCCCCACAACCCATCATCTGAAGCGCAGGGATATTTTTCACATCCTTCCTTCAATGCCATTTCTCTTTCATAATCTCCTTTTAGTTCAGAGCCTGCAATTTTTTCTTTTAAAGAGGAAGGTGGATTGAACATAGCATCTTTAATTATACCGGATGGATTTGCTATTAGTTTAAAAAAAAGGTTATTAAGAGAATCGTTAAGTGTTTCTTCAAGAATAAATCCTAAAAGAATGTATCCCGGACAGGAATAGATGGCTTCTTCTGCAACTTTTTTCCTTTCCATTTTATTTAAAAGAAAATCATAAACCTCTTCCTTTGAAGAAAATTTATAAAGTGGGTACCACGATGGAAAACCTGCTTCGTGTCTTAACAAATCAAGAGGTGTAAAGGGATTTTTCTTTTCTGAAAATGTTTTATTTATATCGAAAGTTCCATTCTGATAAGATTTTAAAGCAATTAAAGTCGTTGAGAAAACCTTTGTAAGAGAGGCTAAATCATACAAAGTATCGCTTTTTGTTTTAATTTTCTTTGGCTCAAGGAGAGAGTATCCTCCAAAAAATGATCTCTTTATTTCTCCGTCTTTTGAAATTAAATAAGAGATAGAAGGGGTTTTAGTTAAAATAAAATCATCAAAGGAATTTAATTCTGCATTAGCCATCTTTTGTGAATTTTATCAACAATTGTTGAGGCAATTCTTACAGATTCTCTTCCCATTTCACCGCTGACTTTGGGCGATTCTTTTCCCTCAACAACCTTTAAAAAATGCTCAAGTTCTATTCTCAAAGGTTCTTTTTTTTCTATGTTAAAATCAACCTTCTTTATTTCTTTTTTTCCATCACAAGAAGTTTCAATCCTGTAAGACTCTATGCTCTGCTCTCCATAATCAACTGAAAAATATGAATTCTTCTCAAAAATGCGGAGTTTTCTAACCTTTTCTCTTGAAATTCTGCTTGATGTTAAATTCGCAACGCATCCACCTTTAAATAAAAGCCTTGCATTTGCAATGTCAATATGTTGAGAAAGGACATTGACTCCAATAGCATCAACATCTTCAATCTCTTTTTTTACAAGTGATAGAGCAATTTCAATGTCGTGAATCATAAGATCATAGACTACATCAACATCCAGAGACCTTCCCGTAAAAACGCCAAGCCTATGAACTTCAAGGAAGCCTGGATTTGAAACAGAATTTAAAACAGATTCAACAGCGGGGTTGAAATGTTCAATATGGCCAACAAGAAGTTTTCCTTCTCTTTTGTTCCAACTTTCAAGAATTTCATCGCACTCCTTTAAAGATGCAGACATTGGTTTTTCACAGAGGACAGAGATTCCTTTTTCAAGGAAATATTTTGAAACCTCAAGATGTAAAGAGGTTGGAACGGATACCACAACGGCATCAACTTCTTTTAAATCTTTATAATCGGATAGAAACGATGTGTTATATTTTGACGCTATTTCCTTTGCTCGTTCAACGTTTTTATCCACTACTGCCACCAGATTTGAGTTAGCAAGAGAAGATAAAATTCTTGCATGGTGCTGGCCCAAAGAACCCACTCCAATAACAGCAGTTTTTAATGCCATTTTATCTTTGTATCCCCCTTTTTGATTCTTTGATGAATCTTATTAAGTATGCAACTTCTTTAAAATTGCCATATTTTTCTTCTGCAAACGGGAGTGCCTCTGAAAGCAGCATCTTTGAATTAAAAAGTATCCTGTATGCAGATTTTAAAGCCTTAATAACCTCTTCTGGAAAGCCCCTTCTTTGAAGTCCAATCGTGTTTATGCCAAAGATTTTCCCTTCTCCTCTTGCACCAACCGTTTTCACATAGGGAAGCACATCCCTCGTAAGAATTGATCCTCCGCCAATGAAAGCGTGTTCCCCAACAGTGCAAAATTGGTGAATTGCAGTAAGCGCACCAATCGTCGAAAATGAACCAACTTTTATATGACCCGCGAGTGTGGCGTTATTGGCAAAAATAATGTTGTCTCCAACCTGACAGTCATGGGCTATGTGGCTATATGCCATAAAGAGAGAACCGTTTCCAATTCTTGTTACCCAATTTTCTTTGGTTGATGCCCTGTTGACGGTTACGAATTCTCTAAAGACATTATTGTCTCCTATTACTAACTCTGTATCCTCACCTTTGTATCCTATATCTTGAGGAGGACCACCAATTGCTGAGTGGGAAAGAAAAACATTATTATCGCCAATAGTTGTCTTTCCAGAGATAAAGCAAAATGGACCTATCTTACAATTTTTGCCGATCTTTACCTTAGCGCCAATATAAGAAAGAGGAGAAATCTCACATCCTTCTCCAATTGTGGCACCATCTTCAACAAAAGAGCAATTATTCTTAATCATTTTTTTCTATCCACAAGAACAGACATTACCGTTGCTTCACAAACAATTTCATCTCCGACATAAGCCGTTCCCTTCAACTTTCCTATTGTTGCCTTTACTTTTAAAACCTCTACTTCAAATCTCAAAACATCACCTGGACCTACAGGCTTTCTGAATCTTACCTCATCAATTCCAGCAAAGAGGGCAAGTTTATTTTCTTTATTTTCAATGTTTTTTAAAAGAAGTATTGCTCCAACCTGAGCCATCGCTTCAAGTATTAAAACGCCAGGCATTACAGGCTTACCAGGGAAATGTCCTTGAAAGAACGGTTCGTTAATTGTAACATTTTTAATTCCTACAATCCTCTTTCCCTCTTCCATCTCAAGGATTTTATCAACAAGAAGAAATGGGAAGCGGTGTGGAAGAATTGAAAGGATTTCATCAATCTCTATCATCTTTTATCTCCTTAATTTTCTTTAAAGTTTCATACAGTTTATCAATCCTTCTCAAAATTGCCTGCTCTTTAAGATATTTTTTGTGATCCTGGGCCGGTATCCCCGTGTAATGAGATTTATAGGGAACATCTTTTGTAACCGCAGATTTTGCACCAATTATAGAGAAACTCCCTATTTTTATGTGTCCGACAGACCCGCTCTGTCCTGACATTATTACACCATCCCCAAGTTGTGTTGAGCCACTTATTCCAGATTGGGCAATAATCACGCAGTTCTTTCCCAGGGTGACATTGTGGGCAATCTGACAAAGGTTGTCTATTTTGCTTCCAGCCCCTAATATCGTTTTTTCAAGAGAGCCCCTGTCAACAGTTGTGTTTGCCCCTATTTCAACATCATCTTCTATTAAAACAGAACCAACCTGAGGAACCTTTCTAATTTTTCCTTCATCTTCAGCGTAACCAAATCCGTCAGAACCAACTACTACGCCAGAATGAAGGATTACTCTTTTAGAAAGTTCAACATTGTCATAAAGGACAACCCGTGGGTAAAGGTGGCAATTTTCTCCTATTATGCAGTTATCCCCAATTACGCAATGGGGTTCAATCACTACACCTTCTTTAACCACACAATTTCTCCCCATTACAACATAGGCACCGATATGGCAATTTTCCTCAATCTTTGAGGATTTATCAACGATTGCAGTCCTGTCAATTCCCTTCAAAAATTCCTTTTCTTTGTAAAAAACCCGAAGGAGTTTAGCCCATGCTGAATAGGGATTTTTGTGAATGAGTAAAATTTTGCCCTCAAAGTTTTCTTTTGAATTTGTAAGAATGGCAAGTGCCTCACTTTTAATCGCCTGCTCTTTATATTTTGGATTGGTTAAAAAAGTTAAAGAATTACAATCGGCACTATGAAGTGGGGAAAGTTTTTTAACTTCTTTTTCCCCATCTCCAACTAGTTCCGCCCCGACAAGTTCTGCAATCTCTCTAAGCCTCATACCTATTTTGGTGTGCCGGGATATGCCTTATCCATCTCTGCAATTATGTCAGTCGTAACATCAAGGGCATCAGAGGCAAATAGGCATAAATTTTTCTCTATTATTAAAGAATATCCCTTTGATTTGGCGTATCTTTGAATAATCTCATCAAGTTTTTTACCAAACTCTTCTTTCATCTTGCCACTTCTATTGTCCATATCATCCTGAGATGCCTTTGCAAAAGCCTGTGCTTCATAAAGCTTTTGCTGGAATTGAGACCTCAAATCATCCTTTTTGTCATCAGCAATCTTTGGGTCTTTGATTCTTTCATCAAGCGCCTTCAATTCAGATTCTTTAGCGTTGATCTCGCCCTGCTTCTTGTCAAAGAATGATTGAAGTTCACTTTTTACCCTCTGCCCTTCCTTTGATTTTTCAATGATTGATTGAGGGTCAACCACCGCGATTTTCAACTGTTGAGAAAAAATTGATACCGAAATTAGTGAAATTACTAAGGCTGAAAATAAAACAATAACTTTACGCATTTAATCCTCCATATCTTAAATTAGAATGTCAGTCCTATCGTAAACTGGAAATGAGAGAAATCATCCCCCGGTTTTTCCTTTAAGTTTGTTGCCCAGATCAGTCTTAAGGGTACATTGAACATAGGAATAAAAAATCTTACTTCTACCCCGGCGTCTGCCCTGTAATTGGATAAATCCCATTTTTGCCTTTCGTGATAAGTGTTTCCGATATCACCAAAAAAGGCAACATCCATCTGTTCGGTTATGTGAAAAACATACTCAATGTTTGAAAGATAGTATCTGTTTCCACCCTCAATTGTTCCTGATTGAACATCAACAAAATACCTGTCATCTTTTGTCAAAGGATAGACACTTCTTATTCCAAATCCTCTTAAAGAATCTTCGCCTCCAAGGAAGAATCTCTCCCATAAGGGCAATTCTCTTCCATCAAAAGGCGTTATGTAACCAGCCTTAAATTGGAAGGCAAAATTCTGTTTTTTAAATGTCGGTAAAAATAGGCTTCCCTGATATGTTGGTTCTAAAAAGTAGTTATCTCCACCAAAGGGACCTCCCGCAACATTCATTGTGAGGTAGGAAGACCAGCCTCTTGATGGTCTAAAGGGATTGTTGACGGAATTCCAGAATAGACTTGCAAAAAACATTGAAGTCGTTGTATCCCTGTTATACAATCCGTAGACATCTGGATTAGCGTAAATGTAACTCTCAACATTTTTTACTTTCGCTTTTTCAAATTTGTATCCAATCTGGTAACCTGCAAAATCTCCCCATGGGAAAGTAACAGCAAAAGTTCCACCTTTTGCGATCTGATCAAATTGTAAATAACTTAATTTTTGATCATAAATAGAAGTGGAGAAACCCGTTCTATACCCAAAGAACCACGGGTCTGAATAGGTTATTGAATAAAGTTTTTGAACTTTTCCGAAATCGACATTTAGACTTAAAGTTGTTCCTCTTCCAAGAAAGTTGTAAGTCTTGAACTGCCCGGTAAGAAAGAACCCATTAATTCCGCCATAACCTCCGCCGAATAGAAGTTCATTTTTGTTTGCTTCGGTTCCTGTTATCTTTACATCAACCTTATTTTCATTCGGGACCTTTACGATCACGGGGTCTTCTTTAATATCAAAAAGCCCTGTCATCTTTAATCTATACAAACCTCTTTCATATTTTTTGTAATTAAAAAGTTCCTGTTCATAAATCTGCATCTCTCTTCTTAAAACATAGTCTCTTGTTGAAGAGTTCCCGAAGAACTCAATTTTATTTACAAAATATTTCTCGTTTTCAGTAATGGATATAGTAATATTAAGAATTTTCGTATCAGGGTGTCTATCATAAATTGGAGTTGCTGTTGCATATATGTATCCCTTCTCTCCATATTTCTTTTCCATCGCTTTGAGGACAGAATCAAATCCAACCTTATTAAAGGTTTTTCCCTTTTCAAATTTAAAGCCCTTGAAAAGGTCATTCTCTTCAATAACCTTGTTGCCTTCGACTGAAACATCACCTAAGTTATAAGAAATTCCCTCTTTTATCGGAATTGTTATTGTTATATCCTTTTTCTTCCCATTTTTTGCCAGTTCCGATTCAATTATTGGATCCTGTATTTCAACATCAAGGTAACCCTGAGATTCGTAAAGTTCTCTCAAGATCTTTTCATCCTCTTGATATCTACTTTCAGAATAAATATCGTGCCTTGTTATCCACGATAAAAACCAGTGTTCTCTCGTCTTTTTTAAGGTGTTTCTTAATTTTCTTTCGCTGAATGCCTTGACACCCATAAACTGCACTTTTTTGATTCTTGCCTTTGGGCCCTCTTCAATATGAAAAATGACAGCAACCTGAGATTTTCCAAGATTTTGTATTTCTGATGTTACCGTAGCATCAGGAAAGCCTTTCTCAGCAGCCATAAACCTCAAGGCTGACTCCGCTTTTTTGACGGTATCAAAATTTAGAACAGTGCCTGTCTTGACATCAGCCTTGTTTTCTTTCAATTTATCAATGATTGAAGTGGATGTAAGTTTCTTTGACCCTTTGTATTCAACTGAGGAGACGAGAGGTTTTTCCTTGATTTTAAATATGATTTCAACTCCTTCAGGGGTTTCATTTTCTTCAACTGAAAGGTCCTCAAAAATACCTGAATCCCATACTCTTTTAAATTCTTTTTGAATATACGCTTCATCGTAAGTCTGACCTGGCCTGAGGGAAGTCAAAGCAAGAAATGCATCCTGAGTCATTCTGTCGGCGCCTTCAATTGAAATTTTTGAAATGGTTTTTTCCTCGGCAAAAATGGAGAAGCAAAATAGAAAAATAAAGGCAAGAACAATCAAGAAAGACAATTTATTACAAAAAGATACTATTTCCTTCATCTTCCCTTTCCAATTCCGCAAGCGGGAATTCTAAAGAAAGAAGTATAACATTATTTTCAAACTTTTTCATCTT